>JANMCE010000007.1:0-12961 GCA_031360915.1 Actinomycetes bacterium | reverse complement strand
GTATCGGCCTTGGAGGTCAACGAGTAGGTGGGCTGCGTGGTCGGTGTAGAGGCAGAAGGTGCCGTCGGGGTCGACGTTGACGACTGCGCTGTTGGCGATGTCGAGGCCGGCTTGGTAGTTGACGTTCGAGTTGTTTTGTAGGCCGGGGAGCAGTGTGGAGCATTTGTCCGCGGTCACGTAGCCTGCTCCGGCAGCGCCGGTCACGGTCAGGTTCACGAGCACCGCGTGCGTGCCAGCGGGGACGCCAGTGGCGACGCGTGTGATCGACCCAGCCGCGGGCTGTGGACCTGAACGGGTATTCAATACCCGCACTGGCGCGCCCGTCACCAACCCCGAATACGCCACATCGAACCGCGCCACGACAAACAACGAATGCACGAAACCGTCGGACGAAGCGGATCCGGCGACAACGAGCTTTCCGTCGGGCTGCACGGCGATTGCGCTCGCGTCGGCGTTACCGATTGGTAGCGTCGCCTTACCTGCGGCGCCAAACGTTGCATCCAGCGCACCGTTTGCCCAATAACGAACCGCTACAAACCGATCGACATTGCCGACCGTTTCGTAGCCAACAGCGACGATCTTGCCATCGGGCTGCAACGCCACGCCGTCGGTACCACCAACCTCCTGCGCGCCGAAAGGTGCCACGACCTTGCCGCCAACGCCGAACGACGAATCGAGCACGCCGTTCGCGCTGTAGCGCACAATCGCAGATTGGTCTCCGGAGCGACCACCAACGACGAGCTTGCCGTCCGCCTGCACCGTCAAGCTTGTGGCGCCCTCGCCAGCCGGGCCAAGATCAGTCGTAACCGAGCCACCGCTACCGAAGGTCGGATCCAACGACCCGCTGGTGTCGTAGCGCGCCAACTCAACTTCGAAGTTCGTGCCGTCGAACTTGTACCCCGCTGCAACGATTTTTCCCCCCGGCAGCACGGCTCCCGCGTGCGCTTCGTGTATGCCGCCGGTGCCCGTCGTTACTACGCCTCCGCTCCCGAATGTCGCATCCAACGACCCGTTGGCGTTGTAGCGAACCACAGCAAAAACTGGCTTCTGGGGGTCGATAAATGCGGTGCCGAAGGCGACGATCTTTCCGTCCGGCTGCAGTGCCAGCGTTGACAGTGCGGCACCCGCTCCGATCGGGGTGAAAACGAGCCCCGCCGTACCGAACGATGAATCCAGGGTGCCGTTCGCTCTGACGCGCGCCAACACCATCACAACGCCAGTGGCAGTGAACGCGTGCCCTGCAGCGACGATGCTGCCATCAGGCTGAAGCATCAACGACGTAGCTTCCCCGAAACCACCCACGGAAGTGACTACTCGTCCGTCGTTGCCGAATTCCGTGTCAACCGTGCCGTTGGCGTTGTATCTGACTATCGCAAAATCCGAGATATGCGAGCCGACCGCGATCAAAGTCGAGCCGGCGGCGACGATCTTGCCGTCGGGCTGAACTGCGACCGCACGCGCGTCATCTCGGATGACTCCGATCGAGGTAGTTACGAAGCCTCCGCCGAATCCAAACGTCTCGTCGAGCGGTCCGCTACTTTCGGGCGGTTGAGCGGCGGCGACAGGTCTTGCACCGGCCGCCACGAGCGACATCGCCGCGGTGATGGCAACCGCGATCGCTCGGTGAAATCGGCGCGGAGGTCGGGACGTATTCAGTGGCAATCCGATCATTGGAACCAACTCCCTTGTCCAGGCTTGCCGGCCCACGTGGTGCGTAGCTCCGTCCACGTTGCCCGTTCGCTTCTCGTATTGAGACCGTGCCATTGATGTGCCATGCCGTGGCACACTTTCGGTGTGACCACCGAGGGCGATGAGCGAGGCGAGACCATCAAGCGCGAGGGGCGCACGACCGACGACGCAAACTCGGAACTCACCAAAGCCCACGCGCTCTTGCGCGGTGGATGCGTCCGCCAGGCGCGCGGCGTGTTTGCCCAGGTCTTCGCGGTTGGTGAACACGTCGGCGATGGCGCAGCCATGGCCGAGGCGGCCTTGGGTTTTTGTGGTTTCTGGATCAACGAACACCGCAGCGCCGATGAGTTCGCGACGGCGCAACTGATGCTGCGCAAGGCGTTGCTGTCCTGCGAACCGTCGAGCCTGCTGGCCGCCCGCCTGAATGTGAGGCTCATCGCCGATACGTTCTATGCCGGGCGAGCAAACCACGATGAGGTCGCCGTGGCCGTGGCCGTAGTGCGCGAGCAGCGTCAACCGGCGGCGCTCGCCGAAGCCCTCTCGCTCTACATACACACGCTGCTTCCACCCAAACATAACGAACAACGAGCTCACGCCGTCGCGGAAATGCTCGAAGCTGCCGTCGCTTGTGACGACGAGGTTCTTGTCGCCCTCGCACTCACCTGGCAAACGGTCGACTCCTTCTTGCGCGGTGACGCAGACGCAGTTCGGCAACTACGGCGGATGCAGTCGCGCTCGCGCGACATAGCAATCCTGCGCTACCTCGGACGCGTGATCGACCTCATGTTGCTGACACGCGACGGCCAACTCGACGCAGTTGAACGGGCGCTCGAAACCCTCCTTGCCGAAGGCATCGAAGCCGGCGAAGTCGACGCCGAAACCTGGTATGCCGGCCAGCTGTTCACGCTCCGCTATTGCCAGGGTCGCATGGAGGAACTGACCGACATGGCCGCAGCGCTGGCCGAGTCGCCCATGTTGACCAACTCGAACCGGGTGTTCTCGGCCATCGCCGCGTTGCTGCTCGCCGAGACCGGAGCGAGCGATCGTGCTCGGATCTCACTGTCCCGTATCGCGCCGTTCGAGCCGCCGCCCGCTGGTCTCACCGAGTCGAGCCTTTGGCTCGTCACACTGACTGCCATGGCTGTGGCTGTGCATCGCTTACGAGATGCCGAACTTGCCCGCAAGTGTTACGACGCTCTGGCGCCCTACGCCGACATGCCAGCAATCGGGTCTCTCGCCGTCGTCTGTCTGGGGTCCGTGGATCTGGCCCTGGCATTGTCGGCAGCGGCCTTCGGTGACGACGCGTTGGCCGCGACGCACTTTGAACACTCGATCGCCGGAAACATCCGCCTCGGACATCTTCCGATGATTGCCATCTGTCGGGCAGAGTACGCAAGCGAGCTGAATCGTAGTGGAGACAAAGTCCGGGCTCGACAACTCTTTGTTGAAGCGCTGACTGCGGCTGAAGCACTTTCGATGACTGGCTGGTCCCGCCGATGGAAACAGCTAGCCGCAGAGCTCGATGTCGCACACGAGATCCACGGGCTTTGCCGGCGCCAGGGACGCGTCTGGGAAATTGAAGCCCCACTTGGCCGGGCCATAGTTCCCGACTCGGTAGGCATGCGCGTCTTGGCAACGCTGCTGACCAACCCGTTCCAGGATCTGTCGGTAGCAGCACTCACCGGCGCAGTATCGGGAAGCAGCCGGCAGGTGCTCCTCGATGAGCCCATGAGATCGGCATTGCGTCGCCAAATCGCAGAGCTCGAATCCGCTATCGACGAGGCCAACGCCGACAACGACATCGAACGCGCCGCGCAAGCACGCAGAGCCCTCGACCAACTCTTGGAACACATTCGCAAATCAGTCGATGGCACCGGAAAAAGCCGTGTCTTCGCCGACTCGGTTGAGCACGCACGAACCTCAACACAAAAGGCACTTCGACGGGCGCTCTCTCAGATCGCGGCTCAAGCCCCCGCGTTCGCCGCCGGACTCGGCCAGTCGCTTCGAACTGGCGCAACCTGCCGATTCGAGCCCGGCCCCTCGATTCCATCGATCTGGACGGTGACCGAGAGCAATTCGGGCAATCGGTGAGGCTCAAGCGGTCCAAGACGTAGCTCGCGACAGATGCCTTAACTCGACTCACCGCGTCTTGTGGTGCTTTTTGGCGACGACGCCTCGTGGATCGGAGGGTGCTGTCGGCTCCGGATAACGGCGATTTCGGGCAGGTATGGCACCAGGGTTGGGAGGAGCACGACCCACACCACCGACGCAAACATCCAGAACGACATCGTGAGCGGATGGTGCCTCTGCAGAGCGTTCTTCTCGTCACGAGGATCATGATCAACAGGCCGATTACGGTACCGGTGCACTCAATAGCATGATCTGGGAAAGCGGCGCGACGCCTCAGCTCGTCCGCCACGGTCAACTACCCCTCCATCTGCACTTCACCCCGAACGACGCACCGCTTGATCGGCGACTCGGTGCTGAAATCGCTGTCGCTATGGCGATCCTGGTGCGCGACCTCGGGTATCAGCGGCTGCGTCTGTGTGCAGCCCCTGCTGCGGGCGTGCCCTGGTGGACCTCACGAAGAACCAGTCACGCCGGTACTGCGACACGCAGTGCGACACGCAGCGCGGCAAGAGGGTGCACGTCGAGTGCCGCTTCGAACGTTGTGATCGCACGGTCGGCGCACGTTTCGAGCGTGGTGGGCTGCTGGGCGATCTGCATGTAGTCGGCAGCGGGAGAAGGAGTTAACGACAGCGATCGCTTGCACCATGACATAGCAGACTCATCTTTCGGCCTGTAGCCGCCCTTTGTTTGGGAGTAAACGCAACGTTCGACGTAATCGCCGTTGAACGACGGGCGGACTGTGGATCGAGTCCCGTCGTCGGGTCATCGAGGAAAAGCACGGGCACCTCACCGACCAGGCTCATCGCAATGTCGAGGCGACGGCGCATCCCACCCGACTAGCCCGTACCGTTCAGCCGGATGTTGTTCACAGGGTGGCTTTTCGCTGGAGGTATCGGCGCGCTGGTTCGTTGGTCGCGAGTTGCGTTGCGATGGCGTAGGCGTGTCGTGCGGCGTCGGGGTCGCCGCGGAGTGCGTGGATGTAGCCGATGGTGGCGTGATATCGGTGGTGGTCGGCGAGTCGTTGGGCCAGGGGTGCGAGGTCTTGGAGCGCGCGTTCTGGACCATCCGTGTGAGCGACTGCGACTGCCCGGTTCAGGTCGATGAGCGGGTTCGGGTTCCGTCGGGCGAGCAGGTTGTAGAGCGCTTGGATCTCAGTCCAGTTGGTGCCGTCGAAAGTGCCGGCTTGGGCGTGGACCGCAGCAATGGCCGCTTGGAGTTGGTAGTCGCCGAGTTGATGGTGGCGGAATACTGCGGTGAGCAGCGTGAGACCTTCGGTGATCACGGACTTGTTCCAGAGCTGGCGGTCTTGTCGGTCGAGGGGTACGAGTTCGCCGTCGCTGTCGATCCGGGCCGATCGTCGGGCGTCGGTGAGGAGCAGCAGCGCGAGTAGACCGGCGGTTTCGGAGTGATTGGGGAGCCGGTGGTGCAGCTGGCGGGCGAGTCGGATCGCTTCGTCGGCCAGATCGGCGCGGTGCAGACGCGATCCTCTGGTGGCGGTGTGGGCTTCGTTGAGGATGAGGTAGACGATCTGGAGTACCGTCGGCAGGGCGGGTGTCGATGAGATCGGCCTGGGGTCGGACGAATGGCGGCCCGTTGTCGCGAGTCGACCTGGATGAGGCGGTAGCCGGCGACGAGTTCCTTGGTCTCGGGGAATGGTCCGTCGGAAACCACGGGCGGGTGTTGCCCGTCGGAGGTCACGAAACATGCTGCTTCGGGACCGGAGAGACCTTGTGCGTCGAGCAGCTCACCGGCCAGGGTGAGTTCGCGGTTGAGTGCGATCTGGAACTCGATGTGCGCTTGGATGTCGGCCTCGGACCATTCCGGCATCGGGGCCATGCCGGACGCCACGGACCCATAATTTTGTAGCAGCATGAAACGCAAGGGTGTGCCTCCTGTCAACGATCGTAGGCCGCTTGGAGAACGGGCGATGTCAAGCTTGCCCATCTGCAGCATCGCGTCCATCACCTGTTGAGCGCGTCGCCGGTCCGGGGAGCTCAACACGGTGCCAAGCATGGACGGAACGACTTGCCACGACAGGCCGTAGCGGTCCTTCAGCCAGCCGCATTGCCCGGGCTGACCACCGCCAGCCAAAAGCCGTTCCCAGAGGTCATCGACCTCGGCTTGGGTGCCGACATTCACGAACAGCGAGATCGCTTCAGTGAACCCGGCGTGCATGGGCCCACCATTGAGCAGCATGATCTGCTGGCCGCACAAAGTGATCGTGGCGGTGAGGACCGGGCCGCCGTCACCGGCGGCCTGGACGTCGCCTACCGACGTGTCGGGAAACACCGACGTGTAAAACTCGACCGGGGCGGCGAGATCGGTGTCGAACCAAAGAAACGGGGTGATGGAGGACATTGGGATTCTCCTGCTCGTCGTTCGCCGGACCCGAATGGCCAGACACCTAATAGACGCGACTAATTCTTGCTTCTCGACATCGATACCTTCATTGGGCTACGTGAGCCCTCAGAATGCTCGGCTTCGGGCGGCCGAGGTCGCTAGGCGGGAAGTTGCCGCCGTAACCATGCGCACCATTCCGAAACTCCCTGGCCCGTTCGGGCGCTCGCGGTTATCACGGTGGCCTTCGGGTTGACGGCGTGAAGGTTCGACAGGAAGAGGTCGAGATCGAAGTCGAGATGAGGGAGAAGGTCGATCTTGTTGACCACCACGACATCGGCGGCGCGGAACATAACCGGATACTTGAACGGCTTCTCCTCGCCCTCGGTGATGGCGTACACCATGGCGCGTGCGTGCTCGCCCACATCGAACTCTGCCGGGCACACGAGATTGCCGACGTTCTCGATGAGCAATAAATCGATCTCATCGAGCGGCAGCCGCCCGAGGCCGGCGCGGACCATCACGGCATCGAGATGGCACTCACCACCGAATCCGGCGCTCGTGTTGACCAACGAGATGGCCGCACCGAGACCCGCAAGCTGATCGGCATCGAGGCTGGTGGCGATGTCGCCCTCTAAGACCCCGAGGCGCAGCGTGGACCGCAGCTCGACCAGCGTGCGTTTGAGAAGCGATGTCTTGCCCGCGCCTGGCGACGACATAACGTTGACGGCCACGACACCGTTCGCCGCAAATGCCGTTCGGTTGCCCGCTGCTACCCGGTCGTTTTCCGACAGGATCGACTGGAGTACCGAGATTCGCGCTACTCCCGTAGCCGGATAGCCGCTGTGATCGCCGACGTCGTGCTGCGGCCCGCCTTCGGAATGGGCATGATCGCCATGGTGGTCGTGGTCGTGCACCGTTCCATCCAGGCTGATGTGCACGCGACCCATCAACTTGCCTCGGCCACTTCGATCCAGGCAACGTCGAACTCGTTACCACTGAGGAACTCGACGTCGACTCCGCCACACGTCATGCACGCCGGAATGGGCACGTCGAGGACCGATTCGGCGCCACACGCGCACCGAACCACGGCCGGCACGTCATTGATCAGGAGATC
The DNA here is from genome assembly GCA_031360915.1 of Actinomycetes bacterium. Lineage (GTDB taxonomy): Bacteria > Actinomycetota > Acidimicrobiia > Acidimicrobiales > Ilumatobacteraceae > JANMCE01. The sequence continues at coordinate 5,688 of JANMCE010000007.1, read as the reverse complement.
GCAATCGCTCAGGTCGGTGCCGTCCGTGAGGACGGTCCACGAGAACTGCAATGAGTCGGGCACAACTTGACGGAAGTGACCGATGCGAACCTCGACGCGTTGCACCGCTCGCCCCTCGGCACGCGCTTCGACATGATCAATGATTGCCTGACAGATGGCGAGCTCATGCATGCTCTACCTCGACGCCCGACCGAGCGTGACCGCGGCCTCGCGATGCAAACGTCCGAAGTTGTAGTATGCAGCGCACGCCCCTTCCGACGACACCATGCAGGTTCCAATCGGTGTTTCCGGGGTACACGCCGTGCCGAACACCTTGCACTCCCACGGTTTGATGACGCCCTTCAGCACCTCGCCGCATTGGCACGCCTTCGGATCGGCGACCCGAACGCCGGGGACGGAATAGAACAGTTCGGCATCCCAGGGCGCAAACTCATCGCGAAGCTTCAATGCGCTCTGGGCGATGAAACCGAGCCCGCGCCATTCGAAGTGCGGACGCAGCTCGAACACCTCAGCGAGATACTGCAGTGCCCTCGGATTGCCCTCATCTTTGACGATACGCGTGTACTGATTCTCCACCTCGCATCGGCCTTCGCTGATCTGGCCAAGGAGCATCGCGATGGCCTGCAGGATGTCGAGCGGCTCGAATCCAGTGGTAACAAGAGGCAAGCCGTAGTCCCTCGTGACGAACCGGTAGGGATGGTTGCCGACGACCGTCGACACGTGGCCCGGGCCGAGAAAGCCATCGAGACGCAGGTCAGGCGAGTCGAGAATCGCCTTGATCGGCGGCACGATCGTGACGTGATTGGAGAAGACGCGAAAATTCATCACCCGGTCGTCTCGCGCCTTCACAAGCGTGACTGCGGTCGACGGCGCCGTTGTCTCGAATCCGACCGCGAAGAACACTACGTCACGATCCGGATTCTCAACCGCCAGCTTTAGTGCGTCGAGCGGCGAGTATACGAAGCGCACATCGGCACCGCGGGCCTTGGCTTCGAGAAGGGTTCCCTTACCGCCGGGCACACGCATCATGTCGCCGAAGCTCGTGAAGATCACTCCCGGCGTTTCGGCCAGCGCGATCGCGTCATCGATCCGTCCCATCGGAATCACGCAGACCGGGCAACCGGGACCGTGGACAAGCTCGACGTTCTGCGGCAGGACATGCTCGATGCCGTGACGGTAGATCGTATGGGTGTGGCCGCCGCACACCTCCATGAACTTGTAGTGGCGCGTCGGATCGGCAAGTACGCCGATCCGATCGAGCACAGTGCGGGCGGCCACGGGATCTCGATACTCGTCGACGTACCTCACGTTCCGCTCCCCCTGATCATCGCCATCTCATCATCGAGACCTGAGCCCATGAGTTTCAGCGAGGCGAGTGCGACCGCAGCCTCGGCCTCATCAATCTTCGACATCGCGAAACCAACATGAATGAGCACCCAGTCGCCTGGTTCGAGTTGCTCATCCTCGAGCAGACCGATGTTGATCATGCGGCGCACACCGGCAACGTCGACGCGTGCGAGATGCGGGTTGCCGACGCCGACTTCGATGAGTTGGCCGGGAATACCGAGACACATAGCTGCTCCTAGGGAAGAGATCGATCACATGCGGCGAATGCGTCGGTACCGACGCAACGAGGGCAACGAAAGGAGAAACGTGACGAGCCCAACGACAACCAGTAGAGCTATGACGACCAGGAAGATGATTCCGAGTACTCGCATGTTGATTCACATTCTCCTGAGCTTGATGTAACGACGAATGTCTGGCACGACAGCACGAGCTGCGGCGCCGACGGCACCGAAGAATCCTACGAGTACAACGACACGACGAAACATGGGGAATTCCTTTCTGCGATGAGTTCTTGAACGATCTTGACCGCACGAGGCACAGCATCGGCAACGGGCGCCGACAGCCCCATGCCGTCGTCGAGGTCGGCCGGTTGGCAGCCGACGACAACGACCCGTCCGATCTTGCCACCGAGGCCGGCAACCATGCCGAGCACGGCTTGGGGATCCATGCGGTGGGCATCGAGTGGCTCGCCGCCGGCTTGAGGGTCGGGTTCGAGCACACTGAGTGTGCCCGGAGCATCGGAGCCGCCGATTGCGTCGACGAGAACGAGAAGGTCGACACCGTCGAGGAGGTCGAGTGCAAGGTGCAGACCACGAATGCCGTAGTCCTCGACCCGAACGTCTTCGGGCATATCGACCAGCCGACTGACGACCTCGCCGCCGAAACCATCATCGCGATTGAAGATGTTGCCGATGCCGGCCACGAGCGTCTTCACGACAGCACGTCGATCTCGTCGGGATGAAAATACATGAAACGTCCGTGCCATTGGTGCAGGTCGGCAGCAGCGTCGTCGAGAAGCGTGACGGCCACGTGCTGATCGCCATCGACATCGAAGAACACGCCCTCGACGATTGCTTCTCGATCGATGAGAAAGAGGTCTTGGGCATCGGTGCGACGGCCTGCCAGGGTTCCCGGGCGAAGCCGCACCTTCGAGCCCTTCGCCACCACCTTGCCGTCGATGACGATCGAGTCTTCCCATGGGTTCACCTCGGCATCAACCGCTGGTTCCCACCAGGGAGCCTCCCCGATCGACCCGGCACCGTCGAACGAACCGGCACCGTCGAACGAACCGGCACGGTCGAACGAACCGGCACCGTCGAACGAACCGGCACCGAACGACGCGGCGGTACGCATCTCACCATGGAGGCTCGCAAACACATCCGGCGTGAACGCCTCGATCCGGTCGATGATCGCAGCGGCCCGCGGATCGGTGCTACGGGCGGCGCGCTTCTCGTCATCGGTGAGGGTGAGGATACGAAGGGCGAGGATCTCATCGATCTCGGTGGCATCGCACATGTCGCCCGGGCTCTCGGCAGCAAGGGCGGGATAGTCGTAGAGGATTATCGGCGACGACAGCATCGTTGTCGGGTCGCTCGGCTCGCCGATGAGCACGGGAAACGTGCCCTCGTTCGTGCACGTCTCGACGGCGGCTCGGGCGAATTCGGGCGGCTCCAGGAGCGACAGAAACGATGCGTTGTGACAACGCATCAATGTGTGCACGGCAACCAGGGACCGGCGCATTGCCTCGTCGCGAACACCACCGGTCTCCTGCCAGTCGGTTGTGTTCTCCACGCGCACCCGAAGCCTGCTCAACGGATACGGCCCGACGCAACGCTCCGATTCCAGGCGCACAACAGCGCTGATGGGCCAGCGTTCTCGCACCACCCGTCCCGCGCTGCCCACCGTCTGCACCTCGCAGCCGCCGGGCAGCGTGATCGGAACCTCGTGGCTTCCGCTCGTCGTCACCGCGACGTCCGGTATGTCGATCGTGTGCTCGATCGCCTCGTCCCAGGACGTCCACAACTCGCCATCGACATCGAGTTCTGCGACCGGAACGAATTCGTCGCCGATCGATCGCTCCATCGTTCGGGCCTGCACCTGGAGAAAACGCAGTCGCACGTCGACCGTGCCCTCCGGCGCGAACTCGACCACGCACTCGGTCTGCATCGCGAACCGCTCGTAGCCGTCGGCCTCGGCATAGCACCTCGGAGTCAGCACGCCGTATTGCCACCGCACCTGATTCTTAGCGGCCGACGCTCGGTACGGATAGAGAACGTAGCCCTCCCAGATCACCGCATCGGCGACGCGTTGCGCCTTCTCGAACGTGTCCGTCGAAATCACCGGTCGGCCTCCTTGAGGAGATGTTCGATGGTTTCGTCCCAGGAGATGAGCGCGCGATCGGCCTTGAATCGGGTGAGAGCATCGATGGCATCGGTTTGTAGCCGGATCCAGCCACTGTTCGGAAAGAACGCATCCATTGTTTCTCGCCAAACCGCGACCGGCAGGTCGTACTTTGCCTCGACATTCCATGCGATGGGCTGCACGATGAGCCCCCCATCGCGGTAGCTGAACACCGTGCCGCTGAAAAGCAGAACGAGGGGAATCGCTCCGTCGCGCAGCGAGTGGAAATACTTCGCGGCCGCAACTTCCATGTCGTAACTGCACGCGACCGGGAGATCGATCTCGGTGCTTCCGGTGAACTCTCCAACCCCCGAGACGACATGGGTCCACAAGAACGGCCGAAGCGATTCACCCCATCGGGTCGCTTCGCCGAACAGCTCAACCAACCGTACCTCGTCATCGATGCCGTACCGACGAAGCTGCGGCTCGATACGGATCTGGGTCCGCAACACCATCGCGTGAACCGGCTCGGCTTCCGACGTATGGAGTCGAAGCCGAAGCACCACAGTAGGCACGGCCGCGTACCGGTCGGGCTGCGCCGACAGCACCGAGATGGCCAGTGCGCTCATCGAGCCCGCTCGTTGAGCCGCCCGAAGAATGCGTCCATCGACTCGTGCGCTTCGGTTCCTCCATCGAAGCCGCGCCACAGCCGCCGGAGGTTTCCGACGAGTTCGTAACACGCATCGATCGGCACGACAAACGCGTCAGAATGCTCGCCGTCACGCCGAACGAGCAGAGCCTCGACGTCGGGTTCCATCGTGCGAACGATCTCGTTGTCGGCGATGATCCGATCCCACGAATCGAGTGGGAGCAACGATTCGGTTGCGCCGGCAGGCCCAGGATAGAAAGCCGCAACGGACCCCAGCGCCGAGTTGACGAAAAAGAACGCGACGCTCACGGGAATCTGGAGTTCGTCCCAGCCCCCAGGCCCGATCGAGAGCCCCCCGAGCGACACGTACCGGTCGGGAACGGCGCGAAACTTTCCGCCGCCGGCACCGCCGCTCGTGAACAGGAACCAGCACCCACGGCACGTACACATCAGGCTCCGCGCATCAACGTTCACCACATGGCGGTGCTCGGTCGGCACGACTTCGCTGCACATTTCGCATCGCTCCTCGGGCGGCGCCTGCGCCTGAGCAGGCATGGATCGGATCCGTTGGAGGATCGCGAGCGGGCCATTCGCTGTTGCGGTCATCGCGCCGCCACCGCAGCCACGGCGATGCGAACCTCGCCGCCGGTTTCGACGAGCGGCAACGGGTCGAGATGGGTCGTGTTGCCGTCGAGGCTCCGACCGGCGCGTGGCAGATCGTACGCCGACCCGCACTCGCCGCAACGGAGCGCGGCTCCATCGACCGATGCCGTTTCGAGGTCGCTCGCACAGACCGGACACGCATTGCGGTAGGCATAAAGCTGTTCACCAACGCGGCATACGATGAGCCGGTTGCCCTCTATCTCAAGCAGTCCGACGCGGCCCGGTACGAGTCCTCGAAGCCCGTAGATGGGAGCCATCGGCGGATTGTGCGTCGGTTTGCGCGTAAGGGCAACGGGAATACTCGTGGCGCCGGCATCGGCCCCCGCCCTATCGGCGATGCCGTCCGAACCGCCGTCGACCACAAGTTGTGTGATCTCGGGAGCGTGTTCCTCGATGGCGCGACGCACGGCCAACTCCAGCGTCACCGCGGAGGAGGCGCAGCCGTCGCAGCTGCCGAGCATCTTCACCGTTACCGTGCCGAGATCTCCGTCGATGTCAACGATCTCGACGTCGCCACCGTGCGAACCGAGGTACGGGCGGACGGAGTCGATGGCACGACGCACCCGCTCGTGAAGGTCGTGCGGATGCAAGTCGTGCACAACGAGGAGCGATGCAACTAGATCGTCGTCGACAAGCCGTTGAACAAGGGCCGAGTCATCGCCGACCAGCTCCATGATGCGCGCCAACGC
>JANMCE010000453.1:0-6217 GCA_031360915.1 Actinomycetes bacterium | reverse complement strand
CCGAAGAAGGTGGTGGTCGTCTCGTGGGCCTCGTGGTGAGGCTGCCGACTCGACCTGCCCGTGTGGCAGGCACTGCGAACCCAACTCCTCCCCTTCGGTATTGAGATCGTTACCGTCGCCCTCGACACCGGTGGGGTCGATGCGGCTCGGCCGTGGATTGACGTCGCGAAGCCCGAGCATCCGTCACTGATCGACGTCGCCCACATCACCGACGATCTGCTCGGTTTTGTGAACGTACCCAACTCGGTGTGGATCGATGAGCACGGCATGATCGTGCGGCCCGCCGAACCAGCCTGGCCCGGGTCAACACCGGTTATCGACATGCTGCCGGCCATGACCGATCACCTGCCGCCCGAACGTCGAGGGGTGGTCAACGAAGTGCTCAAAATGAACATCGACCCGGCGGCAACGCTCGCCATGCTGCTCGATTGGGCAGAAAAGGGTGCCGACAGCCAGTACGTGCTCTCACCCGATGAGGTCATCGCACGGTCGGTGCCCCGTGGCGATGGCGAGGCCCGTGCCGCGGCCCATTTCGAGCTCGGCCAGCACCTCTTTGCCCACGGTGACCACGATGCCGCGGTGCCGCACTGGCGTGAGGCCCATCGTCTTTACCCGACGAACTGGACCTACAAACGTCAGGCCTGGAACCTGGAAGCGGGCGATACCGTTACCCCATCGGACCGCTACGACGGCAGTTGGCTCGTCGACGTCCGCGCCATCGGCGCCGAAAACTACTATCCCGCCATCCTGCCGTGACCGCCGCCGACCGGAACGAGGCCGCGGTTCGAGACTTCCTCAATCGGCTGCATGATCTGGTGTTTCCCGATCTTCACGCCGCGTTCGTTTCGTTTGCAACCGACGCGACCTACCAGTCGCTCGTTCCGGCCCGCCAGCCGATCGTTGGTACCGCAGCTATCAAGGCCGAGCTCACGCAGCAGTTCACCCGATACAAGGAATGCGAGTGCGAGATGATCGCGGTCGCTTCCAACGAGCGCTACGTCTTCACCGAACGCCGTGATCACGTCACCATGCTTGCGTTCGATAAGCGCATCTATTCCAGCGTCAACGCCGTGTTCGAGTTCAACGACGTCGGCCAGATCATCTCCTGGCGCGAGTACTGGGATGCCCTCGACATTGCACAACAACTTGGCCTTGATCCCGAAGGCATGAAACGCCTCCACGGCATCACCTAGTCGAGTCGTGCAATTCTGATGGGATGACATCGATGACGATCGACGCAGCGGTTGAATGGGCGACACGCCGGGTTGCTATCCCGGGTCGGACATTGCTCGGCGTGACCGGCTGCCCGGGAGCGGGCAAGTCGACCCTATCGGGCCGTATCGCTCAAGCGCTTGGGCCCCAGCAGTGCGTGATCGTGCCGATGGACGGATTCCACCTCGACAACGCAGTACTTGAAGCGCACGGCACCCGGAACCGCAAGGGGGCACCGTGCACCTTCGACGTGGCCGGGTATGCCTCGCTTCTGGGCCGCTTGCGCAACCAGACGCCAGGCGAGGTCGTGTACGCGCCACGATACGAACGCGAACTGAGCACGTCGATAGCTGGGGCGATCGAGGTTTCGGCGGACGTGCGATTGGTGATCACAGAAGGCAACTACCTGTTGCTCAACGATGGCCCCTGGGCATCGGTACGGCCGATGCTGCACGTGTGCTGGTTTGCGTCCGTGCCCGACGAGCTTCGCGTGCCCCGCTTGATCGCCCGGCACATTGCCTTCGGCAAGACCCCAGCTGCCGCCGAAGAATGGGTCCGACGTAGCGATGAAGCCAACGCCGCGCTGGTGACCGCCTCCGCCGCACGGGCTGACGCTTGGGTTGCGATCGACTGAGATGATTCCTGGCATCGGTGTCAAACGGCGCGGAAACACCGACGGTCAACGATGACCCAATGGCAGAAATGGTGGCCAGCCTCGGCTACGTCGCTGTCCGTACCCGGGGGCCGGGGGTGAAGATAACCGGGAGGCGACGAATTGAGTAGACGCTGCCGCAGTCCTCGAAGCGTTCGACGCCATCCCATTGGACCTGGAAGTCCGACAGTCGGGTGAATACGCCCAGGAACAGCGTGGACAGCATGAGCCGCGCGTGATGCGAGCCGAGGCGGCGGTGCGGGCGAAGACCGAAAGCCATATGCATGATCGCGGTGCTGCTTGCGTCGGGCTTCTATATCCAGTTCGCGCTTTCCGGACAGTTCAGTCTGGCGACCACTGGGTTCTATGGGACGGGCGCGTTCGTGTCGGTGTGGGCCGGCAACAAGGGTGGTGGTTTCCTTGTCGGTTTGGTGGTCGGCATAGTCGTTGCCGGCCTGCTCGGAGCGGCGCTGAAGGCAATGTTGCAGCGAAGCCCACTGTTGCAGTTCGCCATCGCGACGCTGTCGTTCTCCGCGCTCTTGACGATCATCTACCGCCAGTGGGAGAGCTTCAGGGGCGGCACATCCGGCATCGTCGGCATTGCTCATCCCAACATTTTGGGTCATGAAGGCCCCCGGATACATCCTGGTGAGGTCGAGAATCCGCACATCGCTGAGAGGCCCCGCCGACGTACCTGATGCGTTCACGGTGCCGACCCTAGATCGTACGCGCTCGCGCCCGATCGGGCCGTCGTTTCGCTGCCACTGGCAGCCGAGTACGATCCCCGCGGTGATCGACTTCGACTTCTCGATGAGGGTCATCGCCGAGGGGCTGCTTTTTCCCGAAGGACCCGTGCCGCTGGCCGACGGATCGGTACTCTTTGTCGAGTTGGCCCGTGGCACGCTTTCTCGGGCCTTCGGTGGGGGGCGGGTCGAGGTGGTAGCCGACCTGGGCGGCTCCCCAAATGGAGCCGCGCTCGGCCCCGACGGCCGGGTCTACGTCTGCAACAACGGCGGCGTGAAGTTCGTGGCGCACGACGGCAAGCTCCGTCCTGTTGGTTACCTGCCCGAACCGGCGTGGATCGACGTGGTGGACCTCTCGACTGGCCACCATAAACGCCTCTATGACCGCTGCGGCGAGCACACCCTGCGGGCCTGCAACGATCTCGTGTTTGATGCAGCAGGCGGGTTCTATTTCACCGACAGCGGAAAAACCACGGCGACCACCGTCGAGCATGGTGGCCTGTATTACGCGTTGGCCGACGGCTCCAGCATCCGACGCGTTGCGGCGCCCCTTACCACCCCCAACGGCGTCGGCCTTTCGCCCGATGGCCGCACGGTGTACGTGTCCGAGACCGCAACGGCACGACTGTGGGCATGGGACGTGATCGGCCCCGGTGAGCTAAGCAAACTCAAGCAGGACGACATCCCCCACGGCGGTCGATTCATCATCGGTTCCGGGAACTTTCAACGGTTCGACAGCCTCGCCGTGACGGCGTCGGGAAAAATTCTGGTCGCCACGCTCACCCATGGCGGCATCAGCGAAATCTGGCCCGACGGCACCACAATGCGCCACCACCCACTGCCCGACGGTCTCGTCACGAACATCGCCTTCGGAGGCCTGGACCTGTGCACGGCCTATGTCACGCTCGCCGACAGCGGGCGCCTTGTGGCCCTCAACTGGCACGAACCCGGCCTCAAGCTTCACTTCACCTGATGTTCTATGAACATTCCGACGACTGCGCAAGCCGCCACGATCATTGCTGACGCAAGCGGCGGAACGGTTACGCACATTGAGCGGCAGTTGCGGTGGCGGCCGACCTGGTTTGCCGATGTAGAGGTCGACGGCGAGACCGTCGGTATGGTCTTGCGAGGCGACCGAACCGATTCTGAAGCGTTTCCTTTACGCCACGAGTACAGCTTTCATCGGTTGATGGAGCAGCAAGGGTTGCCGGTACCGCACCTGTACGGATTGATCGAGACGCCCGGATTCTTGGACGCCGTGCTGATGGCCAGGCTGCCGGGCAAACCAGACTTTGCTGGCGTGAGCGATGTCGACCGTGACCGGGTGGTGGACGAGTACGTACAGCAGTTGGCGGTGCTGCACCAGTTGGATCCACAGCCGTTCATTGATGCCGGCATCTCGCACCCTGCACCAGGGGAGGACGCAGCCACGATCGGTCACCGACACATGGTGAGCCGCTATCGGGAACGCAAAGTGCGGCCGGATCCATTCTCCGAGTTCTGTATCGGCTGGCATCTAAGGCATATGCCTCAGGCGAACGGTCGGTTGGCGGCAAGCGTGTGGGATTCCGGCCAGTTCATGCACGACAACGGGCACTTGGTGGCGATCATCGATCTGGAATTCGGCCATGTTGGCGACCCGCTCGAAGACCTGACGATTTGGCGGATGCGCGACACGCTGCTGCACTTCGGTGACTTCGCCAAGATCTACGCCCGCTACGAGCACTTCACCGGCCAGCCAATCGACCTCGAGGCCATCAAACGGCATCACTTCGCCGCCTGCATGGGGAATGGTCTGCAATTCGGCGCCGCTTGGCGTGATCCGTTGCCGGACACCGACGTCATGAACATCATGCAGTGGAGCAGCGAAACCAACCTGATGGCCACCGACTTTCTTGGGGAGTACCTTGGGCTCGATCTTCCCCGGCTCGAAGCGCCGCCATCGTTGGCCACGCGGCACGACTCGGTCTCGCAGCAGTTAGTGCGGTCCCTTGGCTCGGTCAAGGTTGATGATCGTGAAGCACAACATGAGATGCGACTGGCGTTCCGCATGGCCCGTCACCTCCAACGACGAACCGTTGACGGTGCTGTTCCACAAGCGAAACCAGCGACTGCATATGGCGCTTGGCCCTCCTGGCTCATCGATGGTTCGGCACTACGAATGCCAACGTTTCGATGGTGGGCCACGTCGCATCGTGCAGTTCTAGCCCCGTCGAGGAAGGGATTCACCCGAGGGCTAGATCGCCGATCTTGCCGAGCAGGGCTCGCGCCGCCGGAGTGGCATTGGCATAGGTACCCGTGAGCCCGGACGAGACCAATCCGGCATCGACCACGAGGCAGGTGCCGGTGATGTAGCTGGCCGCATCGCTGCACAGGTAGAGGAGCGGATAGGCCTGGTCATCGGGGGTCGCAGCCGGTACTCCTGCGTCTGCGCGATAGTCGCTGCCGAACCCGAGCCATTCGTCGGCGTGGGCCCGGGCGAGTGGCGTGTCGGTCGGCCCGGGAAGAATGGCGTTGATCCGGACGCCGCGCCGCAGGTACGAATACGCCTGACGCGCCACATAGGCGTTCATCGCTTGCTTGCTCCATCGGTAGGTGTCGGTACCGGGATGGGCATTGATCCAGGCAGCGGCCGAGTCGAAATCGGGAGTGTCGAGGTAGGAGCCCAGCTCCGTCAGTTCGCCTTCCCAGCCGAGGCCTGCCGCCGACGAGATCATGCCGATGGCGGTGTCGATTCGGCCGTTAGAAATAGGTTAGTATTTTCGTGGCCTCTCGGGAAGGGGCATCGCGACGAGGGGGCACGATGAGCACGGACAATCGAATCGTTGTGGAATTCGACCAGCACGGCACGGAGTACCGGGATCGGTACCCGGAGATCAGCCACGAACTGCGCGGTAAGTGTCCGGTGACCTGGAGCGAAAGTCACGGTGGTTATTGGGTGGTTACCGATCTTGAGGTTGCTGGCGAGCTACTTCGGCATCCGGACTTGTTGTCGGCCACCAAAGACATCACGGGCACCGGTAACGGCTATCAGGGGATCCAGATTCCCAACTCGAGTCCACAGGTGACGGCAGGGTTTCTTGAGATGGATCCGCCGGAGCAGCTCGATTTCCGTCGCGTATTGAATCCGTACATGTCGCCGTCCGCCATCGAGCGGTGGGAGCCGCTGGTGCGCGATTTCACTCGGGCGTGCATCACCGATGTGATCGAATCAGGGTCGGCCGATTTTGTCGACGACATCGCCAACATCGTGCCGGCAGTGTTGACCATGGCGATGCTGGGGTTGCCGCTGGCCGACTGGGAGATCTACTGCGAGCCAGCGCACGCCGGCATTTATACCAAGCCCGACAGTCCCGATCTTCCCCGCGTGCAGGAGCAGACCATGCGGATGGTGATGCAGCTCGCCGGGTGCATCGGCCAGGCTCGTGCCCATCCGCGGCCCGGCATCATCAAGGCCCTAATCGACGCCGATATCAACGGCGCACCGTTGCGAGACGACGGCATCCTCGGCACCGTGTTCCTGGTCATCGGTGGCGGCTTCGATACCACTACGGCATTGACGGCGAACGCGATCAACTGGTTGTCCCAGCACCCCGACGAACGCCAACGG
>JANMCE010000409.1:0-3131 GCA_031360915.1 Actinomycetes bacterium | reverse complement strand
AAGGGTGCGCTCCCGCCCGAGCACCTCCAATGATTCATAGAGCGGCGGGCCGACCGACCTTCCGGTAACCGCCAGGCGCGCCGGGGCTTGGGCCTTACCCGGCTTCAGACCGAGCGACGCGCCGACCGCCTCCAGCTCGGCCTTGAGCACTTCGGCCAGCCAGGGGCAGGCCTCATAGGTGCCGATGACCCCGGCGAGCATCTCGGCGGCCGGGGGCTTCATCACCTTGTCCCAGTCGCTGTCGGCCGGAGTGACGTCGACGAAAAGAAAATCGACCATCGCCGGAACGTCACCCAAGACCTCGACGCGGGTCTGAATGTGATCGGCCATACGGTCGAACGCTGCGGGGTCAAACTGCTCGCTTGGCCACGGAGCATCGGGGGAATGCAACCAGGGCTGGCACACGGCCACGAACTCGTCATGCGACAACGCCCGGATGTAGTCAGCGTTGAACGAGCGCAGCTTTTTCACATCGAAGAAAGCAGGCGACGAGTTCACGTCGCTGAGCGAAAAGTCTCGCTCGATATCACTCCACGGCACGATCTCGGCATCGCCAGCCGGTGACCAGCCGAGGAGCATGAGGTAGTTCTTCATCGCCTCGGGCAGGTAGCCCTGGTCTCGGTACATCTCAAGGGCAACAGGATCGCGGCGCTTGGAGAGTTTCTGTCGCTTCTCGTTCACCAATAGCGGCACGTGGGCCCAGACAGGCGGGCCATGACCGAGGGCTTCCCACAACAGCTGCTGCTTGGGCGTGTTGGGCAGATGCTCTTCGGCGCGAATGACGTGGCTGATACCCATGGAGATGTCGTCGACCACGTTGGCCAGGAGGAACATGACCGTGCCGTTACCGCGCAGCAAGATGAAGTCTTCGATGATGTCGTGATCGAACACGGGCTCACCACGGATGAGGTCAACCACGGTGGTGGAACCGGGGCGCGGCACCTTGAAGCGCAGAGGTCGCCCTGGCGCAGGTTCCAGGCCGCGGTCGCGGCAGAAGCCGTCGTATCCCTTGTTCTCCCCCACTCGCGCCCGCACCACTTCCTGCGAGCAGTCGCAGTAATAGGCGTTGCCCTGCTCGAACAGCCTCGCCGCTGCCAGGGAATGCTCGGCCGCATATTCGCTCTGGAAATGGGGGCCCTCATAGGTGCCCGGGGCGATACCGATCCAGGCGAGAGCGGAGATGATGCCGTCGGTCCATTCCTGCCGGTTGCGTTCGGCGTCGGTGTCTTCAATACGCAGCACGAACACGCCGCCCACCTGCTTGGCGACGAGGGCGTTGTACAACGCGGTTCGGGCGCCACCAACGTGGAAGTAGCCGGTGGGGGACGGGGCGAAGCGAACTCGAAAGGGTCTGTCAGTAGCCACACCGCCCACGTTACTCAGGGGGTGCGCGAGAGTTCCGACAGGCATCTTCGGCAAGTGACGAACGGCACAAAACCCCCGATAGGCTGGCCCTTGTGACGGTGGAAAATCCTGTTGTTGCGCCGCCCTGGTGGCGCACGGTGTCTGAGGGCCGGGCAGCCTTCGAACTCGGCGCGTTTTTTGCGGCGTCCCCTGCACTGCGGCTAGTTGGTCGCGGTGATCGCCACCCGGTCCTGGTCTTGCCGGGATTTACGACGTCCGACCGTTCCACCGAGCCGTTGCGTTGGTTCCTCCGCAGCCAGGGCTACTGGGCGCACGGCTGGCATCTCGGCACCAATCTCGGACCGACACCGCGGGTGCTCGACGGACTCGAAGAACGCTTCCAGTACGTGCACCAGCGTCATCACCGTCAAGTCAGTCTGGTCGGCTGGAGTCTCGGCGGAATCTACGCTCGTATGCTGGCGCAGCAACACCCCGAGATGGTGCGGCAAGTCATCACCCTTGGTTCACCGTTCCGTTTGGAGGCCGGCGACCGCACCGCACTCGATCCGATCTGGAATCGGGTAGCACCCGGGTTCGCTCCCGACTTGGCCAAGCTCCGCACCAACCTGGTCGACGATCTTCAGGTCCCTTCCACTGCGATCTATTCGAAGAGCGATGGCATTGTCGACTGGCGCGCCTGCGTAGAGTCAACTGGCGGCAAGCGAGAATCCATCGAAGTCTTCGGCAGTCACGCCGGGCTCGGCTTCAACCCGGCGGTCCTACTCGCGGTCGCCGATCGTCTTCGTCACGACGAGCAGAGCTGGAAGCCGTTCCGGCCACCACGAGGCTCCCATCGCCTGTACGGCCGACTCACCGGTCAGTTGGCCTGATCACAGGCGTCGATCAAGCGGACCAGCCGAGATAAGACCGGGTGCCAGGAACCAAAGTTGATGGACAGCCACGGTCAGCGAGGCCAGGTCGAAAAGGCCTTCGGCCCTCACGTCGGCGAGCAGGCGGGTGGCCCGGGCAACGGCCCGGGCGTCGTTCTGCACCCAGCCGAGCACCAGCACTTCGGGCGCATCAAGCGCATCGCCGAGCCGGAGCACGCCTTCAGCCAGGCTGCGCAGTGCGTCCATGAGATCGTCACGAACCGCGGAGCGAGCCTGGTTGGTCCAGCGTGTCTGGCGGGGCAGTTGACCAACCCGGTCCCACAGCCAGCCGACGTCGAGACGGTCGAACACACCCCAATAGACCCGAGCCACATCGTTGACCGCCCGATTGTATTTCATTGCAAGATCAACAATGTCGAACGCCGAGTGCAAACGACCCCAAATCGCGGCCCGATCAGCCAGCTCATCGGGAACTCCGGAGGCCACGTAGTCGCTATGGACGCGATGCAACTCGCGGCCGAGCGAGCCCGGCGCACAGATGTCGAGGTCACGGGCGAGCAAGTCGACGCCGTCAGCAAACTTGTCGACCGTCTTGGCGACATCGAGCGGCGGCTGATGACGACGCAGCATCCACATTGTGCACCGCTCGGCGACCCGGCGAAGATCGTGGAACAGATCGGTCTGCAACGAAGCGGTTACTTTCGACCCGAGTTGGTCGATGGCGTCCCACCAACGGGGCAACCGCAGGATGTCCCGGGTGGCGAGCCAAGCTCGCGCCATGTCGGCTAACTCGGCTCCGGTCTCTTCCTCCATTCTACGGAAGAACGAGACGCCCTGCATGTTCACAATCTCGTTGACCAGCACTGTCGTGACGATCTCTCGGCGGAGCCGATGCCG
>JANMCE010000398.1:0-2575 GCA_031360915.1 Actinomycetes bacterium | reverse complement strand
CTCAGTGCCGCGTCCCAGAAACGGCGCAGCATTTCCATCCCTCCGTCGAAAGCCCAAACACATGCCGCAACGGTGCCGCCCGGGTGAACCACCCGCCGCATCTCGGCTGCCACCACCTCGGGATCGGAGGCGAAATGTAGTACCAGTTGCGCCAGCGCAGCATCGAACTGGCCATCACGGAACGGGATCTCCTCCGCTCGACCCGAGCGAACGTCGACGCCCGGGTATCGTGCCGCACAGGCGGCTACGAACGGACCGGACGGATCGAATGCCGACACCGCCTGGACGCCGAGTCGATCAACCAGTGCACCCGTTAGCGCACCGGGGCCACATCCGACATCGAGCGCCGTCTGACCGTGCACGATCTCGGCCGCGTCAGCGAACACGACCGCAAGCGGACACGAGTAGCGACCCATGTACAGGTCGTAGGCCTCACCCGACGCCTGAAACGTTTTGGCTCCTTCGGCTGACTCCATCGAGTCCTCCTTCACGATCTGGCGGCCGTCAACGTCCACGACATCCTCGCGTCGCGAAAGTACGAACAGCCTATGTCGGACGTTTGGTAGCTCATGTGCTACAGTGTCGTATGGCTACCGTCGGCTTGAGAGAATTACGGCAGGATGCGTCCGAGCTTGTTCGCCGTGTTGAGGCTGGTGAGGAGATCGAGATCACGGTTGCTGGGCGTCTTGCTGCACGGCTGGTGTCTGCGGCGCCGCGGCGTTGGCAGCGGTGGGCTGATGTTGCCGACCTGTTCACGGGTCGACCGGATCCGGGTTGGGAGACCGATCGTGACCTCATCGATCAGTCCTTCGCTAATCCGTGGGAGCCTCGCGATGAAAGCGTTGCTTGATACCAGCGTTTTGATTGCGAGAGATGTCCCCGAATTGGAGGGTGAACTGGCGATCAGCGCAGCGTCGTTGGCCGAGTTGCACTTCGGCGTGCTCGTGACCGCCGACCCGTCGGCGCGGAGTGAGCGCCTGCGCCGGTTGTCGGAACTGCAACGTAAGTTCGACGCCCTCCCGGTTGATCATGCGGTGGCGGTCAGTTACGGCCAGCTTGCGGCCGCAGTAGTTGCTCACGGTCGTCAACCGAGGTCGCGGGTGATGGATCTCCTGATCGCTGCGACAGCGCATGCCAACGGCGCCCGTTTGTACACCCGCAACGCCGGGGACCTCGTCGGCATTGAGCATCTTCTCGACATCGTCGCGGTCTAGCTCGACGGGTGGTCCGCGTTCGGCCCTGTTGTCGATCGAGGTCGGCAAAGAACGCAAGGTGGCGCGAACGACGAGTCGTTCGGCATCGAGAGCCTCGTGTGGAAGAAGATCGTCGAGTCCGCCAACGGCCTCAGCGACACCATCGGCGACGGCGGCGCATCCAGCGAAGCCGTCAAAGCCAAAGCGGCGCACTCAGGGACTTGCTGCACCCCTTCGTCTAGTCCTGCCTTGCGTCCCGCAGATTTGGCAGTACGTGGTGTCGATTCATGACATCACCTACTGCCAGAACTCGACAGGACCCGGGTGAGGGTCGGCCGCGATTGGGAGGGTAGTTTTGGCTCCTGTGTTACTGGCTGAGTTTGAAGTGTGGCATTCCCGCCCAATTACCCCCACCAGGCGGCTTTCGCTCGGCCATCTGTTCCTGCCCGTCGATCCGTTGCCCGGCTTTGGCGGGCTGCTTCTGGCTGCGGTCCTGGCCGCGAATCTCGACGGCATTGATGAGGATTTGCTGCCCGATCTGCACCGGTTGGTGAAACAGGTCGAGTACGGGCAGCGGGTCGTGCAGCCCCGGCTGTTGCACCGCCTCCAGGTCGATCACGTGGGTCTGGCCCGCACGGTGCATCGCCTGTCGGGCGACGGTGAGAACGTCTCGTTTGAGTTGGCCGAGACACCGAGTCCACTCCAGCAGGCTCTCGCTGCGGTCTACGCGGTCGAGCGTTTCAACGACGCCACCCGACATGCGCTCGCCGGTCTGCTGCGCAAAGCAATGTGTTGGCAGGGTGCGATCGGGCCGTCGTTCATTGCCCACCTCGCCGGTGTGGGTGGGTCACCCAACGCGTCGCTGATGGCCTTCGCCGACCCAAAGGCGTGGGCCCTCGACATCCTCGGTTTCCCGGTGGGAACGATTGCGCCGACCAAAAAGGAAGTCACCGCGCAGTATCGTCAGCGGCTGCGTGATGTCCATCCCGATCATGGTGGGGACGACGATGACGCGAGCAAGCTCATCATGGACATCACCGAGGCGCGAAAATTGCTCATCTCGTGAAGCCCGGCGCACTGCTACTGGCTCCTGGCGCCGGGTCCGATCGCAACCACTCGTGTCTCGTTGCGATCGAGCAGGCCGTCAAGCCTCTGCCTGTCGAGCGGATGGACTTCCCGTATCGCAAGGCCGGCCGCCGTCCTCCTGATCGTGCGCCAGTGCTGCTCGCCGCGGTCGTGGCCGAGGCTGAGGCGCTCGTCCAGCGGGCGAAGAAGAAGCCTGGGTCATTGCTGTTGGGTGGCCGATCGATGGGCGGTCGCATGTGCTCGATGGCTGTGGCCGACGGATTGCCCGCCGCGGGGCTGGTGCTCATCTCATACCC
>JANMCE010000344.1:0-6496 GCA_031360915.1 Actinomycetes bacterium | reverse complement strand
CCCCGGGGTGCTGGTCTGGTTTGGCCCCACCTTGGGCTTGTTGGGTGAGGTTAGACGGCTTGGGGTCGGGGCGTGTTGAGGGCGTTGGTGGTGGTGGTGATGAGGTCGTTGATGGCGACCGGTTCGTCGCAGTGGGGGCATGGTGCGCCTGGGCCGAGGGTGGTGCAGAAGGTGTTGCAGTCGGGGCATCGTTGGGTGCCGAGGTATCGGGTGTTGCAGTCGGGGCAGAGGTAGATGGTTTCGTGGCGGGCCGGTTTGATCGGCACGTTGGGCGTGTTGTGTCGTTGTCGCCAGGCTGTTTGCCGGCAGGCGTTGGAGCAGTAGCGGCGCCGTCCTGATGGGGTGAAGGTTGTGCCGCACTCGTCGCAAGTCATCGTAACGGCTATCGTAACGTGCGGGAGTTCGAAGGGGTCGGAGAAGGTTGTCGGTGTAGCGGTTGTGGAACGTTCGGGTTTGCTGGTGTTGCTCATGAGGTTTTGGTCCTCGCGGTGAGGCGGTAGCTGGTGGTGCCGGTCTCGATGATGTGTGCTTTGAAGGTGATGCGGTCGATGACGGCGGCGGCGAGTCGTGGGTCGGTGAAGGTTTTTGTCCATTCGCTGAACGGCGCGTTTGACGCGACGGCGATGGATGCTCGTTCTTCTCGTTCGGTCAAAATTTGGAAGAGCAACTCGGCGGCGCGTTGATCGAGGTGGACGTAGCCGAGTTCATCGATCGCGAGGAGATCGAGTCGGCCGTAGCGGTTGATGACGCGCGACAGGTGGTGGTCGTCTTGGGCTTCGCAGAGTTCGTTCGCTAACTGTGCGCATGTTGTGTAGCGGACTCGCCGTCCGGCTTCAGCAGCGGCTAGGCAGGCGCCGATGAGGAGGTGGCTTTTGCCGGTGCCGGAGTTCCCGAGGAGCACGACGGGTTCTGACCGGTCGATGTAGTCGCCGCTGTTGAGCATCCCGATCACTGCGGCGGTGATGTGCGGGTTCGCGGTGGTGTCGAACTCGTCGAGTGTTTTGATGCGCGGGAGTTTTGCTTCTTGCACGCGGCGAGCACGCCGGCGTTCGTGGCGGATATCGAGCTCGACACCGAGGGCTTCAGCGAGGAATGTCAGGTAGGACAGTTTGCGTTTGATCGCAGTGTGGCAAAGCTCTTCGAGACCGGGCGCGAGGCCGGTCAGGTTGAGTTGTTTGCACGCGTCGAGAGCGGCGTTCATGTCGGTGGTTGGTGTTGTAGTCATTCGGGTTTCCTTCCCAGGAGGGAGTCATAGGTGGTGAGATCAGGAACACGTTCGCCAGCGGCAGGTTCGGGTGGTTGTTGGTGCTCGATAGCGCGGCGTGTTTCGACGGCGATCACGGCCGGGTCGATGTTGTCGACAGCGAGCGCAGCGGTGATCCCGGCGAGGACATCGGCGGTCGGATGGTTGCGGTGTAGGAGCAGCACGTCGCATAGGACGCGGGTCCCGGCGCCGTCACCGAGACGGCGGCGTGCAAGGTCCCATAACTGTTGATGTTCGGGCCGGAACCGGCCCGATGCTCGTGCTTGGACGAGTGCCGTTGATGACGGCAACGCGCCCGGACGGCGCCACAACACTTCGAGATAATGGTCAAGGTCTAAGACCTCGGTTTTGCGTTGGATCGCCCGCACATGCGCCGCGATGTTGATGTTGGCGTGCGACATCGTGACGGTCTCCGCGCCGAGGAGAACAGCGACTCGTTGACCGACGAATCGGGCGGGGACCGAGTAGAACGACTGGCGGACACACACCCTCGCTTTCGTGTCGACACGGGCATCCAAACGGCTAACCGCAGCGAACGGTTCCGCCGGAAGCGACCACATCTGGCCTTGTTCCAAACGGGCCAACCCGCCGGCAGTAGACCCGATCCCACCAGCGCGGCCATGCACCCAACGTTCGGCGTCTTTGCGGTCGCATTCTTCGAGATGGGTGTTGAGGTCAGCGAGCGTCGCGAACGTCGGGATCGGGGTGAGGAAGTTGCGGCGGTAACGGCCGATGTCACCTTCGACACCGCCTTTCTCGTGCGCGCCTTCAACACCGGGTTCACAGAAGAACGATTCGAATCCGTAGTGCGAACGCAACGCGATGAACTGCTGGTTCTCGATCCGGGAACGGCCCTTCAAGATCTTCACGACCGCTGTCTTCAAGTTGTCGTAACGCACGAGAAGCGGAACACCATTGAACCGGGCGAACGCTCGCACGTGACCATCAGTGAACGATTCCTGCGCCTCGTTCGCGTACGCGCGATGGAACCCGCACGTCGCGAACGCTGACCACATCGCGAACAGATGTAACGTCACCGTCACCCCGCCGATCACCGCTTGGAACTGACCCCAATCAACCTCGGCTTCTTTGCCCGGCAGACGGGTCTGCGGCACGAACACCTTGACCGGCAACGACCCCGCCACCGCCGCTTCAGCAGCGACCTCAGCACGCAACACAGCCACAAGATGACGACACGTCGATGGCGAGATCATCACCTGCTTCTCCGCGGCGAGACGGTCATGAATCCGTTTCGCCGTGTGCCGCTGCTTCTTCGGTGCCTCACGATCAGCGACCAAAATCTGTTTGATCCACGCCCGCCACTCGCCCGTCACGGGCGCCGAACGAACCGGGCGTTTCCGTTCCGGCGGGACCGCCGACAACAACGCCGCCCGCACATCACGACGATGCACCTTGAACAACTCAGACAACGCCCGAATAGACAACCCATCATCACGATGAGCCAACCGGATCTTCTCGAACACTTCCACCTTCGACACTGCTTTCCCCTCACCGCAGCACACTCGGCTACAACAAGGACGATCACAGGTGGGGCCAAATCAGACCGGCGCGACACCCCCAAAGTGGGGCCAAATCAAGCTGGCGTTCTCACTACCGCACGGTAGTAGAGGACACATGCGTGTGGGAGATGGTGTTGAGGTCCAGTCCGAAGGTGCCGTATGGGTGGATGTGGCCACAGACGAGCGGCCTGGAGGCTCTCCGGTCCGTGGCGTCGAGCCTCACAAACACCACTTCCGCGATGATGGAACGTTGTGACGGAAATATGCGTCGACCGTCGGACCGCTCCCTGAGCAGACGAACAGTTCAACACGGTTGGTTGCGCAACAAGCCTGGCGACATCCCACCCGCCAAGTTCGAGATGGTCTCCCCCGTGCCAGGGTGACGGAGACCGTTACCCGACGTGCTCCTTCTCGGTTACATGCAGCCCCTACCATCGGAAACTATCGCCGCCGCTAAGCATCTAACCGCGCTGTCAGCCCTCGATCTCCGAGTCGTTGACATCCTTCAAACAGGATCGCGGGAGACGAAGGAGAAGTCCGGCGCACCAAAATCCACCTCACGGGCAGACCAGACTTGGTTAAGCCATTGCTCCTCGCTGACGTTCACAATGCCCTGATCGGATACAAAGATCACGCTCAGCGCATCGGCTAGGGATGCCGACTGCAGTCGCAACCATTCGACCGTTTCAAGACCCAACAACGCGACGGCCGAGCGCACAGCGGCACCCCTGGCGATTGCCTCTGGCTGACCGTCCTCGTGGGAAGGGATCGCCTCGACCAGCGCAGCGCGGGCGCCAGTCCATCTTGAGGTAGGCATCGAATGTGACAGTTCACCGAGACTTCGATTCAGGAGTCTGAGACGACGCCAACCAGCGAGTTCGAACCAATTGCGCGAGATTGCGTTCGATGGCATCGCTCCCGCACGCTCGGGCTTTACACGCCATGCACGAGCCCTTGCGATTGCCTCAAGCGCTGCGCGAACGCAGGCCAGAGCTCGGTCGTCGTCCTCTAGCCAGAGAAAGAATGCGCTTCGAATCGCCGACCCCGCTACCCACAGTGCATCGGCCCCAGGATTTGGTTCCGACCATAACGAGGTCAGCGAGGCGGCCTCGGCGGTGAGCACTAGTTGCTGTGCCCGAAACGCGATCACGTCAGGGTCGAACAGCGCACCAGTTTCGACGGATTCAGCCTCGAATGCTCTCGCCGCCTCATGCCATGCGCGATAGCGATGGTCAGCGAGCACGAGGCCCGGAAGTTCGGCCGCTGTGAAGATCCCCTTGCCCTCTCGTACGAACCCGTCCCTCGACGCGCAGAGGCGAGCAGACGGCGGTGCCACGACCTCAACCAGGGTGAAATCCTCCATTACGTGGTTGTGCAAAAGTGGCCAGAGGCCAGCAGTCGACATTGCCGAGATGGGAAAGTTGACCGGCGGCTTGAAGGCTGTCGTCGTAGGCCAATTGGCGAGGAGCCGCGCCGCAACATCCATGCCCATCTCGACGGCTTGACCGAACACCACAGATCTAAGCTGGGCGACGATCGGACCGAGGGTCCTGGCGAGATCGCCTATGGCGCTGGGGACGTCGCCCTTCATGATGTCGACCGACTCCCAACGACCGACAGCCAAATAGTCCCCTCGGCCGTGCAAGAGCTCGGATAGTTCCTTCCACGTTCTAGCTACATCGACGTCGAGTCGATGCACGGTCCAAAGAGCGCGCATCTTATCCGTGCCAAGATCGTCGAACGAGAAATCGACGCCGAGTCCATGCGCAAGGTTAAAAGTCCATCGTTCGAGCTGTGTCCGAGCGAGTACCGCCGCACCGAAAGGCTGTCCTAGGAGCAGCATTCGGCACGCAGAGGTAACTCCGTCGACTCCCCAAGCAAGATGGTCGAAGGCGGACCCATACGGCGATGCCGGCAGTCTCTCCCTGGAGGCACCAATCGTTTCCAGCACCAGCTGGATGATTCCGGCGGGCCCGAGAACGGGCATAACTTGGGAAGCCAACTCAGAGCCGTGTCGACAAATGTTTCCCCAACGTTGGTTGTTCCGCGAATACAGCCCTTCCTTGAAACCTTCGATCCCGCGACGCAAGAGCGCTGTCTCGTAGGCCTCGAGATGCGGAGGCATTTTGCGTCCGCGAGCCTCCGCCTTTAGGCCCTGCCACATCGGGTCATCACGCCGCTCCTGTTTTCGTCGACTACTCCTCCCCATAGCTACCCCCAGATTTTCTCCGCCAGCCATCATCGAGCCGTTCCGTGACGATCCGGCCGACGCTGAAGTCCGCAGCGTCAGGTCGTACTCTCACTCGATCTGAGGGAGGCCACGGAGGCTCAGCCCCTCGCGACTGCCGCCAGCACGCGGTGCATGCCCTCGATACTGGCCCTTGCGGCATCCTCCACCGGCGCGGCCCACAGTTGGTGGGAGCACACCTCAAGCGAGATGGGTGCGGTAACGCCCATCTCGATCAGGGTTTTTACGAAACCAACCGAATCAAACGCCCCCTCACCTGGCGGCACCCGGGATGCCAGGCAATCGTCCTTGTAGTCATCGAGTATGCGAGCGGCTGGGCCGTCGTTCATCTGGACCGCGAAAATCTTTTCGGCGGGCAGAGCACGAATGAGGTCGAGATCGTTCGCACCGCGCGTATGGTGCCAGATGTCGGCGCAGTAGCCGGCATTATCACGTCCGACCGCTTCCACGATCGCCTGCGCGTCGGCCGCGGTAGGAATGTTCGTGTAGGGCAGCCATTCGATGCCGACCAGAAGACCGTGTCGAGCGGCGCGATCGCACAACCGACCGAACCCTTCAACGGCCTGCGCGAAGGAGCAGTCATACGGCCCGATTACCTGCAGGTAACGCACGCCAGCCGCGTCGGCAAGTTCATACGCCAGTTCTTCGACAATGCGACATTCATCCGCCGGCGGGCCTTCGGTAGCCCACCAACCACGAGCTGTTTCCACCTCAGCGATACAGAGGCCGTGATCGGCAACGAGCTTGGTCAACTGGGCGGCGGTACGCCCGGCCTCGCGCATGCGACCATAGGCTTGTGCGTACAGACCGATGCCTTGGTAACCGGTGGCGGCCGCCGCACGCACGCGAGCGTCGAAGTCATCGAAACGGGGTCGACTGAAATGGGACCACACCAGGTCTGGCCATGTGAGATCACGGGCGTTCATGGAAGATCGCGCCAACCGTCGAGCAAGTCAGGCACACGCAGTTCGGACGCGATGCGATCGGACCCGATCACCTTGTCGATCCAGGCGTGCACATGGCTGATGCGGCGCTCCTGATAATTGACGACCTGACCTCCGTGGGCTGCGTGTTCCATTAATTGTTGAATGGGTTCGAGGTTGCGGTAGTCCTCTTCCATCACAGCGTCGAATCGGTCAAGCCGCTTGTCCCACAGGTCGCGATTGGGAATGTCACCCTCGCCCCAGTCGGGGACAAACCACGTGATATCGAGCCGCGTACGATCCACTGCTTCCGGCCAGAACACCAGGAACGGAAACCCGCGTCCGTCGAGCGGAGCGATGAGATTAGGGAAGATGCCATGGGCCGGCTGCAGGTTCACTTGGAACACCGCCTCGGCTCCGTCGAAGATCGGAAGAATCTCGCGCCCGTCACCACGAGTACCGGGTACAACGGGCGACACCATCGACTGATGCCCGTTCGGGTACAGCGTGATGACCGTGCCCTTGGTGGAAAGCACCGGCG
>JANMCE010000341.1:0-23441 GCA_031360915.1 Actinomycetes bacterium | reverse complement strand
TGCATCGCGGCCGGCGCCGACCCGCAGCGTGCCGCCACCCACCTGCAGCACAACGTTCCGCCCGACGGCCCCACGCCCACGCCGGCCACGCTCACCGCGCTGAACAAGCTAGAAGCCGAAGGCAAGATCACGGCCACGCAGGCCAAAACGCTGATGGCCGACATCGTGGCCGCCGGGGGAGATGCCGACCCCATCACCCTCGCCAAGGCTCGCGGTTTCGAGGCCATGGCGTCGGATGCCCTGGAAGGCGCTGTCGACGCCGCAATCGCCGCTCAGTCAGACGCATGGGCCAAGTACGTTTCCGGCGAGGAGAAGGCCATGGGTGCCCTGGTCGGCGCCATCATGAAGACCACCAAAGGCCAAGCCGACGGCAAGGCCGTCACCGCTCTCCTCCAGCAGCGCCGCACCGCCGCCCAATAGCCCACTTTTGGCAGTACCCGATGTCGATTTACGACACCGGGCACTGCCAGAAAACTCGACCAGGGTCGTCAGGTGAAGTAGCCGGCGAGGTCCACGATGACGTGGCCTCTCGGCTCGACGTAGACCTGCAGCGCGTGGCTGCTGTCGAGGCGCACGATGGAGTGGTTCGGTCTCGTCTGACCTACGCCATCGATATTTAGTGACGACGTGGCCGGACGATCTTGGCTGCCCGGCCACATCGTCGCGTAGCCGGGCTTTCGCGAATCAGCGATCGTCAGCGTGGTAACTACCGCAGAAGCAGTTGCCGGTGCAACTATTGTGGCGACGCAGCCAGTACCTGGTCGCCCGGGAGCATTCCGACTGTCGAGCAGGCGTACTGGGACTGTCGCCACGAAGAGACCGCTCCCCGAGAGTGGGGCATCGGCCGTGGTGTAGTAGCCGGCGACATCGACGATGAGGTGCATCGGCGCGTCGTTGTAGAACTGAACCGTGCCGTCGGCGGACAAGGGCACGATCACCTGATTGGCGCGGGTGACGCCGCGGTCAACGTTGAGGTTCGACGCGGTGGGTCGGACGCCATCGGCCCATGCCGTGACGAAGCCTACCGAGGTCGCCGCCGTGCTCGCGAGATTGAGGACGACCGCACTCACGCTTCCCGTTGGAAGACCACCACGCCCACGGATGTTGAGTGTGGTGGTGTGCTTCGACGGCAGTATCGGACCGGTGTCGCGCGAGTCGAGCAGGCGGGCGGGATCGAGAGCTTGGAACCGCCCTGCCTGTGACGAGGTTGCCGGAATATAGATGCCAGCGACGTCGACGATGACGTGAGCGCCGACCGATGTGTATAACTGAATCGCTCCGGTGCTGTCGACCGCCGTCGTCACCAGATCGGCCGTGGTGGAGCCAAGGTGATCGCTGTTCAGGTTCGACGCCTGTGGGCGAGCCTCCCCGCCCGGCCAGACGGTCATGAAACCTTCGCCTCGGGCGTCAACCATGGTGACGTTGAGTACTGCTGCCGTAAAACTGCCAGGGGCCAGGCCAAGTGCCGCCGCAAGATCGAATCTGCGAACGGACTCGGCAGCGATGGCGTTTGCGGTATCGCGCGTATCCAGGACCCGCCTCGGCCCGATTGGTTGATAGCGAGAGGTCGCACCGGGCTGCAACTGACCGGAGCGACCGATCTGATCACCGTGACAGATCGCGTTCGACTGCGTCGGCGTGCCGATGGCGACATCGGCGAAGCTTGGTCGGTACAGCCTCGGTTGCGGTGCGATCCGGGCGAAGTCGTACTGGTTGTTCGACCATCCAACGATGATCTTGCCGTCAACGATCTTCGGAATTGCGATCCCGTCGTAGGTCACGGCGTCGGACGGGCTGGTGAGTGTTGGAACCTTCAGCCGCTGGGTCATCACCCACGGTCCTTGCGCCTCGGGTGCCTCCAAGATCAGGAATTCGTCTCCGAAGAAGTCGTCTTCCTTGGCCGTTGCCAACCACCGATCGTCCTGATGCATCACCGTCATGCGGTGATCCCATGTGCCTTCCGTCGAGATACTCACGGCCTGATTCGCGTCGCCCACCCACGCATTGCCGTTCCAATAACTCGGAGCGTTGAAGACCTGATGCAGCGGAACGCGAGCGACGTAGTTCTCCCTGGTGCCTTTTGTGAACTGAAGGTTGTCATCGTGACCGAACAGGTAGGTGTAGTTCTCGTCGTTCGCTACGGAGAAACCGAATCCCGGATGCACCCCTGCGTTCGGTGCCGGTCGAACATCGACGAGTTCAAGCGTGCGCCAGTCGTAGGTGGCAATCGCGATCGAAGTGGGTTGGAAGGCGATTTCCCAACTTTGTGCGCCGGTTTGTTGCATCGCCGTGATGAACACGTGCAGGTAGTTGCCCTCCACATCCCCACCGTGGAACCACCACCACGTCTTCACCGTTTCTCCGGACGCCAAGAAGCTGGCCGGCTTTGGTGCCGACGTCGGTACCACCGGAATGGTCGTGGTTGCGCCAGGGGGCGGATCGAGTCCGGCGATGACTTCGAAACACCGTTGCGACTGTTTCACTGCGACGTTGTGCACGAACGTCGAGTCGTTGCTGATGCCGCCATTCGGGTTTTTGTCGTTGATGAACGAGTCGTTCAGAATCCACAGCACGGTGCCATCGGGCAGGGAGTAGCTGTGCGGCGCATCGCCCGCCTGCCAGTTTCCGAGCGCACGTCCGAATGCCTCGTTGTACGCCGCCGCCAGTGACGGACTGGCGCCCACACAGCGCGCCGCGCCACCCGTTTCATTTGCAACTACCGGCTGGCTGATGGCGACCAGCGTCAGGACCGACAGCAGACCGGCAAGAACCATCCCGCGACACCTCATACGGATCAGACGCTATGCGGTCCGGTCTGGTTCCCGATTCGGCTGTCTCATCGTGGTGCCCGGCGGAGCCATGATTCGCCGTAGCGGACGCGGCGCTGCAGTTGCTCGATCGTTGCCTGGCTGATCTTTTCGATACCGGCCAGGCGGTTCATTTCGGCGTTGACCTTGGCGTGGGTCCACCCGGTCCGATCAACCAACGCCCGCGCCAGATCGGCGTTCGCTTCCCGAAGCCGTTCCCGTTCTTCCCGTCGGCTACCGCCCGTGCCGACGACTGATCCGCCGCCGGGAAGCGGCACCGGGTCGAGGTCAATCAGAAAGTCGGGGTCATCAAGAAAAGCGGTATCGGGGTCGGGTGGATCGGGCTCATCGTCAAAGTCCGGGCTGTGCACGACCACTTCGGTGGCCACCGCTGAGATGACCGAGAAGAGCGACATCTGCTCCGCGTCGGGCGTGGCGGTGTCGAACTCGCTGGCCTCCTGCTCGAGCGCGAACTCGGTGAGCCCGTCGACATCCTCGTCCTTCCTGCGAAGTGAGTGTCGACGTTGATCGGCAATCTGAAACGCGTGCGTGCGCAGCCGCGGATCGTCGGGAATGTAGAGGTACGCCTTCTGACTTTTACGGCCGGGTGTCCACCGAACGAGGCGCCCGACCGCCTGTCGGAAGAATAATTCGGTGGATGTCGTCGTTGCAAAAACACCAACTCTCAAACGGGGAATGTCGACCCCCTCCGACACCATGCGCACGGCCACCAGCCACGGTGCAATACCATCTGCGAATCGGCTGATCCGATGCGACGCAGTTGGGTCATCCGACGTCACCACCTCAGCCACGGTGCCGATGCGGTCGCGCAACAACTTGGCAATAGTACGAGCGTGATCCTGATCGGTGGCAATCACCAACCCACCCGCCTCCGGATGATCGAGCCGGATCTTGGTGAGCCGCTTGTGTGCCTCACCCAGCACCACCGGCAGCCATTCGCCCTCACTGCTCAGCGCCGTGCGCAACCGCTCTGAGCTGCGCTGCCGATCGAGCGCGTCCTGGAAGCTGGCGGCGTTGACCGTGCCGTCGGGAGCCGTCCACTCCATCATCCCGTCGATGCGCGGGAAGTACACCGGACGCACCACCGCGCCGTCACTCAACGCTTCGCCGTAGCCGTACTCGTAGTCGGGCCGGGCTTCGTCGAGCTGGTAGTTGACGAACGGAATCGCCGCGGTGTCACTGCGGAACGGCGTGCCCGAGATGGACAGGCGCCGCGCCGCCGTTTCGAACGCAGTTTGGATGGAGGTGCCCCATGCCTTGTCGTCGCCGGCGTGGTGCACCTCATCGAAAATGACGAAGCCGTCTGCGGCCAGACGGCGCAGCACGTCAGCGCTGGAAGCCACCTGCTGGTAGGTGGTCACAATGCCGTGCACGTCAGCCGGAAGCCGAGCCATGGATGGTGACCACTCCGAATCCAAGTGGAGCCCGAACCTTTCGGCCGCCAGCGCCCATTGCGTCTTCAGATGCGCAGTCGGCGCCACCACAATCACCCGGCACCGCCGCTCGGTAATCACCCAGCGAGCCGCCGACAGAGCAAAGGTTGTTTTCCCAGCTCCCGGCGTTGCCACCGCCAAAAAATCCGGCAATTCCGACGCCCGAAATTTCTCCAGCGCAGCACGCTGCCAGGGTCGAAGACGGATTGCACGACTCATAACGGGACCATTGAGTCAAGCACAGTTCCGGCCCCCGCGCCGACCTCCCCGCACGACCCACCTTGGCCCCCAACCTTCACTGCTTCACCCTCCAACTCGGTGGTTTCGAGTCCGGTTGCACGGCAATCGGGCCAAGTTGGAGGGTGAACTGGCCCGGGTTGGAGGGCCTTGGCCCGGGTTGGAGGGCCTTGACGATGATGAAGGACGTATCGCACAATGGAGTCCTTCCCCTTACGACGACTGAATTCCGTAAGGCGGACATATGCGATCTCGCAGACTTGCGCTCACCGGCCCCGCGGCCGCTGCGCTCTACCAACTCGACGGCTTCCGTGACTACGAATGGCCGCATTCGTGGTGTGTGCCGTGGGGAAGCAACACCAGCCCGGGAGACCGCACCGTTCAGGCCAGGAGGTGGGAGGTGTCGGAGCTGATCGGTGAAATACCGGCGTGCTCTCTCGAGCTGGTGGCTCGACATTTGCATGCGTTCCCAACGGATCTGCAATCGCACGCCGACGGGATCGCGCCGATGGATCGCGTCGAACTGGCGGTCGAGCACATTCTTCGATTGGGGCACACCTTTCGCGCCGCTCCCGGAGGTTCAATGCCGGGCGATACGTTGCTTCGAGCCGTGCTTCGGCGCCGAGGCAATAACGTTCCGACGGAGAGTTACGCGGAGACCCGTGCCGTCCAACGTTTCCGGGAATGGGACATCCAACCCTGGCGGCAGATTCCGATCATCGAGAAAGGTCGAACAAAATTTCGCGCTGACTTCATGATCCCGTTTCGCCGTCGACTGCGGCCTGACATTGTGCGTCCAAGCGATGGGCTTCTGATCGAGATCGATAGTCGAGAATTTCACGCGCATCAGTTCGACCACGATCACGAGCGCGGGTCGACCTACGACGCCCTCGGCTACCACTGGATCAGCGTCACGCCGAATCAGATCGAATATCAGCCAGCGAAAGTTCGCAAGGCCCTGGAAGGGGCCAGTCGGAGGGCTCACCCTCCAACATGACTGCCGAGGCCCTCCAACTCGGCCTGTTTCGCTCGCAACGGACGGTCGGGATGCCGAGTTGGAGGGTGAAACAGGTCATGTTGGAGGGTGACAGCCGTCAGATTTCCGGGAGGAGTTGCCAGTTGGTCGGGCGGTCGCCGGGGCGGCGGGGGATATCGATGATGCCGCGCCAGTGGGGGTAACGGATGACGGCGAAGATGGTGGCCAGGATGCCGAAGACAGCGGCGACGGTCATGGACCATCGCAGCCCGATCACATCGCTCAGTCGCCCAAAGCACAAGATAGCTACGCCGTAACTGCTGCCGGTGATGGCTTGGAACATCGACATCACCCGACCACGCTGATCCGACGGAGCATCACGTTGGATGAGCGCCATCATGCTCGCGAACACCAGCGTGGCCCCGAACCCGAGGAACGGAAGGATAAGCACTGCCGTCAGCGCCGATGGTGAGTGGGCGTAGATGAGGTATGACACCGACATGAGTGAGATGGCGCCGAGGATGGTGGCGTAGCGGTCGTACCGCCTGATCAAGAGACTGAGGCCCAGCGCTCCGCTGAGCGCGCCGACGCCCTGTGCCGAACTGAGCGTGCCAGACAGGCCGGTACCGCCGTGCAGTACACGTCGGGCAAAAATCGGCATCAAGGCAATGAACGGGGCGATGATGAAGTTGAACGTCACCATGGCTTGAATGGCGACCCAGCAACCTGGAGTCGCCTTGGTCGCTCGAAGTCCGACCAACATCTGCGTCTTCACGGTCTCGCCGCCGTACCGGGCTGTTGGTGGGAACGCTCGACGCAGAGCCATGATTGCGATCGACATACCGGCGAAGGTGAGCGCATTGGCGATGATGGCGCCGGGTGCGCCGATCGAACGTTCGAGAAGCGTCCCCAGAATCGGGCCGAGAATACGCCCGCTGTTCCATGAAGCGATGCTTAGACCGACCATTGCCTGCAGTTCTCCGGCTGGAACCAGGTCAGGCATCATGGCCTGGAATGCCGGAGCCCCGAACGCCCCGAAACTGCTCTGGAAGAAGATCACAGAAGTGAGTGCGTAGGCGTTGGTGACGTGGGCGGCCAGCAGCACGGCGAGGATGGTGGTGGCCAGCGATTGTCCGGCCAGCGCGAAGCCGAAGAGTTTTCGTCGATCGAATCGGTCGGCCAGCATGCCGCCGATCGGAGAGAACACACCCTGCGGTGTAAAGGTGGCCATCGCCACCAGACCGGTCAGTAGCGCGCTGCCGGTGGTGCGGGCAATGAGGCTGCCGACGATCACCAGCTGCACCCAGGTGCCGACATCGGAGACGACTCCTGCGCCCCAGACCATGGCGACCTCGGGGCGGCGTAGAGGCGCGAGAGGTCCCGAGGTCACGGCTGAAGACTATGACCAGCCGCACTCTTGGTGCGCGATCCTGTCCGTTTTTCACGGGATGTTCCGGTAGCGAGGTATTAACGTGCAGGCATGCCTGACAGCCCGATCTCCATCAAGCCCCGCTCGCACGACGTCACCACCGGTGTGAAGAAGGCGGCGGCTCGCGCCATGCTGCGCGCCGTCGGTATGGGTGATGACGACTGGGCGCGGTCTCAGATTGGCGTCGCATCGAGCTGGAACGAAATCACGCCGTGCAACCTGTCACTGCAGCGCCTGGCCAAGGCGGCGAAGGAAGGGGTGCACGCAGCCGGTGGCTTCCCGCTTGAGTTCGGCACCATCAGCGTGTCCGACGGCATCTCGATGGGCCACGAAGGTATGCGTGGTTCTCTGGTCAGCCGCGAAGTGATATGTGATTCGGTGGAGACCGTCATGTTCGCCGAACGCCTCGACGGCCTCGTTGCGTTGGCCGGTTGTGACAAGAGCCAGCCCGGGATGATGATGGCGATTGCTCGGCTCAACCTGCCCGCTGTTTTCGTCTACGCAGGGTCCACGCTGCCCGGCAATTACAACGGCAAGGTGCTCGACATCACCAGCGTGTTCGAAGCCATCGGAGCGGTTGGTGCCGGTACCATGACCGAGGACGAACTCGGCCACATCGAGCGCAACGCATGCCCCGGAGAAGGCGCCTGCGGCGGCATGTTCACCGCTAACACCATGTCGTCCATCGGTGAAGCCATCGGCTTGTCGCTGCCGGGCTCGGCCAGCCCGCCCAGCGTGGACCGTCGTCGTGATGACGACGCCCGCCGCGCCGGCGAAGCCGTGGTCAATCTGCTCAAGCTCGGCATCACGCCACGTGACATCATGACCAAGAAGGCCTTCGAAAATGCCATCGCCGTCACCAATGCGCTTGGCGGTTCCACCAACGCCGTGCTCCACCTGCTGGCCATCGCCAACGAGGCCGGTGTCGCGCTCGATCTCGACGACTTCAACCGCATCGCCGACAAGGTGCCCCACATCGCCGACATGAAGCCCGGCGGCAAGTTCCATATGACCGACCTCGACCGCATTGGCGGCGTACCGGTTGTGATGAAGATCCTGCTCGACGCCGGGTTGCTCCACGGTGACTGCATGACCGTCACCGGCAAGACCGTGGCCGAGAACCTGGCCGACATCAACCCGCCCGCCGCTGACGGCGTGGTCGTTTATCCCATCGATCAGCCCATTCATGAAGAGGGCGGTCTCAACATTCTGACCGGGTCGCTCGCGCCAAAAGGAAGCGTGGTGAAAGTGGCCGGGCTCGATAAGGATCAGCTCTACTTCGACGGCATCGCCCGCGTGTTCAACGGCGAAGACGGTGCCATGGACGCAATCATGGCCGGCTCTATCCAGCCCGGCACTATCGTGGTCATCCGTTACGAGGGCCCGAAGGGCGGCCCGGGTATGCGTGAGATGTTGGCCATCACCGGAGCCATGAAGGGCGCGGGCCGCGGCCACGATTGCGCGCTCATTACCGACGGTCGGTTCAGCGGTGGCACCTGGGGATTTTGCATCGGCCACGTCGCGCCCGAAGCCGTCGACGGTGGCCCGATTGCGTTCGTGAACGACGGTGATCGCATTGTGATCGATGTCCACAGCAAGGCGCTCAACCTGATGGTCGACGACGCCGAGCTGGCGCGCCGCAAGCAGGGTTGGGTCCCTCAGGCACCGCGGTATACGACCGGCGTGTTAGGCAAGTACGCCAAGTTGGTGCAAGGCGCCGAAACCGGCGCCATCACCAACACGCTGTAGCGGGGCACCCCACGACATAGTGGGGGATTGTCCGGATATCGCCTACGGGTGCCGAGGCGCATAGTGAGGGCATGTACCAACTCGTTGTCCTCCTCGCCCCGCTCGCACTCCTCTTCACGCCGTTTCGTCGTTGTTTGCTGATTGGGCCAGTCCTACTGGCCGCGGCGATCGGGGGATACATGGCGAACATGGCGCTGTGGAAGGCGACGGGCGGACAAATCCAAGATGGCACAGACATGAGCTTCGATGTGCACGTCGCAGGGACCGCGTCGGCTGCGTTCGCACCGCTTTGGGTGCTGACGGTTGGTGCGATCGCCGGTGCCGTCATCTACCTGTCCTATTTGCTTTTCCGGGGCTCGATCCGGGCCAACGCTCGGCGACTCGCCTGACCCCGGACGTCGCGCACGGCTGAGCCGAATTGTCAATGCTCGCTTGACGGCCCACGAACGTTCGAGCAGGCCGACCTCTAACTCCCCAGCCTGGGACTACGTCTATGACGCGATCCGGCGAGCGTTGACGCCCGGCTCGGCTTTGTGGTCCGCCTCGTCGTTCTGACGCGCCGATTAACACGCCGTTCACATTGCGGTCCTCTTCGCGAAACAGGGTGTTTCTAAGTTGTGCGTCGAGCCCAACGACGCGCTCGCTGAATATTCCCGTGGCGAAGAGAAGGTGGGCCTGTGTCCAGTCATCCCCTAATCATGTCGGCGTTCGCGCTGGCGTTGTTGTTACCCGCGATGTTTCGTCGGCATCTGCGCCGACAGTCGCCCGAGACCTATGTGCCGCAAAAGGCGCGGCGAGGCCGTATGGCCGTGGCCGGTCTCAGCGCGCTGTTGGTCATCGGTGCGGTCGGCAGCGCGTCGTTCGCCTCCAATGGTGACGCCAACGGTGCTGATACCTCGATCGGCTCCGAGCAAGTCCTGCCGGCCGACACCAAACCCGAGGACGCGGTTCCAGTGCTCGCCGCCGCTATCGCCAAGGATCGCACCAGCATCAACATGACCTGGCTGATTGTCGGCGGCATCCTGGTTCTCTTCATGCAAGCCGGCTTTGCACTGGTTGAGACCGGATTCACCCGAGCCAAAAACGCCGCTCACACCATGATGATGAACCTGGTCATCTTCGCTTTGGGTGTGGTCGGGTGGTTCGTGTGTGGCTACGCGTTGATGTTCGGTGCCACCGATCAATCAGCGATCTTAGGACTGACGAAACTTGGTGACCCCGTGTCCATCGGTGGATGGAACATCATCGCCAAGTCGGGCTTCTTCCTGACCGGTCGTGCCTACGACGTGGCCATCCTTGGTTTCTTCTTCTTTCAACTGGTCTTCATGGACGCCACGGCCACCATCCCCACCGGTGCCATGGCCGAGCGTTGGAAGTTCAGCGCATTCTGCGTGTGGGGCATCTTTGCCTCGGCCATCCTGTACCCGATCTTCGGCAACTGGGTGTGGGGTGGCGGTTTCCTGAGCCAGCTCGGCTCGCAGGGTCCGAAATGGGGTCACGGTGCCGTCGACTTTGCTGGCTCCGGCGTGGTGCACGCAATGGGCGGCGTCGCTGCGTTCTGGGGCGCGAAGATCCTCGGCCCCCGCATTGGCAAGTTCGACAAGAACGGTAAGGCCCGCGCTATTCCGGGTCACCACCTGCCAATGGCCTTCCTCGGCACCTTCGTGCTGCTCGTCGGTTGGATGGGCTTCAACGGTGCGTCAACCTTCGGTGCGATGGATCTGCGCTTCGCCATCGTGATCGTCAACACTGTGCTCGCTGCGGCGTTCGGGTGTCTGTCGTGCATGTTCCTGATGTGGAAGAAGTTCGGCAAGCCCGACCCGTCCATGACCTGTAACGGTCTGCTCGCCGGGCTCGTGGCTATCACGGCTCCGTGTGCATTCGTGTCGCCGTGGGCTGCTGCGGTCATCGGAATCATCGCCGGTGTGATCGTGGTGTACGCGGTGTTGATTGTTGAAAACCGGTTCAAGGTCGACGACCCGGTCGGTGCCGTTGCCGTCCACGGTGCCAACGGCCTGTGGGGCGTGTTGGCGGTTGGCCTGTTCGCCGACGGTCGCTACGGCGATGGTCTCAACGGTGTGACGGGTAAGGGCGTGAAAGGTCTGTTCTACGGCGACGCCGGGCAGCTGTTCGCCCAGATCGCCGACGTCATCGTACTCGTTGCCTTCTGCAGCCTTATGACCATTGCCTTCTTCAAGATTCTTGACAAGACCATCGGTATGCGGGCTGATCCGGAGGATGAAATCGGCGGTCTCGACCTGCCCGAAACCGGTGCCATGTCGTACCCCGATTTCCTCGAAGCGCAGGGTGATGTCTTCGTTCCGAGCAACGACAGCCTCGTGTCGGTTGGCGCAACCTCGGGTGGTCTTGCCGCCAGGCTTCGTTCGGAGGTCGGCGCATGAAGCGGGTACAAGCAGTCATCCGCCCCGAGCGTCTCGACGCCGTGCAGCACCGTCTGGCGGAGGCCGGTTTCGTTGGCGTCATGGTCTACGACGTACGTGGACACGGCTCCGAAGAACAGGCCACCGGCGAGTATCGCGGCGTTGCCTTCTCGATGAGCGTAAAGCACAAGCTCCTCGTTGATGTCCTGCTAGAGGACGACGAAGTGCCCGCAGCGGTCGCGGCCATTCAGTCTGGCGGCGCATCCGGTAAGCCGGGTGACGGCCTCATCTTCGTCGCCGATGTCGCCGGTATCTATCCGGTCGACCCCCGCACGTAACCGAACCTATGGCAGGGCCAGCGCCCTTGCGGCGTCGGCCCAGACTTCGCCGAGGGTGGGGTGGGGGTGCACGGTCATTGCCAGGTCAGTGGCCGTGGCACCCATCTCGATGGCGAGCGCGATCTCGGCAGCTAGCTCGCTCGCTCCGAGCGAGGCGATGTGGCCGCCGATGATCGTGCCGGTCTCGTCCACCACTAACTCGGCCGAACCGAGCGGTGCGCCGCCAGCGAGTGCCCGTCCGTTCGAACGCATGGGCACCCGCTGTGATCGAGCGGTGATACCTGCGGCCTTGGCTGACTCGACCGTGAATCCAACGGATGCGATCTCGGGGTCGCTGAACACCACTGCCGGAATAGCCTGGGGCTGAAACGCGGCCTTCACGCCCAGGATAGTTGCAGCTGCAACCTCTGCCTCGGCCGTTGCCTTATGGGCCAATGCCGGACCGGCAGTCACGTCGCCAATGGCCAGGATGTGCGGATTGCTGGTGCGTCTGGCCGGGTTCACGGCGATGAGACCTGACGGTTCAACGGCCACTTGGGCATGCTCCAACCCGAGGTCGGCAGTGTTCGGCCGACGCCCCACCGCAACCACCGTGACGTCGCCTTCCGGTGACGAGAGCGTGGTGTTGAGCCGCACGTCCACCCCGAGTTCGGTGAGCCGCGTCCGCACTACCCGTGCCAGGTTGGCTGGCATGCCGGGCAGTATTTCGGCTGTGGCTTCCACGATGGTCACCAAGGTACCGAGCTTGGCGAATGCCGTCCCCAACTCGATGCCGATGTATCCGCCGCCGACCACGGTCATGGTGGCCGGAAGATCCTTCAGCGCCAGCGCAGCGGTGGAGTCCAACACCCGCACCCCGTCGAACGGCATTGAGGCCAGCTCGATCGGGCGCGATCCGGTGGCAACGATGAGATGTTCGAACTCAACATGTTCGACGCCGTCAGCAGTTTCGATGGCCACCCGTCGCACATTCGACAGTCGGGCCGAGCCGTGTACCACGCGCACCTTGGCTCGCGCCAACATGCCAGAAACACCGTCGGTGAGCTGCGCAACGACACCCTCGATCGTCGCACGCGTGACAGCCAGATCAACCGCAACCGAGGTGGTGATGCCCCACGTAGACCCGGCTCGAGCCTCGTGCGCGATCGTGGCGGCGTGGATGAGTGCCTTCGACGGAATACAGCCGACGTTGAGGCACACGCCACCGATGAAGTCCCGCTCGACCAACACGACATCCTTGCCCCCCGCCGCGCACCGCAGCGCCGCGGTGTAGCCGCCGGGCCCGCCACCGATGACCACCACGTCGGCCGACGTGGCGACCTCACCGACGACCATTCAGTCCTCCAACAACATGCGGACCGGATCGCTCAGCAAGCCGGCAACGAACATCAGGAAGCTACCGAGCACATCACCATCCACGAGCCGATGATCGGCCGACACCACCAGCGGCAGCGTCGGCCGAGCGACGACCTGACCGTCAACCACGAAGGGACGCGGCTTAATGGCTCCCAGGCCGAGGATGCCAGCCTCGGGCGGGCGAATGATGGGCGACCCCCACGTGCCGCCGAAGCTGCCGTAGTTGGTGATGGTGAAGGTGCCGTCACGAAGCTCGGTCGGTTTCAAGGTGCGCTGCCGGGCCGCAGTAGTGAGCCGTTCGATCTCAGCCGCGATGGAACGTAACGAACGATGATCGGCGTCGGCGAGCACGGGCACCACCAAACCATCGTCAGTAGCGACGGCCAGCCCGATGTTCACCTGCTGATGCAGCGTCATCGTCCCGGCCGTCATATCGATGGACGCGTTCATGGTGGGGAAGCGATGCAACGCGAACGCCGCGGCCTTCACCGCAAAGGCCAGCGCCGTCAGTTTCGGACCATTGGTCATGGCCGTTCTCAGCCGATCGCGAGCCGCCAGCAGTGCGGTGGCGTCCGTTTCCTCCATCGAAGAAATGTGCGGGACGTTTGACCAACTCTGCGCCATGACCTCGGCCGTGCGCTTGCGCAATCCGCGCAGCGGATGGGTTCCGTAAGCGGTTGACCCTCCAACCTCGGCCGGTTCGCCCCCCAACCTCCGGCTTGATACGGCATTTTGTGTCGATTTTGCGGAGGTTGGGGGGGATGGATGGCCGGGTTGGGGGGTGGAGGTGGATGCGGACCGCACATCGTCCTCCGTGACCCGGCCTTCGGGACCGGTAGGGGTCACCGACGAAAGGTCAACATCAAGCTCGACGGCGAGTTTGCGGGTGGCGGGGGATGCCTTCACCCGCCCGATGGCGATAGGGGCAGGTGGCGGTAACTCGCCGGCGAGTGTCGAAATGGCGGCTGGCGACTCGGCTTTCGGCAAAGCACCAACCTCCGCGGTGGCCGACTCGATCTCGACCAAGAGCGAGCCGACTTTCACCAGGTCGCCCGGCGCGCCGTGTAACGCCACGACACGACCTGCAACGGGGGAGGGAAGGTCGACCACGCTCTTGTCCGTCTCCACCGATACCAGCGGCTGGTAGGACTCCACCGTGTCGCCAACAGCCACCAACCACGCCACAATCTCACCCTCATCGAGCCCTTCACCGACATCGGTGAAACGAAAGCCGTACGTCATGGGCGAGCATCCAGTGTGCGGCGAATGGCACGAGCGACCCGATCGACGTCAGGCACGAACCCGTCCTCCAAAAGACCGGTCGGGAACGGCGTGTCGTAGCCGGTCACGCGGGCAACGGGTGCTTCAAGGGAATAGAAGCACTCCTCCTGAATGGTGGCGATCACTTCGGCGGCAAAGCTGGATGTGAGCGGTGCCTCGTCTACCACGACGGCCCGGCCACACTGATCGACGATGGCAGCAATCGCCGCCACGTCGAGCGGCACCAGACACCGCAGATCAAGAACTGCAATGGTGGCGCCCGTCTCGGCGGCCACGAGCGCGGCGGCTTTGCGGGCGACTTCCACCTGGGCCGACCAGGTGATGACGACCGCGTCGTTGCCGGGCACCACCAGGTTGGCCACGCCGAGCGGCACGAGGTGGTCGCCGTCGGGCACGTCGCCTTTGATCATGCGGTAGCCGCGCAACGGCTCGAGGAAAATCACCGGATCGGGGTCACGAATCGAAGACGCCAACAGCCCACGAGCGTCAGCGGCCGAGGCCGGGCATACGATCTTGAGACCCGGGATGTTGGCGAACTGGGACACCAAACTTTCCTGGTGCAATTCGGGCGCACGCACGCCACCACCGAACGGCATGCGGATGGTGATGGGCATGCCGTGTCGACCCTGGCTGCGTTGCCGTAACCGGGCCACCTGCCCGGCGATCTGATGCCACGCCTGCCACGCAAACGGAGAGAACTGAATTTCGGGAACCGGGATCATGCCTGCTGCGGCCAGACCGACGGACGTGCCAACGATGACTGCCTCGGCCAGAGGCGTGTCGACGACGCGGTGAGCACCGAACTCGGCCTGCAAGCCGTCGGTGGCACGGAAGACGCCACCATTCAGTCCGATGTCCTGACCGAGCATGATCATGCGGTCCTCACGGGCCATCTCGTTGTGCAACGTGGTGCGGATGGCTTCCACCATCGTCATGGTGGTCACCGGGCGCGGTCCTCGTTGAATGTTTGGCGTTGATTGAGCAGGCGTTGCGGTGGGTCGGCGAACACGTGGTTGAAGAAGGCGTCGGGCATCGGATGGTTCGCCTCGGCCGCAGCGAAAAGCCGGTCGAACGTTTCATCGGCCCGTCGAAGCGCTTCGGTTGAGTCGGCCTCGCTCCAGAGTCCTGCATCCATCAGTCGAGCGGTGAAACGGGGAATGGGGTCGCGCTCGGCCCACTCGCGCGCCTGATCCTCGGGCACGTAGCGGGACGGATCATCGGCAGTGGTGTGGTAACCCATGCGGAACGTGAACGCCTCGATCAACGTCGGCCCGTCACCGGCCAGTGCTCGCGTGCGGGCCTCGGCCACCACGTCGTGCACGGCGATGACATCGTTGCCGTCGACGCGGATGCCGGGAATGCCGAATGCCTTGGCCTTGTCGGCAAAGGTCGTCGCGGCTGTCTGTTTGGAGGTTGGAGTGGAGATGGCCCACTGGTTGTTCACCAGCATCATAATCAGCGGTGCCTTCAAGACGCCGGCGAAATTTCCGGCCTCGTAAAAGTCACCCTCGGATGACGAGCCGTCGCCAAAAAAGACGGCCGCCACGCCCTGCTCCTTGCGCAACTGCATACCCCACGCCAGACCGAGTGCCTGCGGGATTTGCGCGGCCAAAGAGATCTGCGCCGGGAACACGCGGACGTGCTCGGGGTACGAGCTGCCTTCGGGATGGCCCCGGTTATAGAGGCAATGCGTTGCCAACACCTCCTCGCCGAATCGGGCGAGTGCCACCTGCTCGCGGTACTGCGGCACGATCCAATCGGTCGTGGGGTCGAGCGCGTGCGCCGCGCCGACCACCGTTGCCTCCTGGCCGGTGATAGGGGCCGACGTTCCGGCGCGACCCTGGCGTTGCAGTGCGAAAAATCGCTCGGAGTTTCGGCGGCCCTGCACCATGTCGAACAGCATTTGGCGCAGGCCCTCGGGAGGCCATGACGACAGATCAACGGCACTGGATTCGACAACGGTCATATCGATCACCTCCATGCGTGTTTAGCACTTTTAGGACATGCGTGTGGCTCCATCCGACGGCGCTCGCTCGACTCAGTTGCACACATTTCGCCGGACTCGACTAGCATGTTTACTCGTGTCCGCACAGCGCATCACCGTTCTCGTAGTTCCCTAGGCACACCGGCTTGCAGCCGAGTGCGCCGTTCCGACCTCCCCAACCGGGAGGTCGCTTCGTTTTTCGCCCCAGAACCAAACCACCAGTAACCACGCAAGGAGCCACTCATGGCGAGTGAACGCATTACCGGAGCCCAAGCCCTCATCCGAAGTTTGGAGCTTGAGAACGTAGAGGTCATCTTCGGTCTTCCCGGCGGATGCATTCTCCCCGCGTACGACCCGTTGCTTGAGTCATCTATCCGCCACATCCTGGTCCGTCACGAGCAGGGCGCAGGCCACATGGCCGAGGGTTACGCCCACGTGTCGGGCCGCCCGGGCGTGGCGATGGTGACCTCTGGTCCGGCGGCTACCAACATGGTCACGCCGCTGTGCGATGCCTACATGGACTCCATTCCTATGGTGTGCATCACCGGCCAGGTCTCCACCACCGCCATCGGTACCGACGCCTTCCAAGAGTGCGACACCGTCGGCATCACCCGCTCGGTCACCAAGCACAACGAACTGCTGATGTCGGCCGACGACATCCCGCGGGCCGTGCGTGAGGCATTCCACATCGCCACCACCGGCCGCCCGGGTCCGGTGCTGCTCGACGTGCCGAAGGACGTGCTGCAGAGCAGCATGGAGTGGTACTGGCCAGAGACGCTCGACCTGCCCGGTTACACGCCGGTCATGCACGGGGATCCGGCCATGATTCGCAAGGCCGCCGAACTCATCATGGCCAGCGAGCGCCCCATCCTGTACATCGGTGGGGGCGTACTCAAGGCCCGAGCCGCCGAGGCCGTGCGGGAACTCGCCGAACTGATCGACGTGCACGTCGTCACCACGCTGATGGCCCGCGGTGCGTTCCCCGACAGTCATCCGCTGTGCCTCGGTATGCCCGGCATGCACGGCACCGCCACGGCCACCACGTCGATGCAAAAGAGTGACCTTCTCATCAACCTCGGTGCCCGATTCGACGACCGCATTACCGGCAAGATCTCCGGCTTCGCGCCCGAAGCCAAGATCATCCACGTCGACATCGATCCGGCCGAGCAGGGCAAGGTTCGCCGCCCCGACGTGCCTATCGTTGGCGACTGCAAGCTTGTCATCGAAGAGCTCATCGTGGCCATCCGCGAACTCATGTCGAATGGCCTGAAGCAGGCCGACACCAGTGCTTGGAAGAGTCGCATCTCGGGTTGGCGCGAGCAGTTCCCGCTTATGTACGACCCCCACGTGCCTGGCGCTGCGCTCAAGCCGCAGCAGTGCCTTGAATCCATCCGTGACTCTGCCGATCCGGGCACCATTTTGGTGTCGGGGGTGGGTCAGCACCAGATGT
Organism: Actinomycetes bacterium; assembly: GCA_031360915.1. GTDB lineage: Bacteria > Actinomycetota > Acidimicrobiia > Acidimicrobiales > Ilumatobacteraceae > JANMCE01. The sequence continues at coordinate 5,999 of JANMCE010000341.1, read as the reverse complement.
GGTCCAGCCAATTCTGGAAGTTCGAAGAGCCCTACACCTGGGTGAACTCCGGTGGCCTCGGCACTATGGGCTTCTGCATCCCGGCGGCCATGGGCGCCAAGGTGGCACGCCCCGACAAGATGGTGTGGGCCATTGACGGTGACGGTTGTTTCCAGATGACAGCGCAGGAGTTGGTTACGGCGTCTATCGACCGCATCAACATCAAGGTCGGCATCCTCAACAACTCCAACCTCGGCATGGTTCGTCAGTGGCAAAAGATGTTCTACGACGAGCGTTACAGCGAGACCTACCTTGGCGATACCGTCCCGAACTTCGTGAAGTGGGCAGAGGCCATGGGTTGCGTCGGCATTCGTGTCGACTCCCCGGAAGAAGTGCAGCCAGCCATCGACAAGGCCAACAGCATCAATGACCGGCCCGTGGTGGTCGACTTCCGCACCGACGCCGATGAGAACGTGTTCCCGATGGTGCCCGCCGGGTTCAGCAACGATGACCTCTTGGTCCACCCGTCGCAAGAAGCCAACCGGTCGTTCCTGCGATGAAGAAGGACCCCGTCTGCTTCGCTGGCTCCTTACCAGTCGCTTTACTTCTCATAAGCCCGCCTCAAGCCGCACCGACGAACGGAACCCGAGCATGACCGAGAACATTGAGATCTACCGCACGGTTGAGGTGCCCGTGCATCACATCTTGTCGGTGCTGGTGGAGAACAAGGCCGGTGTCCTTGCTCGGGTCAGTGGGCTGTTCGCCCGTCGCGGGTACAACATCTTTTCGCTCGCCGTCGCGCCGAGTGAGAACGAGCGTTTCAGCCGCATCACCATCGTGGCCGACGCGGAGTCAGCGCCGCTCGAACAGATCACCAAGCAGCTGTTCAAGCTCATCGATGTCGTGAAGATCACGCACCTCAACCCCGGCGAGTCGGTCAGCCGCGAACTGCTGCTTGTTACCGTGTCGGCCAGTGCGCAAACGCGGGGCCAGATCACCGAGCTGGTGACCATTTTCGAGGGAAAGATCGTGGCTGTCGGCACCGACGCGCTTACTATCAGCCTCGACGGCTCACCGACAAAACTCGACGATTTTGAAGAGTTACTGCGCGGATATGGCATCGTTGAACTCCAGCGAACCGGCCGAGTGGCTCTTCCCAAGCTTGTCCGTGAACGCAACCGACCCACCCCAACCAGAGGAGAGGCACGCTGATGGCCGCCACCGTGTATTACGAAAAAGACGCTGATCGTTCGATCATCATGGGCAAGAAGGTAGCCATCATCGGCTACGGCTCTCAGGGTCACGCCCACGCGTTGAACCTGAAGGAGTCCGGCGCTCAGGTTGTCATCGGCCTTCGTGAGGGCTCCAAGTCGAAGGCCAAGGCCGAGGCTGCCGGTCTGAAGGTCATGGGCATGGGTGAGGCGGCCAAGTGGGCCAACGTCATCATGATGACCGTTCCCGACACCGAGCAGAAGGCGATCTACGACGAATTCATCCGCCCGAACCTGCGCAAGGGTAAGGCTCTCGCGTTCGCTCACGGCTTCAACATCCGCTTCAAGCGCATCCGCCCGCCCAAGACCGTCGACGTCATCATGATCGCCCCGAAGGGTCCCGGTCACCTCGTGCGTCGTACTTACACTGAAGGCGGCGGCGTACCGGCGCTCATCGCCGTTGAGAACGACGCCAGTGGCCAGGCCCAGGCGCTCGCTCTCAGCTACGCCGATGCCATTGGCGGCGCTCGCGCCGGCGTCATCCTCACCACGTTCACCGAAGAGACCGAGACCGATTTGTTCGGCGAGCAGGCCGTACTGTGCGGTGGCGTCACCTCGCTCGTGCAGGCTGGATTTGAGACGCTGGTCGAGGCTGGTTACCAGCCCGAGATGGCCTACTTCGAGTGCCTGCACGAAGTGAAGCTCATCGTTGACCTCATGTACGAAGAGGGTATCGCCGGCATGCGCTACAGCATCTCTGACACCGCCGAGTACGGCGACGTCACCCGCGGCCCGCGCATCGTGAACGCCAAGACCAAGCTCGAGATGAAGAAGATTCTGAAGGAGATCACCTCAGGCAAGTTCGCCAAGGAATGGATCGCCGAGTCTGAGAGTGGTCGCGCCAACTTCAACGCCCTGCGCAAGGCCGGCGCCGAGCACGCCATCGAAAAGACCGGTAAGGAACTGCGGGCCATGATGCCGTGGATTTCTGCCGGCAAGCAGAAGGTTTCGGACGCCTCCGGCGGCTGATTACGACTAGACCCGAAAAAGCTAGCGGCCCGACTCACCCCGTTGAGTCGGGCCGCTAGCTTTTTTGAGAGAGAGAAGGAGTGCCGCTCCCGTCCCTCATCTCTGGGGCGTGACGATACGGGTCAATCGGACCACTTGCAAGAGCTTTCCTTAACAAATCAGAGAATCTTTCCAGAAGATCACGGGGCGTGACGCAGGTCACCATTTTGGGTGGTAAATCCCTACTTGTATGGTCGGGAATTGAGCCTTTAGGCTGCCGCCATGACCGATACGCAATGGGGTTTTGAGACTCGCCAAATTCACGCAGGTGCTGCACCTGACCCGACGACGGGTGCTCGTGCCACGCCGATCTATCAAACAACGGCCTTCCAGTTCAACGACACGCAACATGCGGCCAACCTTTTCGCGCTGGCCGAATTCGGCAACATTTACACCCGCCTGATGAACCCGACCACGGGCGTGTTCGAGGCCCGCCTGGCGTCACTCGAAGGTGGTGTCGGCGCGCTGGCTACGTCATCGGGACAGGCGGCCCAGGCCATGGCCATCATGAACCTGGCCGAGGTCGGCGATCACGTCGTTTCGTCGGCGTCGCTTTACGGCGGTACCTACAACCAGTTGCACTACACGATGCCAAAGATGGGTATCGAGGTCACATTCGTGAACGACCCCGACGACCTGGCCGAGTGGGAAGCAGCTATCAAGCCGAACACCCGGGCCTTCTACGGCGAGGTGTTGCCGAACCCGCGCAACAACGTGATCGACATCGAAGGCATCGCTACCGTTGCCCACAAGCACGGCATTCCGCTCATCGTTGACAACACGGTGCCGTCGCCGTACCTCTGCCAGCCGCTCAAGTGGGGCGCGGACATTGTTGTTCACTCTGCAACCAAATTCATCGGCGGCCACGGCACATCCATGGGTGGCATCATCGTCGATGGCGGCACGTTCGACTGGGGCGCCGGTCGCCACCCCATGTTCACCACACCGGACCCCAGCTACCACGGCCTCCAGTACTGGCAGGCCCTCGGTAACCAGGCCTTCCATCTCAAGGCTCGCGTGCAGGGTATGCGCGACATGGGCCCGACCATCAGCCCGTTCAACTCGTTCACTATGATCCAGGGTCTTGAGACGTTGTCGCTGCGTATGGAGCGTCACGTGTCAAACTCTGAGACCATCGCCGCCTATCTTGAAGGTCACGCGGAGGTGTCGTGGGTGGCGTACGCCGGTCTTGCTTCCAGCCCGTGGAACGCCAACGCCAAGAAGTACATGCCGAAGGGGGCAGGCTCGATCATTTCGTTCGGTCTGAAGGGCGGCCTGGAGGCTGGCAAGAAGTTCATCGAGGCCCTGCAGTTGCACAGCCACGTGGCCAACATTGGCGATGTGCGCAGCCTTGCGATCCACCCGGCTACCACCACCCACAGCCAGCTCACCGCTGGCGAGCAGCGCGCTGCGGGTGTGCCACCGGAGTTGGTGCGCCTATCCGTCGGTATCGAGTCGGTGACTGACATCATCGCCGACCTCGACCTCGGTTTCGCCGCCGCTGGCGGGTAAACAACGTCTCGTTCACTGTGCGCGGTCATTGCCGTTGACGCTCCCGATGTCGGCTATGCGCTGGAGACGCAGACCCGACCGTGTTCACCTCGGCCGTCGACGAGTCCACACTGGTGCACGAATACGCCCATCAGTGGGTCGGCGACAGCGTGTCGCTCACCTCATTCCCGGAGATGTCGCTGAACGAAGGCTTCGCGCAATATACCGAGTGGCAGTGGGCCGAAAAGGAAGGCACCCAGACGGCGCAGGGCGCGTTTGACGATATCTACGCTCGCCCCGCCACCAACCAGTTCTGGCAGGCGGCCCCGGCCGCGCTGCCCGGACCCGAGGCCCTGTTCAGCGCACCGGTCTACGAGCGCGGCGCCATGACCCTGCATCAGCTCCGGCTCGCCGTCGGCGATGCCTCATTCTTCAAAATACTGCGCCAGTGGACCACCAGGAATCGCAACGGCAACGTCACCACGAAGGACTTCATCGCACTCGCTGAGCGCATCTCCAGCAAGAGACTCGACGAGCTGTTCCAGGCCTGGCTCTACACCCCCGGCACACCCGCCCTTCCGCTGCTGTAGCTATCTTTCACCGAGGTTTCGGCCTCTGACGTTGTTGAGGCACATCCAAAGCCGAAAGCCGCGCTCGAGCGGGGTCTACTGGCCCAGTTGCCCGACCACATGGTCGACACAGGCGGTGAGGGCCTCGACGTCGGACGGGTCGACGGCCGGGAACATGCCGACACGTATTTGGTTGCGGCCGAGTTTGCGGTAGCTGTCGGTGTCGACCACGCCGTTGGCACGCAAGGCGGCGCAGACGTCATCGGCCTTCACGCTGTCAAGGTCGATCGTTCCCACAACGCCTGAGCGTTTGGTTGCATCTGCAACAAAGGGGGTTGCATAGTGTGAGTTCTCGGCCCAGGTGTACAAGATGTCGGAGCTGGTGCGGCTGCGCTCGACAGACCACGACAAACCGCCGTGGTGGTTCATCCATGCCACCTGTTGTTCGAAGAGGAACAGCGTGGCCAGTGCTGGAGTGTTGTAGGTCTGGTTGAGTCGGCTGTTGTCGAGCGCGATTTTCAAGCTCATCGACGCCGGAATCCATCGGCCCGACGTTGCGAGGTGTTCAATGCGCTCGACGGCCGCAGGGGAGCACAAGGCCACCCATAATCCGCCATCGGAGGCAAAGCACTTCTGTGGCGCGAAGTAATAACAGTCGACCTCACTTGGCGACCAGGCCAGACCGCCTGCACCCGAGGTTGCATCAACCAGTACGAGCGCGTCGTCCTGGTTGGTGAGATCAGGTCGGCGGAGGTCCATCATCACGCCGGTCGAGGTCTCGTTGTGGGTGAGCGCATAGACATCGACGCCAGCGACTCGCTCGGCATCGGGGTGGGTGCCGGGCGCCGTTTTGATGACGTCGGCGTCCTCCAGGTGGGGCGCGGCCTGGGAAGCCTCGGCGAACTTGGAAGAGAACTCGCCGAACACCAGGTGTTGGCTTTTGCGTTCGATCAATCCGAACGTGGCGATGTCCCAGAACACGGTTGAGCCCCCGTTTCCCAGCACCACTTCCCAACCGTCGGGCAGGCCAAACAGATCGTGCAGACCGCCACGCAGCGAACCGACCAGATCCTTCACTGGTGCTTGGCGATGGCTGGTGCCCATTAACGTGGAGCCAACCTCATGCAGCGCCGACATTGCTTCGGGTCGCACCTTCGAAGGGCCGCAGCCGAAACGTCCATCGGCGGGCAAGAGGTGGGCGGGGATGCGAATTTCATTCGGAGCGACTGCAGGCATTGTGCAAGCATGTCAGTTTGTGAACCGCGTCTCCCAACGACTTGCTGCCATCGCCCCATCCGCCACGCTCGCGGTTGATGCCAAAGCCAAAGCGCTCAAGGCCGCGGGCGAGAACGTGATCGGCTTCGGCGCCGGCGAACCCGACTTCCCCACGCCGCCGCACATTGTGGAGGCTGCGGTAGAGGCCTGCCGCAACCCGCGCAACCACAAGTACACGCCGGCTGCCGGTCTGCCCGAATTGCGTGAAGGCATCGCGGCCAAAACCATGCGTGACTCGGGCGTGAGCGTGAACGCCTCTCAGATTCTGGTGACGAATGGCGGCAAGCATGCGATTTTCGTCGCGTTCTCCGCCTTGTGTGATCCGGGCGACGAGGTCATCTGCCCCGCCCCGTACTGGACTACTTACCCCGAGGCGATCGTGCTCGCCGGTGGTGTTCCGGTGGTG
>JANMCE010000247.1:0-3442 GCA_031360915.1 Actinomycetes bacterium | reverse complement strand
CATCGGTGTTGCCGCCTTTTCAGGTGCGGGTAAGACATCGACCACAGCGCCGACAACCACCACGACAACCTCGGCGCCGACAACATCGACCTCGTCGACCACGACCACCACGATCAAAACCGAGATCACGCAGCAACGTTCAGCCGACCCGAGGCCCGTCATTCCTACGCTTCCATCGTCACTGACGGTCGCCGGTGGCAGCGATGCGCCGGTGGCCGTGTCGGCTGGCGGACAACTCGGCGCGCCGCCATTGCCCGGCGAAAAGACCGGAGCCAAGCTCCTGCTCCTCGGGCTGTACGTGGCGGGCGATGCGAAAGACACCATCATCAACCTCGACTCGGGCGCACTGACCCGACTCGACTCGGCGACGCTGGTCGACAGCTCCTCGCCGCTCCTCACGACCGCAACCGGGCTGGTACTCAACGGCAGCGGCGGCTTCAACGTGCAGTTCTTCACCGCTGATGGCGGGCATCTACAGCATCGGCGGCCCGGTCTCGGCAGCTCGGGCACCGGTGTCGTGATTGGCGATGTGCTCTGGACTACCCAGATCGAAGCCGACGGCCGTACCGAACGTCTGGCCAGTATCGATCTGCAAACCGGCGCGGCGGTGACGTGGATCGATATGCCGTTTGGAACCTTTCTTGTCGGCCAGGATGAAACGGGCCGGCCGATGGTGCACGCAAGCGCAGTGTCGGCCACGTACGCATTCGACATCGACACCAAGCAGTTCGACCTGGTCTCTGCCAACACGGTGATTGATTCCGACGGCCAGCGTCGGATCGAGCTGAGGTGTGACCCTCATCTGGCGTGCCATTTCGTGCTGCACGGACCACGAGACGGCATACGCGAGGGCGAAATCACCGAACTGGCCGACTACTCGGGGAACTCTGCAGCATCGCTGGCACCCGGCGGTGAGAACGTACTGATCACCACGTACTCGCCCTTGGCCGTCTCGTTCGACGTGGTCAACGTGGACACCCGCGAGCGCGTTCATCTGTTGAACCGTTCGTTCGCGAACGGGGGCATACCTCTGGCCTGGTCGACCGATGGCCGATGGCTCTTCTTTCTGAACGACAACCAGCTCTGGGCCTGGCGGGCAGGGCTACCGGCGCCGATAGAAGTTCTGTTTGACGGCAAGTCAGTTCATGCCGACGGCCTAGGCGTCTTCCCACCGCAGTGATCGAATCCTCAAGGGGGGATCACTTTTTCCGCTGGCCGCTCCCCGCCGCAGGCGACTGTCCGATAGAGGACAGACGGATTGAGAAGGGACGGCAGCGTGCAGACGAAACAGCGGGAGGTACCGACGAACTCCGGCGCGCTCGCCGTGTTCGTCACCGTGCTCGCTTGGTTCGGCGTCGTCGTCACGGCCTATCTGACCAAGCGCACCGATCTTGGCGTGAAGCTTGGCATTGCCGGCTCCTTTGTGGGGGTCGTGGTGGCCGCTCTTTCGGTTCGGCAACACTACGTGAATCGCCAGAGCACCATCGCGCTGAACGAAGCCACCACCGCACTCAGTTTGATGTCGGGCCGGTTCGATGCCCTGCTTCGCCATGCCGCTGATGTCGTGTTGATTCTCACGCCCAGCGGAACATGCGTGTACATCAGCCCGTCGGCCACCGGCTTCTTCGGCGTGCAGCCTGACGCCGCTCTCGGCCGGCCGGTCGACGTTCTGTTGGGCACCGGTGCCCCGAAAGTTCTGGAAGAGCTCCGTGCGGTAGCCGGCCTGCCGGGCCTGGTGGCCTCGACCGAGTTCCAGCTCACCCAGCCCAACGGTACGCCCAAAGTGATCGAAGCCCGACTGTCCAATTTGGTGCACGACCTGTCGGTGGGCGGCATTGTGCTGCACCTCGCCGACATCACCGATCGTCGGAAGTACGAGCATCTGCTCGAGCGCCAGGCCGGCTCAGACGCCCTCACCGGGCTGCTGAATCGCAGCCGCCTCGACGAGGTTCTGAAGGTGCAATGGTCTGATCACGTTCGACGGGGCGAGACCTTTGCGGTCCTGTTCGGCGACCTTGACGGCTTCAAAGCCGTGAACGACCGCTTCGGTCACGAAGCCGGTGACGAGGTGCTTCGTGAGGTCAGCCTGCGTCTACGCGATGCCGTGCGGGGCCATGACATTGTGGTGCGCTACGGCGGTGACGAGTTCGTTATCGTGTGCCCCAACACCAACGCCGCGGAAAGCGAAGCAGTGTCTCATCGCATCCAGGAAACGATCTGCCAGCCCATCCTCATTCCGAACGGTGTGGCCGAAGTTGGCATTTCGCTCGGCGCTGCGCTCGGCCCCGGCCCATTCCCCGATGTCGACACGTTGATGCGCTATGCGGATGAGACGATGTACCGCGTCAAAGGTGCCAAACCGTCACGCAGTCGCCAGGGCTGATCAGGCCGGCACCTTGATGGTGGCCAGATCGATCTTTGGCGTGGTCTCGGGCATCGCCGCGGCCGGAGCGGTGGCAGCGTTGGGCATCGACGGCTGGGGACCCGGCGCAGGTAGCGTCTTGTAGGGAACGTTCGGCGGCGGGTTCGGCAGGCGAAGCGGATTGCCCTTCACCGCGGCGGTGCCACCGGGGCACGCCATCGCACTTTCGATAGACGCGGGCATCGACGTGGTGAACGTGTTGGCCGTGAAGCAGTTGCCGGCGGCCGTGCCCGACGTCGGGACGTCGTAGTGGAGGTCGACGCCATTGTCGCTCAACAGATTGCCTTCCACCCGGTTGTTCTCGGGTGGAAAGTCACCGAAGCTGTTCACGAGTATGCCGGCGACTTTGTTGCCGCTCACCCGGTTTCGCACCACCACGTTCTTCGTGCCGCCGCCGATAATGATGCCCTCGCCGAAGCCGCCCTTGGCCTGTTCTGGTGACGTGGGATTTGAGTTGTCCGTTACGACATTGCCGGCAATAAACGTCTGGGCCTGCGGTGTGAGCTTTTCCATCTTCTGCGAATTCGGTGTCATGCCGATACGGTTGCCGCGAAACGTCGAGTTCACGATGTACACGCCACCCGATGCGTTGGTGCCTTCGTAACCGATCGCGTTCCCTTCGGACAGCACATCGGTGACGACCGCGTTGCACGGCTTGCACTGCCCAACGTAAATGCCGCTGTCGGGATGTCCGCTCGCATACGAGTGATCGATCTGCCCGCCGCGACTACCAAACGCGTAGATGCCATAGAGCCCGTTGTTGTAGGTGGTGACGTACGAGACGCGGTAGCCCTTGATCACGTCGTTACCGACGCCGAAGGTTTTTGTGGGATCAACGCCGTCAGGGCTGTAACCGCCGTACACATATACGCCCGACCCGTTGTAGCCGTGAACCGTCAGATTCTCGACCACGACGCCGTCAGCCGCGACGATGATCCCGTTCTGCTTCTTGTTCTCGCCGTCGAGGATGACCGTGTTGCGATCCATGCCGCGCAGGGTGATGCCGACCTTTTGGACAAC
>JANMCE010000240.1:0-23651 GCA_031360915.1 Actinomycetes bacterium | reverse complement strand
GCGGCCGATCGCAACGACTAGCACGGTCGTGACCGGGTCGATTGGCGGCCGATTCGACGGCGCCCGAGCCGACCTGAATCTCATGTCGAATGGCGCTGCTGCATCGGTCGTCACGGTCGCCCATAAGGTCGGTGATGTCGTACGAACCGATGATGGTGATCTGTGGTACGTCGCTGCTGACGGGACACCGGGCACGTTACGCAAGTTGGCTGGAGTTGCAACGGCAGGACAACTCCATCTGCTCACGACACCGCAGCGCGTGTACGACAGCCGCAGCATTCCGAAGCTTGCGGCCAGCAGTACGACGACGGTGTTGCTCACGACAGCGACCGACGGAACAACGCCAGCCCTACCCGCCGGAGCCAACGGTGCGCTGCTCACCATCACGGCCGTTGGCCCGACCAACAGCGGCTACCTCACTGCCTACAACAACTCGCTCGGCACCGCGCCCGGCACCAGCACGTTGAACTTTACGGCCCTGCAGGACATCGCCACAACGACGGTGGTGTCTGTCGACGCGGCTGGCAGGATCAAGATCACGATCGGTCCAGGCACGAGCGTCTATGCCCTCGTCGACGTGATTGGGTACTACCGGTAACGCCGACGGATGGTGAGGCCGGCAACGTCGGCCTCACCATTGGCGTTCGCGCATGACGCCAATCCCATTCGCGCGTAAGCACCGGAATGAGCCTGCCCCAGACCCAAAAGGTGTTTACGCGCGAATGAGCGCTGGGTAACGCGCGAACGCCCACCAACCTGGTCGACGTGGGCGAGTAGTGATGGCAGTAGCGATCAAAGGCTTGATCGACCGTAGTGTTGTCGCGATGACGGATGCGTCGGGTGCTGTTGATCGATTTAGTGGCTTCGCCGATTTGTACGACTCGGTCCGGCCAACGCCGCCTGATGCGATTGGTCCGCTGCTCTGCCACTATGCCAACGAGCCGTCGCCGCGTGTTGTGGACCTTGGGAGTGGCACTGGATTGTCGAGCCGGTGGGCGGCGACGTGGGCCCGTTCGGTCATCGGCGTTGAACCCAACGACGACATGCGCTCAATTGCATCAGCACGGCCGGTCGGGTCCGTCACCTATCGGTCGGGCTTCTCGTTCGCAACCGGCGTGCCTGACGCAGCCGCCGACATCGTGATCGCGGTGCAGGCGATGCACTGGATGGAACCGGTCTCAACGCTGGCCGAAGTCGCCCGCATCCTACGACCGGGCGGCGTGTTCGCAAGTTTCGACGCCGATTGGCCACCGGTAGCCGGGCTGGCACGGGCCGAGTCGGCGTGGTCCGCTCTTGATGATCTGGTGCGGACAAAGGCGCTCCATACCGAGGATTCGGTGAAGGCCTGGCCTCGCTCTGAACACCTTGCCAACATGATCGCAAGCAACCACTTCGCATGGTGCCGCGAGTTGTTCTTCCACCAGACCGAAGCTGGCGGAGCTGACCGTTTCATCGCGCTGCTCCAAAGCCAGGGCGGCTACCAGTCATTGTTGAAGCACGGCCGCACCCCCGCCGATACCGGTGCCGATATCTTCGAACGCGAAGTCCGATCCGCATACGCCGAATCCACGACGGATCACGGCATCACCTTTTCGTGGAGAGCCCGTGTGGGCATGAAGTCGTAGGCTTGCTTGATGGTCACCATTCAAGATGTTCGCGAACTGGCGCTCAGTCTCGATCGTGTGACGGAAGCCCTCGTCGCGAAGCGGGTCAAGTTCCGCGTCGGTCGCACCGTTTGGCTGGCGTTCTCGCGCGATGAGACGATCATGGGTTTCGCCTTCTCCAAGTACGAACGGGACGCGCTTGTCGCCAGCGAACCGGCCAAGTTTCTGCTGCCAGAGCCGGCCGATCTCCGCTACAACTGGGCTGTTGTGCGCCTCGCAGCCATAGACCACGAGGAGATGACCGAAATCGTCTTCGAAGCCTGGCGATTCGTCGTCCCAAGATTCATCGTTACTCGTTACAACGCCCGCAACAAGGTAGGCCACCTCTGAAGACTCCGTTCGACAGGCGTTGGCTCTGCACGGAATCTTCACAACACGCGCGGGACATCTCGACAGATGGTTCTTTACTGTGTGGGCATGGCGGTTCACGTACTGGTGGTGGAGGATGATGAGACAATCGCCGGGGCAATCGCTGATCGTCTGCGCAGCGAAGGGTTCGACGTCACCATCGCCACCGATGGGCTGGTCGCACTGGATCTCGTTGACCACCTGAAGCCCGGCCTGGTCGTGCTCGATGTGATGCTGCCGGGCCTCGACGGCGTAGAAGTCTGTCGGCGGATCCACACCAAGGTTCCCGTCGTGATGCTGACGGCGCGTGACGACGAAACCGACATGCTCGTCGGGCTGGCCGTTGGGGCCGATGACTACATCACCAAACCATTCAGCATGCGCGAACTGGTCGCCCGAATCCGCGTCGTTCTGCGGCGAGTCGAACGTTCGACCACACAGACGGCGATGACGTTTGGCTCTGTTCGCATCGATGAAACGCAACGTCGGGTGTACCGCGACCACGAGGAAGTCATGCTGACGCCGACCGAGTTCGACATCCTGCTGTGTCTCTTCTCGCACCAGGGAGCCGTTCGCACCCGTGACCAACTTCTCCATGACGTGTGGGGCTACCGGGACGGATCGGGGGCACGCACCGTCGACAGTCACGTTCGAGCCGTTCGCCGCAAACTCGGTGAGGATGTCATCCGCACGGTTCACAGCGTCGGGTATGCGGCGGGAGAACCATCATGAATCCGCTCAGGCTGACTCGCTCGATTAAGGCGAAGTTTTCCATCGTGATCCTTGCGGCCATCGGCACGGCGGTCGTCACCAGCCAGGTGGGCTACTCCCTGGGGTGGCCGCTCTGGGTGCGGCCGACGGTCGCCGCCGCGGTGTCGCTCATTGCGGTGCAATTCCTGGCGAAGGGTATGACCCTGCCGTTGCGTGACATGTCCAAAGCCGCTCGCCACATGGCCGCGGGTGACTACACGCAGCGCGTCGAAACCTCGTCCGTGGATGAGGTGGGTCAGCTCGCAGTTGCGTTCAACTCGATGGCCCAATCCGTGGCAGACGCCGACCGCCAGCAGCGCGATCTCATCGGCAACGTCTCCCACGAACTGCGCACGCCCATTGCCGGATTACGCGCCACGCTCGAGAACATTATGGACGGCGTGACGGAGCCGACGGCTGAGGTTCTCTCCACCATGGCTGGCCGCGTGAACCGTCTCGAACGACTGGTGTCGGACCTGCTCGATCTCTCGCGACTCGAGGCCGGTACGGCTCCACTCACAACCTCGATCGTCAACCTCCGCGAGATCGTTGGCGATGCTGTCGAGGAATGCACGGCCGCGCATCCGGCGGCCTGCATCACGATCGCAATCTCGGACAACACCTTGCTCACGGCCGATCCCGAGCGTCTGCATCAGGTCGTGTCGAACCTGCTGGCGAACGCAATCGCGCACGGCGGCGGGCTCATCAACATCACCGCCGTCGCCACTGCCGGGAACGTCACGCTCACTGTCGCCGACCAAGGCCGTGGCCTGGATGGTGACGCCGACCGATTGTTCGAACGGTTCTACCGAGCCGATAACTCCAGTACGGGCACCGGACTCGGCCTTGCCATCGTGCGGTGGATCGTCGACCTCCACGACGGCAGCGTACGTGCCGAACCGAACCAGCCGACCGGCGCCCGCTTCATCGTCACCCTGCCCACGACCTGACCCTCCATTCCAAGGAGCACCACCATGACCCTGCCACCACCTTCCTTCGTCGCGCCCGCACCACCCCCGGTCCACCTCCCCAAGAAGCCCAGGGTTCGCCAGATCGCCAAGTGGTCGCGGCACGATGCCCGGAGTGCGGTCGTCGGTATGTTTGCCGTAGGACTCACCGTTGACCTAGCGGCCCACAGTCATCTGATCGGCGCGGCTGGCGTGCTGGCGGTAGCTGTGGCCTGCCTGGCGCTTCTACGGTCCGCTCGTCTCTCGGCGAGGGGGCGGGGCGCGTTGCTGCTCGCGGCCGGGTTGTCGCCGTGGTTGCTCCTCCGCATGAGCCCCTGGTTGATCACACTCAACGCGCTGGCAATGGCTGGGCTTGTCCTCCTCGCCGTTACTCGATCACGTCGGATGAGAGCCTTGTTCAATGGTCTGGGAGCCACCGCCGCTACCACCAGCAGCATCGCCCGATCCGCGGTACCCGAAGGCAGCCGAAGCACTGGCAAGGCCTACGGCCGGGCGTTGCTGGTTGCCATTCCGTTGGGCGGCGCGGTGCTTTTGTTGCTCGCGTCGGGCGATCGGTTCTTTGCCTCGTGGCTGAGGTTGACTGCGGTGGGCGAGCGTATCGCCGATGCCATCTGGGTCGCCGTAGTCGGCATGGCGTGGCTGGTCTTCGTGGCGACATCACAGCAAACGGTCGAACCGAAGCGAGTCGTCAGCGCATCGAAACATCGTGGCGCTCAGGTGGAGGCAACAGTGTCCCTTACATCAGTGGCGATAGTGCTCGTCGGTTACGTCGCGTCCCTCGTCGTGGCCGCGTTCGCCGGCCGAGCCTACGTCGAACACCGAGCCGGTCTGACCTACGCCAACTACGCGCGCAGCGGCTTCTTTCAACTGGTCATCGTGGTGATGCTCATTGTGGCGACCCTGCTGTACTTCCGTCCGGCCATCACAAACAGCGGAGGACGGCTGCGTCTGCTCACAGTTCTCACCGCGACAGGAACGATTGCGATGGCGGTCGTAGCCGTGGTCAGACTGCAGACCTACCGATCCATCTTCGGACTCACCATGCTGCGCTTTGGCACCACGGTCTTTGCGACCTGGCTCGGCGTCGTCGTGTTCCTGGTGGCCGTCGCTCTCGCCCAACCCCGCTTCTATCGCCAACTCGGCGTGGCCGTACTGCTGAGCGCGTACGTGGCGGTTGCCTACGGGAATTGGGCCAATCCTGAAGCCATGATCGCTCGGGAGAACATTGCGCGCATCGACTGGGCGACAGGCACGACCCGGTCTCCAACGGGTGCGGAGTTTGATGTTGACTACCTGTCCGGCCTCTCCGACGATGCGGTCACAGCGCTCGTGCAACGCCTCGGATCGCTGCCGGCCAATCAAGCGGCAGCTCTCACCGATCGGCTGTGCGATGTACCCCGGAGACTGGACGGAGGGTGGTCGTGGAACCGAAGTCGAGCCGACGCCTACGACGCTCGCCGGGTGCTCTGCCATTGGCAATGATGTTGATCGTGTCGCATTCGATAACGTTCGGTTGTGGATCTTCGCCGATTGAGCTATTTCGTGGCCGTCGCCGAGGAGCAGCATTTCGGCCGGGCAGCGGCACGACTCCACATGTCGGCTCCCCCACTCTCGCAGCGCATCCAGGAACTCGAAGCCGAGTTGGGTCTGCCACTGTTCGAGCGGACCAGCCGAAAGGTTTCACTCACACCGGCGGGCGAGCGACTTCTACCCGAGGCAAGGGCGGTGCTGCAGGCCGTTGAGCGGTTCCGGCTTTCGGCCAGCGAGTTGGTGGATGACGACTCGCTACCGTTCGCCTACTGCAACGGCAGCGAGTACGCCGCCCTCCAGATCGCCAAACGATTCCATCAAGCTCATCCGGCTATTGCAGTGAGGCCGGCGGCTTTCACCTCGCTGCGCACCTTCGAAGCAATTCGCTCGGGGCGCATGCGCGTGGGCATCGTGCACGCCCCGGTACCGGTCACGCTCAGCTCACGGCCTCTGGCTCGAATTCCATTCAGCTACATCGCAGTTCCCGAAGGCCACCGACTGGCCGCGCAAGAAGTTGTAGCTGCAACCGATTTGGAAGGCGAGCCGGCGCTCTTGGTGGAGCGGGCCGAGGCACCGACCTACCACGACGAGACGCTTGCCTACTGCGCCAGCCTCGGGGTACGCCCCGCATGGGTGGTCCATGTTGCGACGCAGGTAGAACGCATGCTCGACATGGTGTCGGTAGGCACCGGGCTCGGCTGGCTCAATGCATGGCAGGCCGAACACGTCTCACGCGATGGAGTTGTCGTGCGACCATTAGCACCGGTTACCCGGTTCGATGACCTGCACATCGCTTGGCGTAAAGACGACGCGTCCGCAGCCGTGGCCGACTTCGTGCAGTTAGCCGTGGCGTTCTGCCAGGCCTGATTGGCCGACCGCGCTGATACCGTGATCGCCGTGGCTGCGATCTCTGTTCCCCTCTCGGTGCTCGATCTCAGTCCGATCCCCGACGGGTCGACAGCTGCGGATGCGTTGCGCAACTCAATCGACCTCGTGCAACACGCCGAGCGCCTCGGGTACACCCGCTACTGGGTGGCCGAGCACCATAATCATCCTGGCGTCGCGTGTACCTCTCCCCCGGTGCTGATAGCGCACCTCGCGTCTGCCACCACGACCATTCGGGTCGGGGCGGGCGGCGTGATGCTGCCCAACCATTCCTCGCTGGTGGTGGCTGAGCAGTTCGGCATGCTCGAAGGGTTACACCCCGGTCGTATCGATCTCGGCCTCGGTCGTGCTCCCGGCACCGACCAACTCACCGCAACGGCATTACGCCGCGCTCCGCTCACCGCGAAGGATGACTTCCCCGAACAATTCAACGATCTCATCGGCTACTTCGAGGGCACCCTGCCGCCCGACAACCCGTTCCACCGGGTGAAAGCCACCTCAGCCGTCGGAAACATGCCGAAGATCTGGATGCTCGGTTCCAGCGACTATGGCGCCCACGCTGCGGCGTTGCTGAGCCTGCCGTACTCGTTTGCTCATCACTTCGCCGCCGACAACACCATGCTTGCGCTCAGCGCCTACCGGTCACACTTCCGTCCGTCCGACGAGATGGCCAAGTCGTACGCATCCATCGGCGTGAATGTCGTGTGCGCGCCGACCGATGAAGAGGCCGACTGGCTTGCCGGTTCTGGTCGCCTGGCTACGCTGCGATTGCGTACAGGAAAGCCATCCGCGTTTCCGACACCGCAGGCTGCAGCCAACCACCCCTACACGCCCATGGAACGCCAGCAGATCACGGCGTGGACATCGGCTCACGTCGTCGGCAGCCCGGCGACCGTTGTCACCAAGCTGCAGGAACTGGTCGATCACACCCAAGTGGATGAGTTGATCATCACCACCATGCTGCACGATCACGCCGCCCGGGTGCGCTCGTTTGCATTGCTGGCCGAAGCGATCGGCCTGTCGGCAACGTCAAGCCGCGCTGCCGCTTGAGATTTTGGAGTATGACCCTTTGCTCTCTGCAATCGGCTCCCGCGACTGCGCCCGGGCCAGAAGAACGATGCGCTCTTATCGCAAACGCTCGGCAAATCGACGAACCCGAGGCGACCCGAGATTGACGTGGCAGACTGCACGAGAAAGCTGACGCACGGGGGATCATCATGACGGGTCGATTAGCAGGCAAGGTCTGCGCCATCACGGGTGCCACGGGCATTGCTGAGGCAGCGGCCATGCTGTTCGCCGCCGAAGGAGCCGCACTGTTCGTCGCTTCGTTGCGCGGGCACGAGTGTGAGGCGCTCGCGGCCCGCCTCGGCCCTGACGTTCCTTTCGAGTGGGTGGCGGCCGACCTCACCGACGAGGCTGAGGCCGAGCGCGCTTTTGCTCGATGCCGAGAGAAGTACGGACGCCTCGACGCCACGTTCGCCTCAGCAGGAGGCAGTGGGCGAACGTTCGGAGACGGCTCGATTCACCTCACCTCGATGAAGTCGTTCAACGACACCGTCGCGCTCAACCTGCACACGTCCTTTCTGGCCGCTCGCGAGTCGCTCAAGATCATGCTGGATCAGGCGCACGGTGGGTCGATCGTGTTCGTCTCATCAGTTGCTGCCACCAACCCGGTGCCCGGAACGTTCGACACCATCGCCTATGCCGCGGCCAAAGGCGGCATCAACTCCATGACCTTGCACGGCGCCAGCCACTACGGGCCGAGCGGCGTGCGCTTCAACACCATTGCACCCGCGCTCACATTGACGCCGATGGCCAAGCGTGCGGCATCAGACCCGGACACCATCGACGTAATGAAAGTTCGCATGGGCCTCACCGGCGGCGGCCCATTGTCGGCCGACGATCACGCCAACCTTGCCCTGTTCCTGTGCAGTGATGAAAGCCGTCATATCACCGGTCAGATCATCCGCGTCGACGGCGGCTGGGGCGTGTCCTAACTCCACAACCTAGCCAAGCCAGCCCAATAGGCTGCTGACTATGGCTGCACTGACGATCCGACCCCTACGTGCAGATGAACGAGATGCGTGGGAGCCTTTGTGGCAGGGGTACCTCACGTTCTACAAGGCAACGGTTGCCGATGATGTCACGGCGTTGACGTGGCAGCGCTTGCACGATGAAGCCGAACCAATGCACGTCTTTGGCGCGTTCGACGGTGACACGCTGCTCGGCATCGTTCACTACATCTTCCATCGCAGCACGTGGACCGTTGGGCCGTACTGCTACCTCCAAGATCTCTTCACCGTGCCGGAAGCTCGCGGCAAGGGTGTCGGGCGGGCGCTCATCCAGGCCGTCTACGACAAGGCCGCCGAGGTTGGCGCCAGCCGCGTCTACTGGCTCACCCACGAAACCAACGCCGAGGCCATGGTGCTTTACAACAAGGTCGCCGATCGTTCCGGCTTCCTGCAGTACCGCAAGATGCTCTAGTTGAACATCGGCATGATGTTGTCGGCGAAGAGTTTCATGGAGTTGCGGACGGTCTCGGTGGGCATGCCAGCGTGGTTGAACTCGAGAGCCACGTGGGTGATGGGTCGGTGGTTGTAGCTCTGGAAGTGGGCGGCAATGTCATCGGGGGTGCCGACCAGGAAGGGCAGCACCATGCCGATGTCTTTCGTCTTGCGGAACTCGCCGAGTGGCGGTAGTTCCTTCAGCGGCCCGTTGGCATCGGTTCCTGAGTTGGGGTTGGTCCACTCTCGGTAGAACTTCAGCACGTGGTGCAGACCCTCTTCGGCTTCGTCCCACGCCTTCTCACGGGTCTCGGCCACGTGAATCCAACGGAGATCGCATGCATAGTGATCGGCTGGGTTGTGACCGTGAGCGGCAAGGCGAGCGGCGAAGGGTTCGGCCACGCCCGAGCCGAGGTGGTAGCCGCGGCGGGCGGTCTCATCGATCATCTTGGGGCCGAACGTGCCGACCCACATCGGCACCTTGGGCTGGACCGGATAGGTGGTCATGGTGAACTCGGGGTACTGGTAGAAACGACCTTCGTGCTGCACGGGCTGGCCTGAGAGGCACTTGTCGAGCACGTCGCAGCCTTCCCACAGTTGCGCCATGCGATCGGCCATGTTGGCGCCGAGCACTACGTACTCAAGCGGTGCTGACCCGACCCCGACTCCAAGGTCGAAGCGACCGTTCGACAAGATGTCGACCGTGGCAGCGTCTTCGGCGATGCGAACGGGGTCATGCATCGGCAGACATACCACCATTGAACCGAGCCGGATGCGCTCGGTGCGAGCAGCAAGGTTGGCCAAGATCGGGAACATCGACGGACCCCACTGATCCTGACTGAAGTGATGTTCACCATTCCATGCGTGATCGAAACCAAGCTGCTCGGCATAGATCGCTTCCTGGATGAACTGTTGATATAGATCTTTCAGCGGTCGGGGTCGGGAGGGCAGGTTGCGAATGCCGAAGATAATGCCGAAATCGAGCTGCTTTCCCATTGTTCCCCCAAGTGTCGTGGACCGTGCGTGCGCTGGTTCCTAGCTTGTCAGATTCACCGGAGACGCGGTTCAAACCCCAGCGCTGTCACGGCTGACGGCCAGCGTGGCCGCGGGCCGGGACAGCGTACGGGCTGCGGCGCGGCTTCTTCGCTTCAGCCGGTTTGGCGATCTCGTCACTCTCCAGCCCAAATCAGCCGGTAACCTCAGTGTATCACACTTTTGTGATACAGTGTCCAAATGGCGACTAGGGCCAGCATGCGCGACCTTCGCAATCACACCCGGGCAGTGATCGAACGTGCGCAATCCGAGGCAGTGACCATCACCGACGCAGGCGTGCCGATTGCGGTTCTTACGGCCATCACTGCTGAGGACCAAACGTGGAATGTTGATGCCTGGCTCGAAACAATTACCGGGCTGGATTGGGCGCAGTACGACTCAGGCCTGGCCGCCGAAATCAACAGGGATCGGGACACCGAGGATGCGGAGCCTGATGCAGTCGAGCGACTTGGTCTTGCGTGAAGGTTGTACTTGATACCTCGGCGGTGATTCAGCTGTTCGAACGCAGACATGAAGCCGTTGTTGCCGCACTGCGCTTGGCGACGGAACCACCAACGATCAGCGCCGTCACACTCGGGGAAATCGCCGTTGGATGGGCGTCGCTTCCTGCCGACTCACCCCGTCGACGGACGTACCGGGCTGCACGACGGCTTCGCGTGGTCAACATCGTTGCGGACGGTTTGCAAGACGAGCCTTCCGATCTTGTCCTCGCGTTCGGCACATGTCGCGCTGCTGGCATCAAGGGCAACGACGCCTGGATAGCTGCCACCGCCAGGTTCACCGCTGCCACCCTCATAACGTTTGACAGCACCCTCGCGGCCCGCTTTGCAACGGTCGGCACGAGCACACTTCTCACGTTGTGAGCGGAAGGGTAGTCGACGTGATGTGGACAAACGCCAAGCGATACTGATTACTGATAACGCTCTGCTAGCGCGCTGCGTTGATGGCGTTCCAGACGCGTTCGGGGGTGGTGGGGCCGTCGATATGGCGAACGCCGAGCGGCGACAGCGCGTCAACCACGGCATTGAGCACCGCGGGGATCGAACCGATCGTGCCGCTCTCCCCCGCACCCTTTGCGCCGAGCGGATTCACCCAGGTTGGCGTCTCCATATGCACCATCTCGAAGCTCGGTAGTTCGGCTGCGGAGATGACCGGATAGTCGGCGAAGTTCGACGTGACCGGGTTGCCCTGATCGTCGAACTGCTGCCACTCCATGATCGCCTGCGCTATGCCCTGCGCGAGGCCGCCGTGAAACTGGCCTTCAGCCAGCAACGGGTTGATGAGCGTGCCGGCGTCATCGACTGCGATGATGCGCTTCAGCACCACTTTGCCAGTGTCCCGATCGACGTCGACGACGGCAACGTGAGCCCCGAACGGGTAGGTGGGCGAGGCTGCTTTGAAGTCGGAGATACCAACGAGCTGCTCACCGGGGGCGGCAGCAACCTCGGCCCAACCGACTGCCGGAGTGGGGCTGCCGACGACGTGGAAGCCACTTTCGTCGAGCACGACATCTTCGACAGACGCTTCGAGAATGTCGGCGGCGCGTTGGCGAGCGAGCACGACCAACTTTTCTGTCGCATCAGCAAGTGACGAACCGGCAACCTGCACCGAACGCGAGCCAACCGTAAGGCCGCCCGACGGTACCTGATCGGTATCGCCGTGCACCACATCGACATCATCCATGCTCAACCCGGCACGGTCGGAAACGATCATCTTCCAGGTGGTGTCGTGGCCTTGGCCGTACGGCGTAGCACCCGACACCGCTTTCAATCGGCCATCGGCCAGCAGGTGGACGCTGCCGTGCTCAACACCCGGACCACCAGAGGTGATCTCGACGTAGACCGACAGACCGATGCCCATAAGCGGACCGCCTTCGGCTCGGCGGCGTACCTGCTCGGCTCGCAACGCGTCGTAATCGGCAGCCTTCAGCACTTTCGACATCGCTTCGGGATAGTCACCGACGTCGTACACATTGCCAATGCCGGTGGTGTACGCCTCGGTGAACTTCGGGATGAAGTTGCGACGACGAACCTCGGCCGGGTCCATACCAATCTCGGCTGCGTAGTAGTCCATGGCTCGTTCGATGGCGAGCGCAGCCTCTGGGCGACCAGCCCCGCGATACGCGGTGACCGACATCTTGTTGGTGGCCACCGACACGCCATTGAATCCACAGTTGGGAATGTCATACACGCCAGGCACCATGCGCTGGGTCATGGCCGGAAGGAACGCGCCCATCAACGGGTAGGCACCCGCGTCTTGCACGACGTCGACCTGGTACGCGGTAACGCGACCGTCACGGGTACCGCCGATGGTTATGTCCATGCGTTGGCCGCGACCCTGCGGCATGGCCTGCATCGACTCGGTGCGGGTCTCGGTGAAACGCACCGGGCGATTGACTTTTTTCGACAGCCAACCAAGTGTGAGTTCTTCACCAATGGTGCGGCTCTTCACGCCGAAGCCACCACCGACGTCGGGCACCACGGCACGAATCTGCTCAGGCGCGAGTCCGTAGATCTTGCCCAAGATTTCGCGGGTGGGATGGGCACCCTGGCACGACGAGTAGTGCACCAGCCGATCGCCCTCCCAGTAGGCCATTCCCGATCGCGTTTCCAACGGTGCACCCGCAATGCGCTGATTCATGACCCGAAGGCCCAGCACTACTTCGCAACCACTAAAATCAGCCTGGTTGGCTGACGTGAACTTCATGTACGTGTTCGAGCCGACCTCGGGATGCAACAGCACCTCATCGCTGAGCGCGTCATCGAGTTCAATGACGGCGGGCAACGGGTCGATATCGACGAACACCATCTCGGCTGCGTCGGTGGCCTGCGCCTTCGTGTCTGCGACGACAGCGGCAATCGCTTCACCGACAAACCGGACGCGATCGTGGGCCAGCAGCGGGCGCTCACATCCGTCCGGGTACATCGGGTTGACGTGAGGGAACGGTGGAAGATCGAGCTGTGCACCGGTGAAGATACCGAGTACGCCAGGCATGCCGGCGGCATCGGCGGTATCGATCGACAGGATGGTGCCGTGGGCGAACTGGGAGCGCACGAAGGTGACATGCACCGCATTCGGCATGGCGACGTCTTCGACGTACATGCCCCCTTCGGTCAGCATTCGCGGATCTTCCACCCGCACGACCCGGTTGCCCAGAATGCTCGCCACATTGTCCCCTTTGATCCTCAGGTTGCCTGCTGATGAAACTAGTCGGGCGCTGCTGAACGGGGCCCACTGCATGTCCCACGCAGAGGAACGCGCACCATATCGGGTTGCCTGAGCGTTTGTCGTAACCTGCGGATATGCGTACTCAGGTGGCGATTGTGGGGGGCGGGCCGTCAGGGATGCTGCTCGCCCATCTTCTCGCGAAGGCAGGGATCGAGAGTGTCGTCATCGAGCAGCGCACCCGTACTTACGTCCTTGATCGGGTACGGGCCGGGGTGCTGGAGCATGGCTCCGTGGAACTGCTTCGCTCGATCGGTGTCGGTCAGCGCATGGACCGCGAGGGTTTCGTGCACGACGGAACAGAGCTCTCCAACAACGGGCAAGGTTTCCGCATCGACTTCAAGGCAGTGTCGGGTCGAGCGGTGATGGTGTACGGCCAAACCGAGGTGCAGAAAGATCTCTACGACATCGGTGATCAGAAGGGTCTCGTGGTGTACGACGACTGTGCCGAGGTCGCCGTGCACGACCCGACCTCAGCAACGCCCTCGGTCACCTTCACCAACGCCGGCCAGCCGCACTGCGTCAATGCCGACTTCATCGCCGGGTGCGACGGGTTCCATGGCGTGTGTCGGACCGTGTTCCCCGCGTCGATGATCACCGAGTTTGAGCGGGTCTACCCGTTCGGTTGGCTTGGCGTGCTGTCCGAGACGCCGCCCGTCAGTCACGAGCTGATCTACGCCCGGCACCCCGATGGGTTCGCGCTGTGCTCGATGCGAAACCCGATGCTGTCTCGCTACTACATCCAGTGCACTGCAGATACGAAGGCCGCCGACTGGAGCGACCAGCAGTTCTGGGACGCGCTGCGCCATCGCCTCCCGGCCGAGGCAGCCGAGGCCATCGTGACCGGTCCGTCCATCGAGAAATCCGTCACGCCGCTGCGCAGCTACGTACGTGAACCACTCCGGTACGGCAACCTGTTCCTCGCCGGTGACTCCGCCCACATCGTGCCACCCACCGGAGCAAAGGGCCTCAACCTGGCGTTCTCCGACATCTTCTACCTGTCCCGTGCCCTGCTGGAGCACTACGACGAACACTCCGACGACGGCCTCGACCACTATTCGGCACTGGCTCTCAAGCGGGTGTGGAAAGCCGTGCGGTTCTCATGGTGGATGACCACCATGTTGCACACGTTCCCCGACCAGACCGAGTTTGACCATCGCATGCAGGAGACCGAACTGGACTACCTCGCCAGCTCCCCCGCCGCTCAGGCCGCGATGGCCGAGCAGTACACCGGGATCCCGTACTGATGGGTGACTACGACGCCGGCATGAAGGTGCGCCGCCAAGTGACCATCAACCATGGCGCACGGGCGCACAGCGATCATCCGCCATTCCGATATGCCGACTACAAGTCGACTCTCAAGCGCTCCCCCGAAATGGGGCTGGTCAACATCGCCCACACGCTCTCAGAAAGAACCGGGCCGGGCTTCGCATGGGCCGACCTCGAGGTCGAAGATGCCGACCTGACCACGAACAGCGGCACCGGTGAGGAGGCCATCGGGCAGCGTTCGATCATCACCGGCCGAGTCCTGGACGAAGGCGGCGAGCCGGTACCAAACACACTGATCGAGTTGTGGCAGGCCAATGCATGCGGTCGCTACATGCACTGGCGCGAGGACCTGTTCCCGGCGCCGCTCGACCCCAACTTTCTCGGTGTGGGTCAATGCCGAAGTGACGCCGAGGGCGTGTACCGCTTCACAACCATCAAGCCCGGCCCTTACCCGTGGGGCAATCACCCGAACGCCTGGCGACCCGCCCACATTCACTTCTCGCTGCTCGGCCCAGCGTTGCCCAGCCGACTGGTCACCCAGATGTACTTCCCGGACGATCCACTGTTCGCGTTCGACCCGATCTTCCAGGCGGCACCGATCCATTCCCGGCAGCGCATGGTGGCTCGCTACGACAACAACGTCACCGAGGAAAACTGGGCTATCGGCTACACCTGGGACATCGTCTTGCGCGGCACCTCGGCCACGCCAGGAGCGTTCGAGCGATGAGATACCGGCTCGGTGTCACACCGTCGCAAACCGTCGGGCCCTACTTCTCGATGCGTCTCGCCGCCGAGGGCCAAAACGTTTTGGTCACCCCCGACACCCTTGGCGATCGCATCCGCATTCAGGGCCATGTGCTTGATGGTGACCGCAAACCCATTGAGGACGCGTTGTTGGAGCTGTGGCAGGCCAACGACGCCGGTCGGTACAACCATCCCGACGACGACCGCACGGATGCCGCACTCGACCCGGCGTTCCTTGGATTCGGGCGTTGTGCCACCGGGTTCGGCGACGGGTCCTATGCGTTCCTCACCATCATGCCGGGTGCCGTTCCTGCGCCCGACGGAGGTAGACAGGCACCGCATCTCAACATCGTCATTCAGGCACGCGGCATGCTGAACCCGACCTACACCCGTGTCTATTTTCCGGAGGAGGCAGCGGCTAACGCCATGGATCCGGTAATGCGTTCGGTTCCCGCCGAGCGACGAGGCACGCTCATCGCCGAGTTGATCGATGACGACGCCCTTCCCACGTACCGCTTCGATATTCGCTACCAGGGTGCGGATGAAACCGTCTTCTTCGATGTTTGAATCATGATCGACCCCGGTTTCACCACGCCGATGATGGCAGCACTCTTCTCCCCCGGGGCGCGGGTACAGGCGATGTTGGGCGTCGAGGCTGCGCTCGCGGTCTCACAAGCAAAGGCGGGGATCATTCCTTCCGAGGCCGCCGATGAGATCCGTATTGTCTGCGAGCGAGTCCATCCGAATCCCGAAGCGCTGCTGGCCCAGGGATGGATCGCCGGTACACCGGTTCTTCCCCTGCTCGACTATCTGCGTGAGAATCTCAGCACCGATGCAGCGCTCTGCGTTCATCGCGGTGCGACCACCCAGGACATTGTTGATACCGCAATGATGTTCCAGCTGCTCTCGGCCGCCACGGTGTTGGATCAGCAAGCTCGGGTATGCGCTGATTTGTTGCGGACTCATCTCGCCACATTCGGCGCGAGGTCCATGATGGCGCGCTCGTTTCTTCAACTGGCAGAGCCGACGACATTCAACCTGCGAGGCGCGAACTGGTTGGCTCCACTGGTAGACGCCATCGATCGCCTGTATGGTTTGAGCTTTCCCGTGCAGTTGGGTGGCGCCATTGGTGACCGACTTGGCCTCATCGACGATGACGGCCGAGGGATCGCTGACGAGCTCGATCTCGATCCGTGCGACATTGTTTGGCACACCGACCGCACACCCATCGTCACCATTGTCCAGTCAATCGATCAGCTTGTCCGATGGGCCGCGAAAGTAGCCAGTGACCTGGTCTTTCTCGCCCAATCGGGGGATGCCACCATGCGAGCCGGCGGGTCAACGGCCATGCCCAACAAACGAAACCCCATAGACGCGATTCGTGCGTTGGCTAGCGCCGCGTCATTCTCCGGCCTGGCCACCATCATCACCGGAGCCGAGCCTCACCAGCTGGAGCGCGGGGCCGGCAGCTGGCATGCCGAGTGGTTCGCCCTTCCCCTCCTTACTCAGACTGCAGCGGCAACACTCGACGCTGTTGGCGAGGCGCTTGGCTCTCTTGTGATCAATGCGGCCGACGTCGAAGTGTCCGAGGAACGAGCCCACGCCGCGGCCTTAGTGGCGGCGAGAGTCATCGCCAGATACGACGAAGGTCGTAGTCAAAAAGGAGCAGACGATGGGCAGGCTTGACGGCAAGATCGCGTTGATCACCGGTGTGGCGGGAGGTATCGGTCGAGCTGCGGCCCAGCTGTTCGCTCGCGAAGGTGCACGGGTAGTGGGGTGCGATCTCAAGTTGGACGAGACCAACGAGACCGCCCGTATGGTCACCGAGGAAAGCGGCGAAATGGTTGTCATGACGGGCGTCGATCTCGGGGACGAGGCCGCGGCGCGTGCCTGGGTCAACGAGGCGGCCGAGGTGTTCGGCGGCATTGACATCGTGTACAACAACGCCGGTGCGTTCCGCATCGGACCGATTGATCAAATGAGCGGCGATGACTGGCGCTTCACCATGAGAATGGAGGTCGACATCATGGGTGCGGCCAACCCGATGGGGCGCACCGGAGAGCCGATGGATATCGCCAAGGTCGCCCTGTTCCTAGCGTCCGACGATGCCTTCTACGTGAACGCAACGTCGATTGTGGTCGACGGCGGTCAGAACGTGGTTGTCTAGGGTCATGAGCACTCGCCTCGTCACCAGCGACAACACCCGCATTGCCTTCGAACTCACCGGCAACGCCGCAGGACAGCCGCTCATCTTTCTGCACTCGCTTGGGTCCGACCGAAACCAGTGGCGACCACAAATCAACGCCCTCTCCCCCGACTTCGGTATTCTCGAGGTCGATACCCGTGGCTTTGGTCAGTCGGACGCACCGGCGGGTGCTTACACGTTGGAACGATTGTCCACCGATGTCATCGAGCTGGCCGACAAGGCGGGGTTCGACACCTTCCACCTGTGCGGACTGTCCCTCGGCGGCATGATGGCTCAGTGGATCGCCATCCACCATCCGCACCGCCTGCGGACCTTGACGCTTGCCGACACCGCGGCCAAGATCGGCACGGCCGAGGTGTGGAACGCACGAGGCGAGGCCGCCATGGCCCACGGAGTCGGATCGATGATCGAGGTGATTTTGGCGCGATGGTTCCTGCCACCGTTCGCCGCCCGGAATCCCGAGTTGATCGCATCGCTCAGCGCAACACTCACCGCCACGAAGGCAGAGGGATACGCCGGTGCCTGCGCCGCGTTGCGAGACGCCGACCTGCGCGGTGAGATCGGCGCGATCAAGGCCAAAACGTTGGTCATTGCCGCGTCCGACGATGGGGCCACACCACCGTCGGACCTCGAATATCTCCACGCCAAGATCGAGGGCAGCCGCTACCACCTCATCAACAACGCGGCGCACATCTCGAACCTCGAAGCGGCGGACGAGTTCACTCGCGAGCTGCAGGCCCATCTCCTGTCGTGATCGACCTGAACGGTTCGTTTGACGAAGCGTTCGCGCCGTTGGCCGAAGCCTTCGTTGCCATGTTCGAGCGCAACCCGACCAGCGTTGGACTGCCCGAGTTGGGCGCCGCACTCAGCCTGGTGGTGGACGGCGAAACCGTCGTGGACGTCTGGGCTGGCGCACTCGCCAACGATGCCCGCACGCCATGGCAGCCCGACACGCTCGTGCCCGTGTTGTCAGCCACGAAAGGCATGGTGGCCATCGCGTTCCACCGGCTGGCCGAACGTGGCGCGGTCGATGTCGAGGCACCGGTCGCCCACTACTGGCCCGAGTACGCGGCCAACGGGAAACACGGCGTATTGGTTCGTCACCTGCTCACCCATACGGCCGGACAACCGAGTCTCAAGACCGACCTCGAGCCCGGTGGCGTGTGGGACTGGCACGCGGTCACCAACGCGTTCGCGAACGCTCCGGTCCAGTGGACCCCTGGCGAGGCCGTCGGTTACCACACGTTGTCGTTCGGTCACCTGGTAGGCGAAGTCATCCGCCGCGCCAGTGGCCGCCCCGTCACCGAGCACCTCGCCGATGTCGCTCAGGAGTTCGATGTCGACTTGTATCTCGGTGTCGACGACGCGACCCTGCCCCGCTGTTCCGACCTAACCGAACCGCCCGACGACTCCCCGTTCATCGAATTGGCCCGCCAGGCACGCGGCGTGGACTATGACCGGTCCTCGAACTACGATGATCTCCGCATCATCTGCCCCGCTGGGCTCGCATCAAGTGCGTGGAAACGAGGCGGCTATCCCGGTGCCGGAGCCTTCAGCAATGCCCGCAGCCTCGCCACGATCTACGGCGCGCTCGCAGCCGGGCGCATCCTCCCACGCAGTTACGTGGAGGACGTTTCGCACGAGCACGTCCGAGGGCTTGATCGCACACTCGGATCCGAGCAGGCCTTCGCACTCGGGTGGCAAGTGGCGATGCCCAACAAGGCCAACCGACCCACCACCGGTTTCGGACATTCCGGCGCGTGGGGTTCACTCGGCTGGTGTGAGCTCGAACGCCGGATCGGCTTCGGGTACACGATGAATCGCACGTTCAGCCTCAGCGGCGACGAGCGCGGCGCCTACCTTTGGCGGGCCGCAACAGCGTGTTTCTAACCAATCACGTCGGTGGATAGAAGGGAAGCGTGCTGGTCGTGGTCGGCGCTTCGGTCGTCGCAGCAACGGTTGGAGACGTTGATGAAACCGCCGCGGTGGACGGAACAGTCGGGGGGACCACGCCACCGGGGAAGCTGGCCATCTTGAGCACAAATGTGACGGGCAGGATGACATCCTGAGACGTGCCCATGTCAATGTCCATCGACGTGCTCAGCGGAGTCAGCTCGCCCGTCAAGGTGTCGATATCGATCGCCTGACCGTTGGCCGTCGCTCCCGAACCGTTCACCGTTTCGTTGGCGAAGTTGGCGCCGAAGTCGGGGAAGTTCGGATCGGACGTGTTGGCGTATTCGCCCGAAAGATTGTTGTCGCCCTGACCAACAAATGCGGTGAGCGTCGACGTACGACCGGCCGGAGCCAGATAACCCGAGATACCAATCTTGGTGGTGGTGTCGACGAGGTAGTCGAGACCGTCGTAGATGTAGACCTTGGAATAGTCGAGCGCCGGCGTGTCGTACACCATCACCAACTGCCACGCCCGAACGTTCTCGCCCTGATAGGCGCAGAGTCCGGGAATGCCCCCGCCGATGGCGACGGTATAGGTGCCCGTCATGGACGGACCGACGAGCGAGGTGACATCCGCCTGGTACGCGGCGTACTGCACCGGCCCACCATTGAAGGACCCGGTTGCAACCATGCGCTTGTCGGCCGCAACTGTTGCCGACATTCCGGATGCGGTCGTCATAAAGACGTCGCTGTTCAGGGTCTGGACCGCGTTGTACCCACGTCCGTTGCGTCGTCCGCGTCCGTCAACATTCCTGCCGACGCCACGATGGTCAAGGCGGCGAAGGCAGCACCGGCACCGGCCAGGAGCAGTACCGAAAGCCCCGATGATGTACTTCTTGCGGTTCTTGAGCGATGCAGAGCTGGACACGGCCTAGTTATCGGCCAACGAAGCTCGCGATGGAGGGCAAATGGCCAAGTCTTCGTCCGCTGATCAGGTTGGTGGACAGCGGTGGAATCGTTGTCGTCGTGGTCGTTGTGGGTGCCACCGTCGTTGGCCGATCCGTTCACCGTCTCATCCGCGAAGTTCGTTGGGAAGTCCGGAAACGACGGGTCTGAAGTGTTTGCGTACTCTCCATCAAGGGTGCTGTCACCCTGCGCCACGAAGGCCGTGAGCGACGACGGACGCCCGCTCGGGGCCACGTAGCCGGAGATACCGAACGACCGGGTGGTGTTCGGTCCGGACCGATTTGCCAGCCGGGGTGAACGAGATCGTCGTGCTCAAAGGCTGCACCGTTGGATAGCCCCGGCCGCCCTTCATGAGCCGACCAAGATGAATTGACGAGGAAACTGCCGATTTCGCCGAGGACCACCACCTATTCGGTGCCCTGGACTGACGAAGGCCCGGCCCCTCCCGGAGGGCCGGACCGATCGAATCAGGTGGGCGGGCCTGAAGGCGGCACTGTCGTGGTCGGTGCCGCGGTCACCCCGGTTGGAGCCACCTGAGGAGCCGTCGTTGTCGTATTGCCGGTACCCGAAGGTGCGACGGTATTCGGAATGGTCGTCGTTGCAGGCAGGGTTGTCGTGGTGGTTGCCGTAACGGTGGTCGTGGTCGCCGGTGGAACCGTCGTCGCCGGAACGGTTGTCGTCGTCGTTGCTGGCACCGTGGTCACCGGGACCAACGTGGTTGTGGTCGCAGCAACCGTCGTGGTTGGTGCGGCAACAGTGGTGGTCACCGCCGGAGCAGTCGTCGTGGTCGGGGGCATGACGATCACACTCGGTACGCTCGCCATCTTCATCACGAACGTCATCGGCACGATGACATCCTGGTTGGTGCCAATCGTGACGTTCATCGAGGTGCTCCCGGCCGTCAGGTTGCCGGTCAACGTGTGAATGTCCACGGCCTGACCGTTGGCTCCGACAGCTCCACCGTTGACGGTCTCATTGGCGAAACCGGACGGGAAGTCGGGGAAGCTCGTATCAGACGTCGTGGCGTATTCACCGGGCAGCGTACTGTCGCCCTGCGCAACGAACGAGGTCATGCTCGAGACCTTGCCGACAGGCGCCTGGTAGCCCGAAATGGAGAACGTCTTGGTCGTGTTGACCAGAAACTCCAGGCCGTCATAGAGGTAGACCCGGGAGAAGTCGGTAGATGGCGTCTGGTAGAGCACGACCAGTTGCCAAGCTCGGGCATTCTCACCCTGGTAGGCGCACAGGTTCGGAATGCCACCAGAGATGGCGACCGAGTACTGGCCGCTCATCACGGGCTGGATCAGGGAGGTCACGTCGGCGGAATAGCCAGCATACTGGATGGCGCCTCCGTTGTACGTGCCGGATGCGACCATGCGCTTGCTGGCCGTGACCGTTGTCGCTTGACCGCCGTTCGGAGTGAACGTCGCCGTATTGCTCAGCGTCGTCACCGACGAGTAGCCGCGGCTGGCGTGCTGCTCAAGGCCAACCCAGTAGAGGTACGCCTTGACGTTCCTGGCCTCCGGTGGCACGTTCAAGCCGGCCGAGGATGATGTCGTGTTCACCGAAGCGCAGTTGCTGCCCATCGAGCCGCCGCCATCGCCCTTCACCTGGGACGCACCGGTGGACATGTAGTCCAAGCCGTAGTCGGCATATTCCGCGACCTTCGTGAAACCGCCCGTTGCCGGTGCAGCCGAGCTGAGGGCGAAGGCTGCGCCGCTTCCGAATAGTGCCGCGAGTAATCCGAGGGCAAGCTTCTTACGGTTCCGTGGGAGCGTCATGGCTACTAACTCGGCGGCATGACCTCGACACTGCAGCTAGTTGAAACAACCTTGAAGCACCTGTGACCCGGTCAGACCAAACAGTGCCGAACCATACGATTCGGTGATCCGCTCCTAACTGTTCCGTAGTCCCCTCAGCCTGGCGCTTGTGGGCCTCACACCCGGAGAACCACCCGGCCGGTACGCTCGCGACCGGAGGATTCACACGATGCCCGCACTCAACCCGCCGTTCCGCGCCGATCACGTCGGCAGTCTGCTTCGCCCCCGGACCGTGCTCGACGCCCGCGCCAAGTTCGTGGCCGAGCACATCGACGCGACCGAGAAAAGGGCGGTTGAAGATGCCGCCATCGCTCACGCTATCCGCAGCCAGCACGATGTCGGCCTGCAATCCATCACCGACGGCGAGTTCCGGCGTGAGTGGTTCCACCTCGACTTCCTCCAGGAGTTGGCCGGTGTCACGGTCAGCGGCGCCATCGCGGCCAGTTCCGATTCGGCGACCTCCGTCGGATTCACGCCACCGCGCCTGGAGGTAACGGGCAAGCTCGGCCATCAGCACAACATTCAGGTTGACGACTACTCGTTCGTGGCCAGCCACACCACCAGAACCCCGAAGGTCTGTATTCCGTCGCCGACCATGGTGCACTTCCGTGGCGGAAGGGCCGCCATCGACATCAACTCCTACCCCGACATGGAGGTCTTTTTTGCCGACCTGGCCGCCAGCTACCGAGCCGAGATCGACGCCCTGTACGTGGCAGGCTGCCGGTACATTCAACTCGACGACACCAACTTGGCGTACCTGTGCGATCCAAAGATGCGAGCCGGCGCGGTCGAGCGCGGCGACGACCCCAACGAACTGCCCCGCACCTATGCCGCGCTGATCAACGCGGTCATTTCGGGTCGCCCAAGCGACCTCACCGTTGGTATCCACCTGTGTCGCGGCAACTTCCGAAGCACCCACTTCGCCGAGGGTGGCTACGAGCCTGTCGCCGAGGTGCTATTCAGCGAGCTGGATGTCGACACCTACTTCCTCGAATACGACGACGAACGATCCGGCGACTTCACCCCGCTGCGCTTCGTGCCGGCCAACAAGACCGTCGTGCTCGGCATCGTGTCGTCAAAGCACGCCGCGTTGGAGCCGCAAAGCGAGCTTCGTGCCCGCATCGATGAGGCAGCCAGATACGTGCCGATCGATCAACTCTGCCTCTCGCCCCAGTGCGGATTTTCCAGCACGGTGCACGGCAATATCATCACGCCGGAAGATCAGTGGGCCAAGCTACGACTGGTCGTTGATACCGCGGCGGCGCACTGGCACTGATCGCCGTGCCCGAAGGGTCTCCCCTCCGCTCGGTCGGCATCGCTCTCGACATCCTCGAAGAGTTTTTCACCGCGCCAGAACTGGGCGTTTCTGAACTTGCCCGTCGAACGGGTGTTGCCAAGAGCACCGCCCACCGGGCGTGCGGCGTGCTGGCCGAGCGAGGCTTTCTGGAACGCACAGTAGACGGACGCTACCGTCTCGGCGTACGCCTGTATGAGTACGGCCACCTCGTCACAACCCGTTCGGCACTTCGATCCAAAGCGCTGCCACTCCTAACCGAGATTCGCAACATGGTGGGTGAAACCATTCAGTTGGGCGTGCCTGCTGGCGGTGACGTGCTGTACGTCGAACGAGTCGAGGGACTCCACGCGTTGCGCTTCACGACCGAGCTTCACCGCCGCTCGCCTGTTCATCGATCAAGTGCGGGCAAGGCGCTGGCGGCGTTTCTCCCTGCCGTTGCCGCTGCTCGTATCAAGGCCGGATTGAAACCGTTCACCGGGCACACCATCGTGGTGCCGCGTCTGTTTCTGGAGGAGTTGGAGAAGGTCCG
>JANMCE010000234.1:0-5956 GCA_031360915.1 Actinomycetes bacterium | reverse complement strand
TGGGCTCTGCGCCCTTGGTGCGTCACCCTTCATCGTGCCGGCCATGGGTTCGCACGGCGGCGCCACCGCCGACGGCCAGCGCCAAGTACTGAGCGACTACGGCATTACGGAAGCTTCCGTTGGCGCTGAGATTCGATCGACGATGGAAACAGTTGTAGTTGCAACTACTCCTGACGGCATGCCGCTCTATCTTGACCTAAATGCCGCCGGAGCCGACCGTATCTTCCCCGTGAACCGCATCAAGCCCCACACCTGCTTTGTCGGGCCGATCGAGAGCGGACTCTGCAAAATGTCGGTCGTCGGTTTTGGCAAACAGCCTGGAGCGGCACAGATCCACTCATGCGGGCCCGAAGCGATGCGCGATCGGCTGTTGGCGGGTATCGCCGCGTTGCGTTCCACGGGGCGGATTCTTGGAGGTTTAGCCACGATCGAAAGCGGTGCTGGCGAGGTTGTTCGAGTGGCCGCTCTGGATGGTGCCGACATTGGGGCCGAGCGTGAGCTTGAACTCACCAACCTCGCCAAGACGCTTGTCGCTCCCCTGCCGTTCGCCGAGATCGATGTGCTGATTGTGGAAAAGGTCGGCAAGGACATCAGCGGTGTCGGCATGGACCCGAACGTCACTGGTCGCTACTGGATTCACGGTCTTCCGGGTAACACCCGTGTGTCGAACATCGTGGTACTCGGGCTGACCGAGGCCAGTCACGGCAACGCACTCGGCATCGGCCTCGCCGACTTCATCACCACCGACGTCGCCCGTCAGATCGACTGGCCCACCACCTACGTCAACTGCTTCACCGCCGGCCCCGCCGGTGTCCGACGCGGTCGCATGCCCATGGTGATGCCCACCGAACATGACGCAATCATGGCCGCCCTCTCCATGTGCGGCCGAGGTGTACTGGAGACGAAGCGAGTTGTGCGCATCAAGTCCACCCTCCACCTCACCGACATGTCGGTAAGCGACGCGCTGCTGCCCGAAGCCCTCGCTGCCGGCGGAGTTCGCTAAGGGTCGTTGCTGCGCCACGCGGTACGGTGCGGCCATGACGCTCGCTACCGCCTCATTCGGACGTACCGGTCACCTGAGTAGCCGGGCCATTTTCGGGGCTGCCGCGCTTGGGTCGATGCGGCAGGAACGGGCCGATGAGATTCTTCCGGTGCTGCTGGAGTTTGGCGTCAATCACATCGACACGGCCGCGTCGTATGGTGATTCTGAACTGCGGCTCTGTCCTTGGATGACATCGCATCGGTCGTCGTTCTTTCTGGCATCCAAGACTGGTGAGCGAACCGGCGCGGCGGCGCGAGCTGAGCTTGAGCTGTCACTCACCCGAATGGGCGTCGACCAGATCGACCTCATCCAACTGCACAACCTGGTCGAACTGGAAGAATGGGAGATCGCCCACGCTCCAGGTGGCGTTGTCGAAGCAATGTCCCAAGCGAGGGACGAAGGTCTCGTTCGCTTCATCGGCGTGACCGGCCACGGCGTGCGCATTCCGTCGATACACCTGCGCAGCCTGGAACGCTTCCCGTACGACTCGGTCCTCTTCCCGTTCAATCACGTGATGATGGATATCCCGAGCTACGCCGCCGATGTCGCCGCTCTGCTGGAGCGCTGTTCGGCCGACGGCGTCGCAGTGCAAACCATCAAGGCCGTCGCCCGGCGACGGTGGGACGGAGATCGCACCGGCAAGCGAAGCTGGTACGAGCCACTCGAAGATCCAGATGCCATCACCCGAGCGGTGCACTATGTGCTCGGCCACGACGGCCTGTTTCTGAATACCTCCAGCGACGCAAAGCTGCTGCGCACCATCTTGACCGCAGCATCCGACGTGCAACCGGTGTCGGGTGATCAGTTGGCTGCCGACCGCTTGGCCCAGGGCATGCTGCCGCTGTTCGATGGCGCCGATCTCGAACGCATCGACTGACCAAACCTCCAACTCAGCACCTTCGGCCCTCCAACTTGGGGTCTTGAGCATCGGCAGCGCCCGAACACAGCCGGGTTGGGAGGTCGAAGGATCCAAGTTGGAGGGTGTGGACGGTCGCCATGGGCTGGCCGCGGAGAACCACGGTCGGGCCGGATACCCTGTTGCATGTGACTTCACTCGATTGGCGGCAGCACGGCTTTGCCCGTGTCGCCGCAGCTGCACCGCCGGTGCACTTGGCTGACCCGACCCTCAATACCACCGAGCTGGCGACGTGGGCTGATCGATTGGCGGGTGAGGGCAGCAGCTTGGTCGTGTTCCCCGAATTGTCCCTCACGGGCTACAGCTGCGAGGACCTGTTCCTCAGTAGTGACCTGATGCATCGGACCGAGCGGGCCATTGGCGAGCTCGCCCGTCGGACTGCGCACATCGAGGCTGCCATGGTCGTTGGCGCTCCGCTTCGCACCCAAGATGGCCGGCGTTACAACACGGCTCTTGTGCTGCACCGTGGTCGAGTACTGGGAGCAGTGCCGAAGATGCACTTGCCCAACAACGGCGAGTTCTATGAGCGACGCTGGTTCACTCCCGGGCACGATGTCGACTGCATGGTGAGCCTGGCGGGGCTTCAACCGTTCCGACTCAACCGGCATCAGATCTTCGTGCTGGGCGACATGCGTATCGGCATCGAGATCTGCGAAGACCTGTGGGCACCCGATCCGCCCTCGACGCAACTGGCGCTGGCCGGGGCCAACATCATCGTCAACCCAAGCGGTTCCAATGAGCTGGTAGCGAAGGCCGAGTACCGCCGACAGCTCGTCACGCAGCAATCGGCCCAGCTACACGTGGCCTACGTGTACGCCGGAGCGGGCCCGACCGAGTCGACCAAAGACCTCGTGTTCGGAGGGCATTGCCTAGCGGCCGAGAATGGTGCGATCCTGACCGAGAGCGAGCGCTTCCTGCTGGACGGATCGGAGGCCGTTGCCGACATCGACCTTGAAAGGCTCGCGAACGAACGCAGCCGAAACATCACCTGGTCCACCTCGTGGCCGACACAGCCGGCCGTAGACGTCGTCGTTGCGGATGCAACAAGCTCACTCCCCACACTTCAGCGATCCTTCCCGCGAAATCCGTTCGTACCGGACGACCCTGCCACGGTCCACGCCCGGGCTCGCGAAATCCTGGCGATCCAGTCAACGGGTCTCGCCCGGCGCATCATGGCGGCGAAGTCAAAGCGTCTCATCATCGGCGTTTCCGGCGGGCTCGATTCCACCCTGGCCCTCATCGTTGCCGTCGAGGCTGTGCAGAAGTTGGGCCGAGGCCCGGAGACCATTCTCGGCATCACCATGCCCGGACCCGGCACCACCGGGCGTACTCGGACCTCGGCCGATGATCTCATGAAGTCGCTCGATATCGAGGCCCGCACCATCTCTATCGCCGCAGCGGTCACGCAGCATCTGAACGACATAGGTCACGCCGCCGACCTACACGACATCACGTTTGAAAATGCGCAGGCGCGTGAGCGAACGCAAATACTGTTCGACCTCGCCAACCAAGAAGGAGGCATCGTCGTCGGCACCGGCGACCTGTCAGAGTTGGCCCTTGGCTGGTGCACGTTCAACGCCGACCACATGTCGAACTACGGCGTGAACTCTTCCGTGCCAAAGTCATTGGTACGTCATCTGGTCGGTTGGTATGCCGATCACGTCGCGCCGCCGGCATTGAGCCGCACATTGCACGACGTACTCGACACGCCGGTCTCTCCCGAGCTGTTGCCACCCGACGCTGACGGCAACATTGTGCAGGAAACCGAAGACGTGCTCGGCCCGTACGAGTTGCACGACTTCTTTCTCTATCACTGGCTGCGCAACGGCTTTGCCATGTCCAAGATCGCTGTGCTGGCCAAGCACGTGTTTGTCGGTGTGTATGACGACCCCACCATCGACCGTTGGCTGAAGGTGTTCATCGAACGATTTCACCGCCAACAGTTCAAGCGCACCACCCTGCCGCCCGGCCCCAAAGTCGGCTCGGTCAGCGTCTCCCCCCGAGGCGACCTTCGCATGCCCGACGAAGTCGATCCAGCGTCCGTCACCGGCTGACATTCTGGCGGACACTTTGCACACTGGCCGTATGACAGTCCCGCTGAGTTTTCGAGCCGAAGAAAAGCTCGCTGCGGCGCTTGGGCTCGAAGCGGCGCGGTCAGGCAGATCAAAGTCAGAGCTTATGGAGCGAGCCGTGAGGGACTTGCTGTATCGGCTGGCATGCGAGCGCGATGCGGAGATCTACGCCCAGATTCCGGCAACCGCCGAG
The DNA here is from genome assembly GCA_031360915.1 of Actinomycetes bacterium. Taxonomy (GTDB): domain Bacteria; phylum Actinomycetota; class Acidimicrobiia; order Acidimicrobiales; family Ilumatobacteraceae; genus JANMCE01. Next base: position 1,733 of record JANMCE010000234.1, on the reverse strand, counting down.
GAGATGGGCCCTTGGCCCAGCGAGATCCGGGCTGAGGACGACACCGACTGGAACGCGGTCTTCGACAAATGACGCGTGGCGAGGTCTGCTTCGCACGAACTGGTCAAGGCGGGGACCGTCCGGTTCTCGTACTCACCAGAGACCCGGTTGCTGACCGTATTGCGTTTGTGGTTGTGGCTCAGATTACGGGTACTGCACGAGGGCTCATCTCGGAGCTTCCTCTTGACGCGTCCGATGGCATGCCGAAGGGCCGCGTGGTGTCTTTCGACAACATACGAACGATTCCAAAAATTGAGTTTCGTCGACGAGTCACGACACTCTCACCAAGCAGGATGGAGCAGGCCTGTGCCGTCATGAATGACGCTCTCGGTTGCTACCACTAAAGTCACCAGTACCCTGTCAACCGGGCTGGTTTGCGGAAGGCGAAGCTAGCGGGCCGTTCTACCGGTCTTCGCTGTCAGCATAAAACGCCGCAGGTAAGGCTGGGCGAAACGTGCTTGACATGCGCTGAGAGGCAGCTCATACTCGCTTTAGGGGGTAATCAAATGTCGGCTTCGTGGTTCAAGGCGAGAGGATCGTAGTTTACGACTCGATTGATGCCGTCAATAACAGGGTCGCGATCGCGGTAAGTGTGCCGCGATCGGCTGATCTCGAGGGCCGCATTTTGAAAAAACTCAACGCTGGAGGACCGAAAATCGCCGTTGAGACAAACTTCGGGTCTCGGCCGACTGTCACTATCGGCCGCACCAACGACTCCCCACCAAGCTGGGCTGGCAAGTCCATTAAGCCTCAATCAGGCCCAGGGTCGGGAACCTGCACTGCGGGCCCCGTGGTCTACGACTTGAACCCGGCAGCTTACGGCGTTCGCTACATGCTGACGTCGAACCATTGCGGCGCTGGGTCGTTTTATAACGACAATGGTACTGGCGTTGGCGCGATGCAGTACGCAACAACCTACTACGACTCCGGCCTACTTGCCGGATCTTCATACGGACTGTTCACATACGTTGGCTCGCCAACATCAACAACCAACGTTAGGTTCGTTGGTGCGACGACAGCCAGTTCTCCTTGTGGTGATGGCGCCAAAACTGGTTACAACTTCGGATCCACTTGCGGTGCACGCGATCCCTATTTTGCGAATGGTCAGACAGGCTGTTGGACGTTTGTAACCGCCGGCACGATCTGTGGCTTGTATCGTGCAGCTTCGAATACCGGGTCACCGATGTGGACGTACGGTGACAGCGGTGGCCCGGTCGTCGTAAACTTCTCAAGCGGCTGGCGGTACTCCGGCATTATTACGGGCATCGGGAGCGGCTATTATTTCAACGACGACATCTACACCCTTTTGTCATACTGGAATGTTCAGCTGGCCTAGCTCTCGTCGCGATAGCATCGTTGCGGTTGTCGTTGCCGGTCTAGGCATTGTTGGCTGCAGCACACGGAGCCCCAGTTGCGACAGTACTCGGCAGTATGGCGTCCGCCTTCTTGTCACAACCGCCGTTGAAGACACCTTGTGCGACGCGTTAGTAACCCTAACGGACGACAGCTATGTAGAGACGCTAAACTCCGGCCCATCTGAATACGGAAACTGTTCGTACTCTGGAGCGGCTGAGCGTAGCGGCAACTACGTGGTCAAAGTCATTTACAAAGGCGTCGAGAAGACCACTGGACCACTCCGGGTAGAGCGAGACGAATGCCATGTAAAACCCGTGACCGCAACGATTGTTTTTCCT
>JANMCE010000233.1:0-1872 GCA_031360915.1 Actinomycetes bacterium | reverse complement strand
CTTGGGACATTGCTTCGACAACGCCACCCGGAGCGTGGGCGATCTCCCATTCTTCCGGTTCGACCAGGTTGTGCAGTTGGATGAGATCGATCTGGTCGACGCCCATTCGCGTGAGTGACAACTCAAGCTCAGCTCGCGCCGCCATGCCGGTTCGTTCGCCCGTCTTGGATGCCAGAAAGAACGACGACCGATGCGAGGCCATCCACGAATGCAGCCGCAGTTCGGAGTCGCCGTAGGAGGCGGCCGTATCGATGTGATTGACTCCAAACTCCAGCAGCACCGGAAGGATCTCGTCGGCCCGTTCCTGACGCATTGACCCAAGCGCCGCTGCCCCGAAAATGGCCCGACTGCTCATGTGACCGGTACGTCCGAATGAAGCGGTAGAAAGCGTCATGGCCGCACCGTACCGCCCAGCGCCCCAACCGCGCTCGGCGCAGGCGGCGATCAGGACGGCTGGGTGAGCGGTTTCAGGTCGGCGCGGCTTTTGAGGACGTGGTCGACGACGCCGTAGGCCTTGGCTTGCTCGGCGGTGTACCAGCGGTAGCGGTCACCATCGGCCAGCACCTCGGCCACGGTTCGTCCGGTGTGCTCAGCGATGAGGTGAGCCATCACCGTTTTCGAATGGCGGAATGCTTCGGCTTGGATGGCGATGTCGCTGGCGACGCCCCGCAGGTCGGCCGAGGGCTGGTGCATTGTGATTCGGGCATTCGGTAACGAAAACCGCCGACCGGGTGCTCCGGGACACAGCAGGAACTGGCCCATCGAAGCGGCGAAGCCCATGGCGACCGTTGCAACGGGCGGCTTCACGACAAAGTCACCAACCGCCAAGCCCGCGCGTAGCACCGCCGAGTAAGATCGAGCATGTTTCGCTAGCGAACTCCACCAGCGGCGAGTGCTTCGGGCAGTAACGCGTCGCTGACCGACATGGTGGTGAGGTGGAGGGTGGACTTGATGCGGACGACTCGCTTCGTCTCCAGTACGCCGCGGCCGCACATGGAGAGGGCGGCCATGATCGCGTCATGTTCGGTGGGCATCACCATGGGCATGCGACCACGGCGCACGCCGGCGGGCCCTGCGGTGAAGCAGTTGACGTAGGTGGTGGGCCAGTCGATCTGACTGGCGACGTCGGTGGTGATGAAGTCGGCCAGCCCGATGCCGAGTGCGTTGCCGTGACTGGCCTCCGTCAGCCCGAGTACCACGATGTTCGACACGCGGGTGTCGCCGGGCAGACCGTGAATCCAGTAGCGACCAGTGACGTTCGGGTCCATACCGACGCCGCTGATGTCCTTGCCGACCTGCTCGACAATCAGCACATCGATCTCGGCGAACGGCAGCGGAGCGACCAGCGTTTTTGCCAGGTTGGTCAGCTCAAGCTCGCGATCGGCCCCGAGGTCGGCACCATGCAGCGACGCAACGCGAACGACCTCACCCGCGCCGCTCTCGATCGTGGCAAGGCCACCCAAAACCCGGCCGGTGCCCTTGAGCGCAGCAATACCCGCCAACAGCCGATCGCGCATCGCTTCAGGCCCGCATGAGTGGATCTGCGCTGCGCCGGGCTGTTTGCCGAAACCGACGACGGCCATCTTGCAGAGTCCGCTCTCGATGGGACCGACAAAGCAGGTGTGGGGCTTGATGCGGTTCACGGGGAAGATACGGTCGGCTCCGGCGGCATTTAGGTCGAGATAGAGCGGCATGCCGTCAGGAGTAGTTGCAACTACAACTGTTTCCATAGTCGATCGAATCTCAGCGCCAACGGAAGCTTCCGTAATGCCGTAGTCGCTCAGTACTTGGCGCTGGCCGTCGGCGGTGGCGCCGCCGTGCGAACCCATGGCCGGCACGATGAAGGGTGACGCACCAAGGGCGCAGAGCCCA
>JANMCE010000228.1:0-4452 GCA_031360915.1 Actinomycetes bacterium | reverse complement strand
ATAGCGAGATCGGGAACGGAGGCGCGGGCTTCGGCCAGCTTCTGCAGGTAGCGCTCGGCGGTGTAGCCGCGGTGCATGAGGGCCAACACGCGGTCGCTGCCCGACTGCAGCGGCAGGTGCAAGTGGTTGCAGACCGTCGGGATTTCGGCCATGGCCGCGACGGTCTCGGTGCGGAAATCCTTGGGGTGTGGCGACGTGTAACGAACGCGACGAATGCCGGGCACGGCGCCAACGGCGTGGAGCAATTCAGAGAACAGCGGACGCAGCTTGGCAGTGTCGTCACCGCCCTGACGGGCAGTTAGCTGCAGGTCACGGCCATACGAGTTCACGTTCTGACCGAGCAGAGTAACTTCGGTGACGCCTTCGGCGACCAGGCGTTCGACCTCGTCAACAATTTCAGCGAAGGGGCGGCTGATCTCGACGCCACGAACCGTTGGCACAATGCAGAAGGCGCAGTTGTTGTCGCAGCCGATCTGGATGGTGACCCATGCGTTGTAGCTGGTCTCGCGCTTGGCCGGTAGCGCGGACGGGAACATGGCGTGATCGTCGAGCACCGCTTCGTCGAGGATCTCGGTTACCGGGCCGTGCTTGCGGGCCGAGCCGACCAGTTCGGCGGCGCGGTGCACGTTGTGCGTGCCGAGTACAACGTCGACGTACGGTGCTTTGGTGCGCACCAGGTCGCGGTCCTTCTGGGCCAGGCAGCCAGCAACGACGATCTGACGATCTTCCTTTTGACCCTTCCAGGTCTTGAGATGACCAAGGGTGCCGTAGAGCTTGTTGTCGGCGTTTTCCCGGATGCAGCAGGTGTTCAGCACGATGACATCGGCGTCTTCCTGCGACGCGGCCTCGACCAGGCCGTCGGCGGCGAGCAACCCCGAGATTCGTTCGGAGTCGTGCTCATTCATCTGGCACCCAAACGTGCGCACGACGTAGCTACGGGTCACAAAGGATCACTCTACCTGGGCCCCCACGTTCTGGCAGTACGTGGTGTTGATTTCCGACACCGTGTACTGCCAGAACCGGCAGAGGTTGCGTACGACCCGATCAGTCGAGTGAGATCGGCACTTCGTCTTTGGCTGAGAAGGTGTCTTCTTCCACCTTGTCACCGAGGCCGGCCGCGTTGCGGACCCGCTCGGAAATCTCCACCATGACCTCAGGATTGTCGATGAGGAACGTCTTGGCGTTCTCTCGACCCTGGCCCAGCTGTTCACCCTCATACGTGTACCAGGCGCCCGATTTCTTCACGATGGCCATCTCGACCGCAAGGTCAAGCACCGAGCCTTCCCGGCTGATCCCCAAGCCATACATGATGTCGAACTCGGCCTGACGGAAGGGTGGGGCCACCTTGTTTTTGACGACCTTCACCCGGGTGCGGGAGCCGACCACTTCGACGCCATCCTTGATGGACTCGATACGGCGAATGTCGAGACGGACCGACGCGTAGAACTTGAGCGCACGACCGCCGGGCGTGGTTTCGGGCGAGCCGAACATGACGCCGATCTTTTCTCGCAGCTGGTTGATGAAGATCATGATGGTGTTGGACTTGTTGAGGTTGGCCGTGAGTTTGCGCAGGGCCTGGCTCATGAGGCGGGCCTGCAGACCAACGTGGGTGTCGCCCATGTCGCCCTCGATTTCGGCCCGTGGCGTAAGAGCCGCCACGGAGTCAATCACGATGACATCGAGCGCACCCGAGCGCACCAGCATGTCGGCAATTTCCAGCGCCTGCTCACCCGTGTCGGGCTGGCTGATGAGCAGCTGGTCGATATCGACACCGATGGCCTTGGCGTAGATAGGGTCCATGGCGTGCTCGGCATCGATGTAGGCACAGATGCCGCCATTGCGCTGCGCTTCAGCCACGACGTGCATAGCGAGGGTGGACTTACCGGAGGATTCCGGTCCGTAGATTTCCACCACGCGGCCGCGGGGCAACCCGCCGACGCCGAGCGCCAGGTCGAGCGCCAACGCACCGGTGGAAATGGCCTCGATAGCGAGGGAGGCTTTCTCACCCATCCGCATGATGGAACCCTTGCCGAACTGCTTGTCGATACCTGCCAGCGCCATCTCGAGCGCCTTTTCACGATCTCCTGCTGCCATGATTTTCGTCTCCTGCCTTGTACGAACGGGAGGGCATTGCGGCCCCGATAGGTTGATGGAGGTCACCGTACAGAGGGGGTGTTACAAGGTTCCCCAGACGGTGGCTTTTCCGAACAACAGGAGCGTAACTTCGAACGCCTGTTCGGTCAAGGACCCTCATGTTTCTCGAGGTCGCAAGCCATGAGCGCCACCATCGCATCGGCCTCTTCACCAGCATCCAGCGGATGCATAATGAGGTCGATTGCGGCCCACACCGTGTACGACAGCGGGTAGAACGCAACCGGCAGAATCAGCACCACAATACCGCCGACGATCAACATCGGCACCACAGCAACGCCCGGGTAGGAAAGGAAGAACCCGACGGCGAACACGACACCGAGGAGCAGGAAGGTGGCCATCATGTTGATGGTGATGGCACCCAGGCTGAAGCCGTCCTCACGCTCGTAGCGATAGCCACACGACCGGCACCTCGAGACGCGTTGGAGCCAACCCGTCCACCAACCCGAACCGTTGCAACGCGGACATCGACGACGCAAGCCGCGCGCCATCATCCGCCACGGCTTCACCGGGCGCAGGTCGGGCGAACGAATCATGTGTCGAGTATGGCGCGCCCGTCTGCGCAGGTACTCAGCGCGTGAGTTCGTCGACGAAGGTTTCGAAAACGTTTTCGGCGAAGGCGATGTCTTCATCGGTGTGCATGACGGAGATGAGCCATTGCTCGTCGAGACCCGGCGGCAGCAGGATGCCGCGATTGATTCCCCAGATCCAACTGGCAAAGGCCAAGTCGAAATCGGTGGCCTTGTAGTCCCGATAGTTGCGGACCGGATTGACGGAGAACGTCACGCAGCCCTTCGCACCCAACTGAACGGTATGGGCCGGAATGCCAGACCGGGCAATCACGCCGTCAGCATGATCAAGTAGACGACGGTTCCGGGCAATGACGATGTCGGTCGCCTCTGGCGTACACACATCACGCAACACGGCGCGCGCCGCGGCCAACACGAGCGGGTTGCCGTTGTAGGTGCCGAGGTGCAGCACCTTGCCGGACGTGATCTGATCCATGCACTCGGCAGATCCGCCGAACGCACCGATGGGGAAACCGCCGCCGATGGACTTGGCCAGACACACCAAGTCAGGCAGCACGCCAAAGTGGCCCGAGGCGCCGCTCCAACCGGCGGTGATACCGGTCTTCACTTCGTCGAAAATCAGCATGGCGCCGTGGCGCTTGGTGATCTCACGCACCTGTTGCAGATAGCCCGCGTCGGGCAGGACGATACCGAGGTTCTCCATCGCAGGCTCAACGATGAACGCGGCCACTTCGCCCGGGTGTTCGGTGAGCATGCGATCAAGAGCCGTCGCGTCGTTGTAGGAGATGATGAGCGTGTCGGCCAGGTGGCCGGGCGTGATGCCGGCTGTAGCCGGGATGGCGTTCGGGCGATCGGCCGGCCCGGCCAGATCGAGCGGCGGCTTCATGGAGATCATGACTTCGTCGTGGTGGCCGTGATAGCCACCCTCGACCTTGATAATCTTGTGACGGCCGGTGATGCCGCGGGATACGCGAATGGCGTCCATGGTGGCTTCGGTACCGGAGTTGGTGAAGCGCCACATGGGCAGGCCGTACCGGTCTCTCAGCAGTTCGGCGACCTCGGTGTTCAGTTCGCACGGCGTGACGAACAACGTTCCGTTGTCGAGTTGCTCTTCCACCGCGGCCCGAACGACAGGATGGACGTGGCCGGAGAAGAGAGCGCCAAAGCCCATGTTGAAGTCGAGGTAGCGGTGGTCGTCAACGTCGGTGATCCACCCTCCCTGCGCCGATTTGGCAACAATCGGGTGCGGGTCGTAGGCCTGAAACGACGAAGGAACACCCGACGGGAGCACCTTTCGCGCTCGATCAGTGGCCGATTGCGAGCCCCGCGTGCGGGCCGCATAACGGACAAGTTCCTCCCCCGTGATCTGTCTAGCTCGAGCCGAAAACTCGCGGGCGGTAAGGGAATCCATTGTGGTCATGTCACTTCCTAGCGGGAAAGCGTTGTCCGGAGCCTAGCAGACGATGGAATCCGTTTCGCCAGGGTCCGATTTTGCCTTCCGTTTACCCGCAGGAAACTGTTTCGATTTCGCCCCAGAGGATGTGCCACAATCTTGGGCGTTGCATGGTAGCCGTAGCTCAGTTGGTTAGAGCGCCAGGTTGTGATCCTGGATGTCGGGGGTTCGAATCCCCTCGGTTACCCCAATCTCAGCGTTTTGGTTATGGTTCGCCGTCACCCGTACGCTGAGTTCTGAAGCGCCTCTAGCTCAATGGCAGAGCAACGGACTCTTAATCCGCAGGTTCTGGGTTCGACTCCCAGGGGGCGCACAACA
>JANMCE010000205.1:0-8892 GCA_031360915.1 Actinomycetes bacterium | reverse complement strand
ACGACCGATGTGATTGCCTGGGCCACCTCGGCCGGTAGCAGTCCCATCGTGTTCATCGAGCCAGGGGATGCTGCGGCGACGTTCGGTCTCCCCATGTACCGACGTCTTTTGGCCAATGCGCTGGCGTGGGTAACCTCACCCGATGCTCAGGGGTGGGCAGCCAGCCGACGGTTCGACTAGATTCTGCATACTGTCTATAGTTAGTAGCGACCAGTCGGGGAGGTTTCGGATGTCGGCTACGCCTTTGATTTCAGTTGCCAAACGCCTGCTTGCGAATGTCGATGGCGATCGTGGTGACCTCAGTTCGGACATCCTCAACATCCCCGCCACCGACTTTCTCGACCCGGAACGGTTTGAGCGCGAGATCGAAATCATCTTCCACCGCTCTCCCCTACTCGTCGCATTGTCGGTCGATGTGGCCGAACCGGGCGACTACAGCGCGCTCACCATCGCAGGCCGACCGATCGTGGTCACCCGTGGCGATGATGGCGTGGCCCGCACCTTTCTCAACATCTGCCGCCATCGTGGCGCCAAGGTCACTCCCGACTGCTTCGGGCATGCCCGCCGGTTCACCTGCCCGTACCACTTTTGGGTCTACGACACCCAGGGTGCGCTGGTGGGCAATACCGCCCGGGAGGCATTCAAGGGCATCGATGTCTCCGGTCTGGTCGAACTTCCAACGGCCGAACGCGCTGGGGCAGTGTTCGCTGTTCTCACGCCCGATATGCCGATAGACATCGACGCCTGGTTGGGCGACATGGCCAGCGCGCTCGAAATCCTCGAACTCGACAAACTCGTTCGTCATCGGGACGGCCTCATGGCCGACAGCGGTAACTGGAAAGCCACCGCCGACGGCTATGTCGACGGCTACCACCTTGGCTACCTCCACCGAAACACCATTGGCACCAAATCAATCACGAACCGCAACACCTACGATCTCTACGGCCCGCACGTACGTCTCGGCTTCGCCAACAAACCAATGCTGACCATGCGGGACCTGCCCGATGATGAATGGCGTCTTCGGGAAGCGATGAGCCTTGTGCACTTCATCTTCCCGAACATTTCTATCAGCGGCCTGCCTGGTTCGGGTCTCATGGTCAGCCGCCTCTACCCGGGCACTTCGCCTGAGCGCTGCACCGTCGAACAGTTCCAGTATTTCCGTGAGCCGATGGTCACCGACGAGCAGATCACCGAAGCGGACGCAAAACGAGAGCTCTACTACGCCGTCACCCGCGACGAAGACTTCGCCACGGTGTTGGAGGTCACCGATTCGTTTGCGGCTCTCCCTAATAATGTCATCCGCTACGGCCGCAACGAGCAGGGCAATCAGAACCTGCACCGCTGGATCGACGCGCTGTTGAACGGCACCACTCCAACTCTCCAAGACGAACACTGAGGCCCGACAACATGTCTGAGATCCAAGGCACCACGAAGGCAGCGCGATCGCCCGGCATCTCCTACCAAGAGTTACTCGACACCGACACCCACAACGTGCCTGAAGTGCTGCGCATGGAAGCGCCTCAATTCCTGGGCAATGAAGACGTCTCGATCGACCGCTTCATCAGTCGCGATTTTCACCTTCGTGAGATAGAGAAGCTGTGGAAGAAGGTGTGGCAGTTCGCATGTCGCGAAGAAGAGATCGCCGAGGTGGGCAGCTACGTCGTGTACGACATTGCCAACCTGTCGTTCATCATCATGCGCAGCGCCCCCGACACCATCCAGGCCTACTACAACGCATGTCTGCATCGCGGGCGACAACTAAAGGACTACTCGGGTCGCTGTTCGGAGATGCGCTGCTCGTTCCACGGCTACACGTGGGCGCTGAATGGCACCCTCGCCAGCATCCCCGCCCGCTGGGATTTCGAGCATGTCGACGACGCCGACTTCGCGCTACCCGAAGTGAAGGTCGCCACGTGGGAGGGGTTCGTGTTCATCAACCCCGACCCGAATTGCGGCTCCTTGCAGGACTTCCTTGGTGACATGCCCGACCACTTCAGCCGCTGGGATCTGAAGAACCGCTACATCCAGGGTCACGTCGCCAAAGTGGTGCGAGCCAACTGGAAGATCACGCAAGAAGCTTTCAGCGAGTCGTATCACGTGGCTGGCACCCACCCTCAAGCCCTTCCTTACCTGGGTGACACCAACAGCCAGATCGACATCTGGGAGAACTTCAGCCGCGTGATCACTCCGGGCGGCATCGCCAGTCCGTTGCTCAAGGGTCCGGTCACCGAGATGGACATCTTGCGGTACATGCTCGATACACGGGTCGATGAAGACAGCTTCGTCCACCTCGGCCCGGGCGAGAATGCCCGCACTGCTTCGGCCGATGCCGCCCGCGAGCGCTGGCGAGCCGTGGTCGGTGATCAGGTCGATACGTGGAGCGACGCTGAGTTCATCGACAACCTCGACTACACCCTGTTCCCCAACTTTCATCCCTGGGGTGCCTACAACCGCATCGTCTACCGATTCCGCCCGAACGGTGATGATCACCGCACCTCCATCATGGACATCTATCTGTTGTCACCGTTCAAGGGTGAGAGACCACGACCGGCAATCACCACTCATCTGGGGGCCGACGAGCCGTTCACAGATGCGGGTGAGTTGGGGATGCTCGCCAAAATCTTCGAGCAGGACGCGTTCAACATGCCCCAAGTGCAGAAGGGTTTGGAGCAGACCGCCAAGCCCGGCGTCACCCTCGGCAGCTATCAGGAGAGCAAAGTGCGCTGGACCCATCAGCTCCTCGATCAATGGCTGGCCGACTAATGCACGGCCAACTCCACCCTTTCAGCCACGCGCTCTATGAGCGGGACAACAACGGTCACGTCGTGGTCAGTCTCAGAGGCGAGCGCGGCCTGTTCCGTTGGGACGGCAGCTGGATCGAAGGCGAACTGTTCGAAGCCGACCCCCAAATGTGCAACTGGATCGCCGGCCCCAAGCTCCGCCACCACAGGTTACAAATCGCCGAGTAATCAGTCCAGGGGGTACCGATGCACGATGACTATTCCTACGTCGAAGCGTCGCTCGCGTTCGAGCCAAGCGTCGGCTACCAGCAGCTCCGCGATGGTTGTCCGGTGCACCATGTCATCGAGCATGATCCGCCCTTTTACGCGATCGGTCGATTCACCGATGTGGTCGACACGCTGAAGAACCCCGGCCTGTGGGGCAACCGCGACGGACCCGGCGTGTTCCATCAGGAGTCGGGCGCGCTGGGGTCGGCCGATGACCCTGATCATGCTCGGCATCGTCGTGTGTTGCGGGACGCATTCGTACCATCAGCCGTGGCTCGGATGGAGCCAAGTCTGGTGGCAATGGCCGACGAACTGCTCGACGAGCTCGTGCCTCATGGCGAAGGGGACTTCGTTTCGCAGTTCGCCTTTCCGTTTCCCGCTCTGGCCATCGGTGAGCTGCTGGGGGTACCGCCCGAAGATCGCGAGATGTTCCGTGAGCTGAGTGGCCAGATCGTGGCGGCGCTGACGGGTGGCGATATCGACGCCTATCACCGGGGCAAGGAAGCCGTGGGTGACTACGTTGACGAACGTCTCGCCGAGCGGGCTGGTAGCGACAGTGATGACGACGTGCTCACGGCACTGCTCGCCGCTCGCAGTGACGGTCGGCTGTCACCGGCCGAGGTTCGGCATCTCGGACACCAGTTGCTGGTAGCCGGGCACGAGACCACCACCAGCCTCCTCGGCCTCATGCTCTATCGACTCATTGAGCGACCCGCGCTGATGCAACAACTTCGAGACGACCCGACGCTGATCCCGGTGGCGGTGGAGGAAGCGCTGCGGTTCGACTCCCCGGTCAGCGGTCTTTTCCGCACCAACGTCCACGACACCACTTTTCACGACATCGACTTTCCGGCCGGAACCAAGCTGCAGGTCCTCTACGGCTCTGCCAATCGTGACCCCGTGCAGTTCCCCGACCCCGACGAGTTTCGGCTCGATCGACCCAAGCAAGAACTTGGTCGCCACGTCGGCTTCGGCTGGGGTATTCATCACTGCATCGGCGCACCGCTCGCCCGCATGGAGGCTCGGGTTGCGTTCGAGCGCGTTCTTGCCCGTATGGCCGACATCGAACTCGCAGGAGAACCGGTGCGCAACCAGTCATTCGTACTGCACGGTCTCACCAGCCTGCCGCTGCGCTGGACACCCATGTGAGCGTGCTCGATCAGTTCCGTCTCGACGGCAAGGTGGCCGTGGTCACCGGCTCCGGGCAGGGCATCGGCCGTGGCATCGCGTGGGCTCTTGCGGATGCCGGGGCCGGCGTGGTGCTGAACGCCCGTCGAATCGACGACCTCAACATCACGGCCAAAGGCATCAGCGAACGCGGCTCACGCGCGCTGATTGTCGATGGTGACATTCGGGACTTTTCCGAGATCCTGGCCGAGCGAACCGTGGCCGAGTTCGGGCGGCTCGACATCTGGGTAAACAATGTTGGCGGTTCCGACGACAAGACCGTGCGCGAGCTCATCGATACTCCTGACGACGTGTTCCGCAGCCAACTCGAGCTCAACCTCACCAGCGCGTTTCAAGGCTGCAAAGCGGCGGCGCATCGCATGGTTGACGGCGGTGCCATCGTGAACATTTCCTCCGGCGCCGGTACGCGGGGCTCGCCCCGTACAGGGCCGTACGCCGCAGCAAAGGCTGGCATGATCAACCTCACCCAAACCCTCGCCCTCGAACTTGCTCCACGCGGTATACGGGTCAATGCGGTGTCGCCAGGTCCGGTCGCCACTGAGGCATTCCTGGACGTACTCGGTGTCGGAGACAAGCTCGACGAACTGGCCCGCACTATTCCACTCGGTCGCACCGGCACGCCGGACGACATCGCCGCTGCCGTGCTCTACTTCGTCTCCCCCGCCGCGTCGTGGGTGACGGGCGAACATCTGCTGGTGGCGGGCGGCCGCACCCAGCGCAGCTACCAGTACGAACCAAGAAACGATCACGGAGGGGCCATCACATGACCGACGAAACCGAATATGTCGACAGCTACGAAGATGTGTCGGTCTTTGCACTCGATACCGATCGCGAGCAGACACTGCTGGACGCCCAAACCGAATGTTGCTTCATGTGGAGCACATCAGCCGGTGACCCCGTCGGGGTCATCATGAACTACGTGGCCAAGAACGGTCACTTCTGGCTGACCTGTACTCGTCGACGGAAGCGGGTTCCTGCCATTGAGGCAAGGCCCCGCGTGGCGATTGCCATCAGCAGCCGTGGCACCGACATCGGCGTCAGCCAGACCGTCACGTACAAGGGCAACGCCATCGTGCATGAAGACGACGACACCAAGGCCTGGTTCTATCCGGCGCTCGCTGCCAAGGTCCGGCCCGAGAGCAACGAGCAACAGGCCGCGTTCGTGCATCACCTCGCCACCCCCGGCCGCGTGGTCATCGAGATCGTGCCCGACAAACGCATCGGGTTCGATGCCGAGCAAATGTTCCGCAACTCCCCCGCCGGTTCGAGCCGCTCGAAGGTCTGACACCCAGCCCTGGACTCAAGACGCGACAGAGCTGGATTTTAGAAACGCGCTCCTCGCGAACCTCGACCGGCTCCTCTGAGAACTCGGACAGAGCTACACACACCCGGGCAATCCTTGATAAGTCCTACTGATATCAGTTAGGCTGATGTGCATGTGGGAGGTTGAGTACACCGATCAGTTTGGCTCGTGGTACGAGGCTCTCTCTGCCGAAGACCAGGACTCCATCATCGGTCGGGTCGTACTCTTGGAAGAACAAGGCCCCGGGCTCGGAAGACCGGCGGTCGACAGCATTCATCAATCACGTCATCACAACATGAAGGAACTACGCGCCGAGCGATCGTTGCGTCTGTTGTTCGCTTTCGATCCACGCCGCACAGCGATTTTGCTTGTCGGTGGGCACAAGGGAGACGCCGACAATGCATCCCCGAAGTGGAACGCTTGGTACGACCACTACATCCCGGTCGCCGATGACCTCTTCGACCAACACCTCGCACAACTTAAGAAGGAAGGATTGATCTGATGCCCACCACCAAAAAGTTCAGCACCCTGCGCGACGAGGCCAGGCAAGATCCGGTCCGCGCCGCGCGTATCGCCGAGGCGAAAGCGGTGGCATTGCGTGAGCAGGCCGAGTACCAGCTTGGTGAGCTACGCCAGGCACTCGGGCTCACCCAGGCCGAACTCGCCGGTATGATCGGCAAATCGCAGTCCGCTGTATCGCAGATCGAGTCCGGCGAAATCGGCCTGTCACTCGAATTACTCCGCTCGATCATCACCCAGCTCGGTGGCGAGCTACAGATCACTGCCGTCTTCAACGACCGCCGCATCCACCTCGCTGCCTGACCCCCGAACGATTCGAGCCGGATCGGCAGGGAGTTTCAGTATCATCCGGCCTGGCCCCGGAATTACCCCGACCGTTGCCAAGGCAAGAAGAAGTGTCGGTGCCGTCGTCAGAGAACTCAATCGTTTACGGCGTATCCTTCGTTCATACGCCCCCAGGCGCCGCTCCCGGTTCACCGGTGAAGCCACTGGGGGCAGACACATTTTTGGGCAAGACCTGAATACCGTCAATCAGAAGTAGGCAAGCATGGAGCGAACGAGCCCTTGCTCGTCCAACGAGAAAGAGGCTCCAACCGCGTCGAAACCAGTGCCGCCATCACCAACGACGAAAAAGCGGTTGTCGGACGTCAACACCAGCCAACGGTCAGGTTTTCCTGAGCACGAGTCTGTGCCAGCCACAAGTGGAAATTGTCGGCCGACGACCTCCAATTGAGGCCTGCGCGAGCCCGTTCCATCGAACGACGTTCGCGTCGTCCGAGGGCGTACTCATTACCAACATCAACAGCGAAGTCCCTGCCACCATAGGTGACAGGGTGGTAGCGCCCCCGGGGCCGATGGTTTCGGCTGAGGAAGTCGGCGACGAGGAGGGCATGTTCCTGAGGTAGCTGGTCGAGAACTGAGACACTCGAAATGCGTGCTTCTTTGAGTAGAAGGGCCTCTTGACTCCTTCGTTGCCGGTCGGCCAACGCCGCATCAATTGGAGACAACCACGCCATGGCTCAGAATCCTAACCCCGAAGGCCGACTCGGGTATGACCTGTCGTGACGGTCGCTACCGCACTGAGAACGCCGGTCTGATTTGGCTGTGAGTATCCGTTCTGCGGTCGTGTGGCCGTGTTGGGATGGTGCTGGTGGCAGTGTTCGTGACTCGTGATTTGGCTGGCCGTCCGTTTCGGCGGGCGTGCTCTTCTGGGGATCTGTCCGTTCATTTCCACCGGCCCCGACCCGGGTCGGGTGCTGGCCTAATCAGGAGCCTGTCCGACGGCGTTGTCGTCGTGACTCATCACAGTCTTGCCGCCGCTCTTCTTCGGTTCGGAACCACCCGAATTTCAACCTGAGGAGGATTATGAACACGTTGGCAGAACACGTCGATGTCGTCATTGGTATCGACACGCACAAACACACCCATACCGCCGCGCTTGTCAGCTCGACCGGCGCCGAACTTCGCACGGTCGAGGTCCCGACGACCGCGAAGGGATACGCGCAGATCGTTCAGCTCGCGACCGCCTATCCGCGTGAGCGGCGAGCGTGGGCGATCGAAGGTGTATCGAGCTATGGCGCAGGACTGTGCCGCGTGTTGCGACGCCTGGGTGAACGCATCATCGAGATCGATCACCCGGCCCGCCCGGCCCGTCGGAACGGCGCGAAGACCGATGCGCTCGACGCGGTCCGAGCGGCGCGTGAAGCGCTCACTCGTCCGCATCTGGGCGAACCGCGCCGTGGTGACGATCGTGAAGCGCTCCGAGTCCTGAACGCGACAAGGGAGGGCGCGGTGCATGCATGTACGCAGGCCACGAACGCTGTCCACGCGCTTGTCGTCACCGCGCCAGAGGCGATTCGTGATCGGCTTCGTGAGTTGAGCACCACGATGCTGTTGCGCCGATGCGTGAACTTACGAGTAATGGGCCATTGGCCCGTCGAACAGCGAGCAACCGTCACGGCGCTGCGGTGCGCAGCGAGGCGTGCCGTAGCGCTGGAAGCCGAAGCAAACGAACTGCAACAAGCGATAGCGAAGATCATCGATGATGTCGCACCCGAACTCATCGCGGAACATGGTGTCGGCCCGATCACCGCGGCGGTCGTGTACTGCGCGTGGTCGCACCCGGGCCGTCACCGAAGCGAAGCAGCGTTCGCGTCGCTCGCGGGTGTCGCGCCGATCCCGGCATCATCGGGGCAGACCGTTCGCTTCCGGTTGAACCGCCGCGGTGACCGGCAACTGAACCGGGCGTTGCACACCATCGTGACGACGCGCCTACGCGCAGACCCTGACACGCTCGCGTACGTCGCGAAACGCACGACCGATGGCAAGACCCGCCCCGAAATCCGAAGGTGTTTGAAGCGTTACGTCGCTCGCGATCTCTACCGGATACTCGAGCGTGCCGCTACCAACACAGCGCAGACCGGGCGCGACGCGACGTGACTTCCAGCATTCGGACTATCTCACCAGGACCGAATCCGCCGCCCGTGCGTAACGATGAGACGACGACACACTGCGGGCAGTGTGGAACCCGGTTCCGTCCTGTCGGACGCCAACAATGGTGCTCCGACGCGTGCCGTCAGGCCGTCTGGCGACGCCGTCGACGCGCCTCTCAACCGGCGCTACCCGTCGCTCACGACATCATCTACCAATGCCCCCAATGCGACAACCGCTACATCAACAACCGGCGCTGCGACGACTGCAACACCTGGTGCCGCAACATCGTGCTCCAATCGATACCGACGCGTCCACACGACGCGCCCGACGAATCTTTTCGAACAACTCCACCCTGGACCTCTTCACGTTCATCGGACAAGAGTCCACGAGCACCCAACAGGCACCGCGGACCCCCACCGATAAACAGCCCAGCCTGGGGAT
>JANMCE010000185.1:0-6503 GCA_031360915.1 Actinomycetes bacterium | reverse complement strand
GTTGCTCTTCAACCAGCTTCTTCAGGTGCTCCATACTTCCTTCCATGAAGGAACCAAGTGTTTTATCGGTAGTTATAGCTGCAAATTTTTCCCATGGGTACCATTTTACTTTTTGAGTGAACTGCCAATGCAAGGTCAGTGTGGATGAACTATCGTAAGTGATGATCTCAAAAACAGCCGGTAAGGGTTCAGCTCTGCCAACCTGCCAGATGGTATTTATTTTTTTTGGGGGGTGATATTGTGTGTGGCGTGGGTTTTTGGGCGGCTGGCCGCGACCTCCTATTCGTCCGGATGCCCCCCGCCTTTTACAACTGTGTCCTCGACCACCGGCACGGCGCCCGCGGGGGCCCCACGTCTGTGCTGCGCCGAGTGATCGACAGCTACTTCGCTGGCCTGCCCGCCCGTCTCGATGCCCTTCGGGCTGCCGGCACGGACCTGGGGCTTCTCGGCCGAGCCGCTCACGGCCTCGCCTCTCCCAGCGCAACCCTCGGCGTACGAGCCGTTGCCGAGCCCTGCCTCGCCCTCGAACGAGCTCTCGACGAAGGCAAGCCCACCAACGAGTTCATCACCGAGCACCTCGCTACCATCGAAGCCGCCATCGACCCCTCCAGCGCTGCCCTGCGCGACTGGCTCGAAAGCCATTCCACCCCCGCCGCCTAAAACGACGAAAGGCGACACCCGAAGGTGCCGCCCGATTCGTTTGGGGTGATCTGTTACTTCGAGGGTATCTACCGCGCTTGCACGATTGCCGAGCGAAGCGAGTCCGAGAGAGACGGAGCGGTAGCGACCGAACGAGGCATTAGCTCAGTTCGTGGCGATTTCGTCGGCGAGACGGAAACCGACGCCACGAACGGTGTGGATGAAACGGGTGGCCGGGTCGGTAAGACTCAGCTTGCGTCGCAGGTTGGACATATGGACATCCACCACATGCGTGTCGCCGTACCAGTTCGGACCCCACACCGTCTCCAGAAGCTGGGTACGGGTGAAAACCAAACGGGGACGGCTGCACAGTGTGGCCAACAAGTCGAACTCGATACGGGTCAGATCTGCTATCTGGCCGTTCACGAGAACCTCGCGGGTGGCGGTGTCGACGGTGAGAGGACCGAAGGTACGAGTCGTTACTTCTCCACCGTATGCCACAGCACGACCGGCCCGACGGGGACGGCGCAGCATGGCACGAAGACGGGCGACCAGTTCGTTCGGTGAGAACGGCTTTGTCACATAGTCATCAGCGCCAATGGACAGACCGACGACTTTGTCGATCTCGGTGTCTTTGGCGGAGACCATGACGACGTAGGCGTCACTGAACGCCCGGATGCGACGGCAGGCTTCAAGCCCGTCGATTCCAGGGAGCAGAAGGTCGAGGATGATGACGTCCGGTTCGAAGGTGCGGGCGAGCTCAACAGCACCGTCGCCCTCTCCAACGATCTTGACGTCAAAACCTTCGCGGGAAAGGAGCGGCTCGAGCAACAGACACAGCTCGGGGGCGTCATCCACAATCAGCGCTCTGATGGGGCTGGTGGATTCTGTGGGGGCAGTTGTCGTGTTCATAGGACGCTTTGACTATCGGCTACATGTACGAAGTCTTGAGGGTTCTGCTTGCCTTTACTTCCCGCGACTTGTTGGTGGCTGTTCTGCAAAGCATATGCCTCTCTGTCGAATTGTATGATTCGTTCGGCCTATAGCTCCATGTTCGCATGAAATTTTCTCAAGGATCTCTCAAGTCAGAACAAATCTTGCGAATGAGAGAGGCTGGAAGACTGGGTTGACCTTTACGAACAAGTGTTCGATAGTGGTGGATATGGGATTCAACAACCCCACGGTTTCTTGGAAGGATCTGGAAAGACGTCTGTCCAACGGGCGCGCTCCTGGAACGCCCTCGTGGAACGCCGGGGGAGACAGTCCGGCGTGGAGTAGAAAGCGTCAACCGTACGATGCCGATGGAGCATCACGTCGAGTCGGAGGCACGCCATACGCCGAGCTGCACTGCCATTCCAATTTCAGTTTTCTCGATGGTGCATCCCATCCCGAGGAACTCGCTGAGGAAGCAGCCCGCCTCGGCTTAGAAGCACTGGCCCTCACCGACCACGATGGATTCTACGGCGTGGTGCGTTTCGCCGAAGCAGCCCGTGCCGTCGGCCTGCCCACCATCTTCGGCGCCGAGGTCACCCTTGGATTGCCTCACTTGCTCGCCGCTCCTACGGCTTCGCTCGGTCGCTACCGCTCCGTGTCGCTCAGCGCCGCTCCCGGCGTTCGGACTCGCTTCGCTCAGACAATGCAGCAAGCCGACGGTGAGATCAGCTCGCGGACGGGGTCGCCGGATCCACTTGGGCAACATCTATTGCTTTTGGCTGATGGGCCGGCAGGGTATGCCCGGCTTTCTACGGCGCTGAGTCGGGGGCAGATGGCGGGGGCGAAGAACGCGGCTCGGTTTACGCTTGAAGATCTGGCGGCTGAGACGGCTGGGCATGTGCAGGTACTGACGGCGTGCCGCAAGGGTGCGGTGCCAGCGGCGTTGATCAACGATGGTCCGGCTGCGGCCGAGCGCGAGCTTCGAAAGCTGATGGAGCTGTTCGGTCGGGATCGGGTGGCGGTGGAACTGTGGGATCACGGTGATCCACTCGATAGCCACCGCAACGACGCCATGGCCCAACTCGCGGTGCGTAACAACCTGGCCGTGGTCGCAACGGTGAACGGTCACTACGCCACGCCCGCCCAACGGCCACTGGCCAGCGCGCTCGCCGCAGTGCGGGCCCGTCGCAGTTTGGAAGATCTCGATCCGTGGCTGCCCGCATGCGCGGGCGCGCACCTGCGCAGCGGTGCCGAGCAGGCCCGACGGTTTGCTCGCTATCCGGGCGCGGTGGAGACGGCGGCCGAGCTGGGTCGGGCCATGGCGTTCGACCTGCGCCTGGTGGCGCCGAACCTGCCGCCCTATCCCTGCCCTGATGGTTTGAGCGAGATGGCGTTCCTGCGCCGTATTGCGTTCGAGGGGGCTGAGCGTCGGTACGGGCGTCGGCCGCCCGCTCATGTCGACATGGGGCTGGCAGCCCGGGCCTGGAAGGTGATCGACCGGGAACTCGACATCATCGAGGGTCTTGGTTTCCCCGGCTACTTCTTAGTGGTGTGGGACATCGTCGAGTTCTGCCGTAAGGAGAACATCTACTGCCAGGGTCGTGGCTCGGCGGCGAACTCGGCCGTGTGTTTCGCTCTCGGTATCACCAAGGCCGATGCGGTGTCGCTGGGCCTGCTGTTCGAGCGGTTCTTATCCCCCGAGCGTGACGGACCGCCCGATATCGACATCGACATCGAGTCAGGCCGCCGGGAAGAGGTGATCCAGTACGTCTTCAACCGCTACGGCCGGGACCACACCGCCCAGGTTGCCAACGTCATCACCTACCGCGCCCGTTCAGCCGTACGCGATATGGCCAAAGCCCTCGGCTACGCACCCGGCCAACAAGACGCCTGGTCCAAACAAGTAGACGGCTGGGGTCGGGTCGCCAAAACCGCGGAGCAACCCGATCACGACATTCCCGCACAGGTACTTGACCTGGCTATGCAGGTGGAGGACTTTCCGCGCCACCTCGGTATCCACTCCGGTGGCATGGTGATCTGCGATCGGCCGGTTATTGAGGTGTGTCCGGTGGAATGGGCGCGCATGGAGAACCGCAGCATCCTGCAGTGGGATAAGGATGACTGCGCGGCAACCGGCCTGGTGAAGTTCGACCTGCTCGGCCTCGGCATGTTGTCCGCGTTGCACGGCGCGGTTGATCTCATTGCCACCGATACGGGTGAAGTGATTGATCTTGCAACTATTCCGCAGGAGGATGAGGTCTACGACATGATGTGTCGCGCCGACACCATTGGTGTGTTCCAGATCGAGAGCCGTGCGCAGATGGCCACGTTGCCTCGCCTGAAGCCCCGCAAGTTTTACGACCTCGTGGTGGAGGTTGCCTTGATCCGTCCGGGGCCTATCCAGGGTGGGTCGGTGCATCCTTATATACGTCGTCGCAACGGCACCGAGCCAGTCACCTATCTCCACCCGCTCCTCGAGAAGTCGCTGGGCAAAACGTTGGGTATCCCGCTGTTCCAAGAGCAGCTCATGCAGATGGCCATCGACGTTGCCGGGTTCACGCCCTCTGAAGCCGATCAACTTCGACAGGCCATGGGGTCAAAACGCAGTCGGGAAAAGATGGAGCGACTGAAGGAACGGCTCTTCGCCGGCATGAAAGCGCGTGGTGTTACCAGCGAGGTGGCGGAAGAGATTTTCATGAAGATGGCTGCGTTCGCCAACTACGGCTTTCCCGAATCGCACTCGGTGTCGTTCGCCTACCTGGTGTACTCGTCGTCGTGGATCAAGCTGCATCACCCTGCCGCGTTCTGTGCCGCGCTCATCAACGCGCAACCGATGGGCTTCTACTCGCCCCACTCGCTCGCGCAGGATGCCCGACGTCACGGCGTGGTGGTGCTCACTCCCGACCTGAACGCGTCGGCCGCGTTGTGCACGATGGAGCCCTGCGCCGACAGTCATAACGGTGTTGCCGTGCGCCTTGGCATTGGTGAGGTGCGCACCATCGGCACCTCGATTGCCGAAGCAATCGCGGCAGCCCGTCCGTTCACCACGCCGCAGGATCTGGTGCGACGGGTGCCCGGCCTTACGCTCGGTCATCTCGAGGCACTGGCTACCGCTGGCGCGTTCGGTTGCTTCGGTATGGATCGGCGTGCTGCGTTGTGGGCTGCCGGGGCAGTCAGTCAGGCGACCGCCGATCGGTTACCGGGCATCGTGACCGGCGAGCATTCACCCACGCTGCCCGGCATGGCCGACTGGGAGGTAGCCGTGGCCGACCTGCTCACCAACGGCGTTGCGCCCGATGGTCACCCGACTCTGTTCGTGCGTTCGCAGCTCGACGCGATGGGCGCTGTCCCCGCCAACCGTTTGTCGCTGGTGGAGCACGGCAGCCGCGTGCTGGTCGGGGGAGTGGTCACCCATCGCCAACGCCCCATGACAGCCGGCGGCACCACCTTCATCAACCTCGAAGACGAAACCGGCCTCATCAACATCATCTGCTCGAAAGGCTGCTGGGCCCGCTTCCGCCGCACCGCCCGTGGCGCCCCCGCGCTGTTAGTCCGCGGACGATTGGAGAAGGTGGAGACCGTCATCAACATCGTCGCCGAACACCTCGAACCCTTGGCGTTGTCGGCAACCGTCCCGAGTAGGGACTTCCGCTGACCCTGGCTCAGGATCGGACTCTCCGGCGTTAACTGCGATGGTATGATGATTTGGTATGAGCACCACAAAGCAGCGGCACACCCTCACACTTGATCCTGACGCTGTCCGTCGCGCCGATTGTCTGCGGAAAGACCGGTCATTGTCAGCGTTTGTGAACGATGCACTCATCGCGTACTCGCTCGAACTCGAACAAGCGCTTTATCAGCGTATGCCGCCTACCGCAGCCGAACGGGCTACGGCGCAGGCGGCGTCGGCCTCTTTCGTCGGTGACGACGATGAAGACTGGGACGCACTGTTCCCCACTGAGCAGTGAAGCGCGGCGAAATTTGGCTTGTCGATCTTGACAAGCGTCGTCCGGCAATCGTGTTTCGAGTGGTGCCTTGGCTCCACGAACTGCACATCGTGCCGATCACTTCGGTGATCCGTGGACTGCCTTCAGAGGTGGCCGTTCCCGGTATGCCAAAGTCGTCGGTAGCCAACGCTCAGCGCATCATGCTCGTCTCTAAAGACCAAGTCGTCCGTCGAGTCGGGAAGGTGTCTGTCCCGGCGCTTGACGAACTCACACTCGCGGTCTGCACCGTCCTTGGCTGCTGACCGGCTTGAAAGGAACACCGATGTCTGGATCTCGACGGGCGGTGTCGACGGTCGCCTCATCTTGCGCTGGAGGTGAGACCGAGCGCGTTGGTTGGGGCGCGTCGAGCAGGCCCGGGTGGGCCTGCTCGGTTGCGTTTGGGTCTGCCCGTCGCCGTGGTTAGTGGCGGGGTCGGAAGGTTTGTTGTCGGGGTGGGCCGCGTAAGAGGCGGCCGGTGGGGGTGGTGATTTCGAGGTGTTGGCCGGGTGCCATTTTGGCGGTCCAGCCGGTGGTGTGGATCAGTTTGTGGTGGGTGCTACATAGGAGGGCCATGTTGTCGATGTCGGTGGGCCCGTTATCGCGGTCGTACTCGGCGATGTGGTGTGCTTCGCATAGCGTGGGTTTACGGTGGCAGCCGGGGAACGCGCAGTGCCGGTCGCGTGCGATGAGGGCCCGCCATTGTTGCGGGGTGGCGGTGCGGACTTTGCGCGACATCCATAACGGTTCGCCGTGTTCACCGGTGATGATGACGTTCAGTTCTGCGTCGCACAGGAGTCGGCGGACCCGGTCGGGTGCGATGGTGGTGCCGTCGGCGTAGCGGGCGATGCCACCATTCACATAGTCCGCCCAGTCGATCAACACGGTCACATCCACCGACCGCCGGGCGGGGACGGGCACGTTCTGTAACGCACGGCGGGCCATCTC
>JANMCE010000169.1:0-13532 GCA_031360915.1 Actinomycetes bacterium | reverse complement strand
CTTACCGAGCGGGCGCGGCATCTGTTGAAGGACTGGCGTCTGCCCGCCGACGCGGTCACGTTGGTGGCGTTCAACGTGCGCGCCGCCCAAGAGATTCGTGAACGCACCGAGGACCTCGCCGATCTGCAGATCCGTACCCTGAACGCCTTGGCGTTAGCCATCGTGAACGGCAGCGGACGCTTCCGCAATCGGGGGGCAAGGCTCGGCACGGTTGACGAGCGCGAGGTTCGTCGCATCCTCGACACGCTGGTCACCTTCCCCCGCAAAGCCAACACCGACCCGGCGCAAGCATGGATCGATGCCTTAGCGCAGGTACGACTCGGCTTGCGTACGCCCGCCAGCGTGGAGGCCATGTTCGACGGCGATGTGCCCGGGTTTACCGAGGTGTTTCCCA
The DNA here is from genome assembly GCA_031360915.1 of Actinomycetes bacterium. Classification (GTDB taxonomy): domain Bacteria; phylum Actinomycetota; class Acidimicrobiia; order Acidimicrobiales; family Ilumatobacteraceae; genus JANMCE01. The sequence continues at coordinate 13,138 of JANMCE010000169.1, read as the reverse complement.
AGTATCGGACCGTGCTGGCCGAGCGAAAATCTCTCGACTTCGACGAGCAGATTACCGCGGCCATCATTGCCCTGCTGACCGAGCCCGACACCCGCATACAGGCCCAAGAGGTCGCACGTGTGCTGCTGGTGGACGAGTTTCAGGACCTTGCGCCCGCGCACCTGTTGTTGCTGCGACTGTTGGCATCACCCGAGCTGGCGGTGTTTGGTGTTGGCGATGATGACCAGACCATCTACGGCTACGCCGGCGCAACGCCCGAGTGGCTTATCTCCTTCGACCGGTTGTTCCCCGGAGCAGGCGATCATCCACTCGAAGTCAACTATCGGTGCCCGCCAGCCGTCGTGCAAGCCGCAGCCACGTTGCTCACCCACAACCGGCGTCGCGTCTCAAAGACCATCCGGCCTCGCCCAGACCGCACGGTTGACGCCGACGCACTTCGTATCGTGGCCGACGACGATCAGGTCTCCAGCAGCGTCGCCGCTGTGCGTCGGCTGATCGAAGCCGCGGCGCTGCCGAGCGACATCGCAGTGCTGACCCGCGTGACGGCTTCGCTGGCACCGGTGCAGGTAGCACTGCGTCACGCGGGGGTACCTACGCAGGCCGCTATAGATGCTCGCTATCTCGAACGCACAGGCGTGCGTACGGCGCTGGCGTGGCTGCATATTGCGTCGAACACCGACCACCTCTTTGGTTCCGATATCGACGCCACCGCCCGCCGACCATCACGGGGGATCTCGCCGCGCGTCGTCAGTTGGATGACCGAGTGCAAAGACCAGACATCGCTGGTAAAGCTGGCGGGGCGAATCACCAGCGAGCGGGATAGTGACAAGGTGTCCGCCTACGCCCACGACATCAGCCAGGTCGCGGCCAAGGCGACCAAGGGCGCCACCACCATGGAGCTGTTGACGTTCGTGCGTGATCGGGTCGGGCTTGATGACGCACTCTCCAAGCTCGACCGCAGTCGAGCCGACGCGCAGTCCACTCACCTCGACGACCTTGATGCCCTTACTGCGCTCGCCCGCCTGCACCCCGATCACACCACGTTCGCCGACTGGCTGCGAGAAGAGTTGAGTGCGCCGGGCAACCCCAACGGCGTCACGCTGTCGAGCATCCATCGGGTGAAGGGTCGGGAGTGGCCGCACGTCATCATCTATGACGTGCGCGACGGCGTCACTCCTCATCGACTGGCTGATGATCCGCAGGAGGAACGACGGGTCTTTCACGTAGCGCTCACTCGCTGCTCGCAGTCGGTCACCGTGTTGTCCGACGCTGCTTGCAGTAGCCGTTTCCTCGACGAGATGGACCATGAGGCTGGCCCGGAACCAGAGCGCATTACCCGCTCGCGTTCATCGTCACCAGCACCCGCAGCGGCCACGTCGTTCAACGGTGACGATGCGCTGCGAGATCGGCTGCGCGCCTGGCGATCCGACCGAGCCAAGGTCGACTCAGTGCCCGCCTACGTGGTGTTCACCAACGTCACCCTCGATGCCTTGGCCGACATCGCGCCCACCTCGCTTGACGAACTGAAACGCATCCCTGGTATCGGGCCGGCCAAACGCGAGCGCTACGGCGACGCCATCGTCGAGCTCATCGGAGCCCACGTCAGCGGCTAATCCCCGGAGCTGTTGCCCGAAGGAAGGTAGTACGGTTCAATCATGCGTCGACGAGTTCTCGTGGCCGTCTTGTTGGTTGTCTCGGCGTGCGCGAGTACGACGAAGGGTGCATCTGACACCTCGGCCATCCCGCCAAAGACAACCGTACCGGCGGCAACGGTTGCATCCACAACTACGACGACGACAACGGCAGCGCCCACTACAACAGCGGCGGCGGCGCCCACCACGGCCATCGCGGCACTGGACCTCACGAAATTCAAGACCGTGTCGGACGCCGAGCTGTACGTGCCACCGAGCCCGTTGCCTGCAGGCAAGTCAGGTGACATCATCCAGATCACTACACCAGCACAGCAGCCCAACGGATCCAGCGTCATCAAGATGCTGTATCTGTCGACCACGGCGACCGGCACGCCGACGGCAGTGTCCGGACTGGTCTACCTACCCGTTTACACCAAATCCGACGCAGCGATCCTGGCGTACGCCCACGGCACGACGGGGCTCGATGATCGGTGCGCCCCGAGCAAACAATCGAGCAACAGCGAGCCGAGCCAGGCAACCGCCCAGTTCCTCAGCGATGGTTACATCGTCACGGCCACCGATTACGAGGGACTGGGAACGCCCGGTGTGCATCCGTACGTGGTCGGTCGAAGTGAGGGTCCGAACGTCCTCGATTCCATTCGGGCGGCTCGCATCCTGAGCCGCACGACCGGCAAGTCGGTCGTTTGGGGGCACAGTCAGGGCGGCGGCGCAACGCTGTGGGCGGCGGAATTGGCACCAACCTATGCACCCGACGCGCAGGTCGTCGGGGTAGCCGCCGGGGCACCCGCGGTCGAGTTGAAACTGCTCTCTGCTGCCCTTCGCACCAGCCCGTTTTTCGGGTACATCTTCATGGCGGGCGCGGGGTTCAAGGCCGCATACCCGAACCTCGATGAGTCGCAGGTCTACACGCCAGTCGGCTTGCAAGCGGTGGACTTTGCCAGCAAGAACTGTTTCGAAACCGTCGCCCAGTTTCAGGGCAAACCGCCGGAGGATTACATCAAGGCCGACCCGGCTTCGGTCGAGCCGTTCGCCACCTACCTTGAGGACAACACGCCCGGCAACCTGGCGACGACCGTGCCGATCTTCATCTATCACGGCGACAAGGATGAGCAGATTCCCGTCGTCGGTAGCCTGCTGATGTTCAACCGGGCCTGCAAGACCGGCGGCTTCACCATCGAACGCCAGACCTATCCCGATCAGACCCACGTCTCGGTTATCGCCAAGGCCATGCCCGACATCTTGGCCTACCTCGCCGATCGCCTCGCCGGAAAGCCGGCACCCTCCACGGCATGTCCCACCGCATAGCTGGCCGCGTTAGGTTCTCCCGCAGTGCGCTCTAACGAGGAGAGACCATTGTCGGAATTTACTGACTTCACGATGGATTCCATTACCGGGGAATCCGTCAGCTTTGATCGATACACGGATCAGGTCAACCTGATCGTCAACGTTGCGAGCGCTTGAGGGCTTACCCCTCAGTACGCAGGTCTGCGTGCGCTCTATCAAGACAACAAGGCAGCCGGGTTCAATGTGCTGGCCTTTCCGTGCAACCAGTTCGCTTCGCAAGAACCGGGCACCAACGCCGAAATACTTGCGTTTGCAACCAGTAAGTACGAAGCCACGTTTCCTATGTTTGCCAAGATCGAGGTGAACGGCGACGGAGCCAGCGACTTGTACAAGTGGCTACGGCACGAACAGCCCGGAGCTGGCGATACCGACGCCATCACCTGGAACTTCGAAAAGTTCCTGGTCGATCGAGCCGGCAAGGTCGTAGCCCGATACTCCCCGAAGACCACGCCCGAAGAGATCGCGGCGGACCTGCCCCAGTATTTGTAGATCGGCTACGGGGCCCGGAACACCATGTGTTCCGGGCCCCAAATCCCGATCAGCACTGACTTCCACGCAATGGGGTCAACCAATTCGAGTCGAGGCAGCTGCGCCGCAAGCACCGGCAGTGCCTCCTGGAGTTCGGCCCTCGCCAACCACGCCCCAAGACAGTGATGAATACCGGAGCCGAACGTGAGGTGCGGACTTCGGGCCGGAACCTTGGTGATGTCAAACGTGTCAGGACTGGGAAATCGGCCGTCCTCGAAGTTGGCGCCAAGGAAGCTCGGAAACACAATCGTGCCCTTGGCGAAGAAAACGTCGTTGTACTCAATGTCCTCTGACGCAACCCGTACGGTGCCACGGATCGCGCCAAGGTAGCGCATGCCCTCTTCCACCGCTCGCGGGGCCAGTGACGGATCGTTGATTAACAACTCCCACTGGTCTGGATGCTCCGCAAACAAGGCCATGATGCAGGCGAGTTGATTACGGGTGGTGTCGGTCCCGGCCACAAGCACTGCCTCGGCCATGGTGACGAGTTCCGGCGTGGAGAGCCGATCGCCTGATTCCTCAATGGCGATCAGGTCCGATAGCAAATCCTCACGCGGTGATTGACGATGTTCTTCCACCAGTTGTTGGATGTAGGGCGTCAGCTCATTTCGAGCCGCAAGAATGACGGGAAAATCGACGGCGAGGTTGTTGTTGAAGATGCGGAGCAAGTCGGTGGCCCAAGCGGAGAACAGGCGCCAGTCGCCCTTCGGTGCACCGAGGAGTTCGCAAATCACCGGGATCGGGTACGGCTCACACACGTCCGCGATCATGTCAACCCTTCCGCTGGGTAGCGCAGCATCAACCAACTCGGTGATGACCTGACGCATGTAGGGCCGCAGGCGATCGGCGGCCTTGGGTGTGAACGCCGGCGCCACCAGACGTCGGAGACGATCATGGACGTCACCCTCGGTCGAAAGAATCGATGGTCGATCGTTCAACTGCACGTCCAGGCCCTGCATCTGAGGGATGAGGGAAATGGCTGAGTGAAAACGACGGTCCCGCAACACGCCAACGGTGTGTTCATACGAGGTGATGTTGATGCCGAGTGGGTTGCGGGCCAACCACGGATGCTGCGTGCGAGCCTCACGAATCCGAGCCACGATCTGAGATCTGCTGAGCGTGAACACCGTCAGATCGAACTCCGGCAGGTCCAGTTCCTTCACATCAGCTACCACCCGGCGAAGCCTATGACCACTCACTTGAATCCCAACTACACGTCGCTGCGGAGCCGTGGCGTATACCCTTTTGGTATGGCAGCCGACCTTATCTACGCATTCAGGGTGATGCGCCTGCCGTTACTCGACGCCGACGGCGCCACTATCGGCCGATTCGAAGATATCGTTATCGCCCCCACCACCGGCCCCCAGGCACCCCGCGTGCTCGGGTTCGTGGCGCTCAGCCAGAAGCGACGTATCTTCGTAAACGCCAGCCGAGTCGCGAGCTTGGACAACGACGGTGCTCGTCTTCGCAGCTGGGACCTTGACCTCAATCCTTTCAAGCCGAAGAGTACAGAGATCCTGGTGGGTAAGGATCTGATCGACCGCAAGATCGGTGACGAGACGGTGTCCGACATTGCGTTGCGCGCCACCACCGCACGCACCAGCCCGTGGGAAGTCGCGACCGTCCGCCTGCGAAAGGGGTCAAGCCCGCTGCGTCGTCGCCAGAGCGAACGCGTCGTTGACTGGGAGCAGGTGGCCGCACTTTTCGCGACCACCGAAATGGCGGCTGAAGTGGCCCGCATGCGCGACATGCACCCCGCTGACGTTGCTCACGCCATCCGCCTCATGCCGCTCGAACGGCGCAAGCAGTTGGCCGAAATGTTTGACGACGATCGCCTCGCTGACCTGCTCGAAGAGTTGCCAGAGGCCGAGCAACTCCGCATGATCGAAGGTCTCGGGATCGATCGCATTATGAGCGTGTTGGACGAAATGGAATACGACGACCTCGCCGACCTTTTGGCCGAAATGCCGGGTGAGCAGCGCACCCGCATTCTCGACGCCATGGAGCCCGAGGAGGCCGACATCATGCGACGCCTCCTCACCTACGACGAGGGAACGGCGGGCGGTTTGATGACGCCGGAGGTGATCGTGCTCGGCCCCAACGCAACCGTCGCAGAGGCGCTCGCTCACATCCGCGACCCGGAGTGGCTGGTGTCGATCGCGGCACAGGTCTTCGTCACCCAGCCGCCGTGGGTGGCGCCAACCGGGAACTACCTAGGTGTCGTGCACTTCCAGAGACTGCTGCGCGAGCAACCCTCAATGACCCTGGGGCGGTGTTTAGAAGAAGAACCGACCATTCTGCCCTCGACACCTGACCGTGAAGTGGCCGAGCGGCTGGCCGAATACAACCTGCTGTCGATCGCCGTCTGCGATGAGCAAAACCGACTGCTCGGCGCAATTACCGTTGACGACGTGCTCGACCGAGTGCTGCCCGCAGGCTGGCGCCAACGACGACGACCGGTCCGCACATGAAGCGCCGCGAAGATCTCTCCGCTCCCCGCCGGCCAGGGCGCAGCTTTGGCATCCATTATGACCCAGAGGCCTTCGGCCAGTTCTCCGAAGCCATCGCCCGTTTCATCGGCACCGCCCGCTTTCTCGTGTGGCAAACGATGTTTATCGTGATGTGGCTCTTCGTCAACAAGTTCGTCAGGTCGTTTGACGGCAAGCAACTCCAGCTACTGACGCTGTTGCTCTCGTTGCAGGCTGCGTACGCCGCGCCTTTGATTCTGCTCGCCCAAAACCGGACCGAATCACGGGACAGGGCCACGACCGAACGGGACCGGGCAATCACCGAGCGCACGCAAGCGGATACGGAATATTTGGCTCGTGAATTGGCCAGCGTTCGGTTGGCGTTGTCGGACATGGTGACGGGCGCCGATTTGACCGAACTCACCAATGCGGTTGCCAAGCTCACGGAGCGTATAGAAGCGACGGACTCCTAAGCAAAATCCATCGGAGTAATCTCTTGTTTTCGTCAAGTTTGTAGAGGATGTCTTTATAAACAGGACTACGAACGGTTACCTTCGTAGGTGATTCTCCAGGATTCATCTGGAATGCAGCAACCCACCGGGCGCCGCAGCGAATGACCCGACGAAAGGAAGCCAGTCGATGGCTCTCACCAAACGACTCACCGTGGCAAGCGTGGCGGCACTGGCCATTTCCCTGTTTTCGGCCTCCGCAGCCAACGCCACGGTCCTGCCGACCTGGTCATGGGCCCAGTGCGCCGCAGTTGGACCGACCTGGAACGGGTACCCCGGTATCAACAACGACAACCCGGTGCCCGCCACCGTCACTGCCTTGAGCGTCACCAACGGTGTTCAGGTGCAGGGCATGGGCGTGGGTACCCAACTGGGCTCGTTCGGCACGGCCGGCAACCTGGAAGGCACCGCTACCGGTATTTCCACCAGCGTGGCCAGCTTCACGGTCACCATCGCAGTGTCGTGGAAGGACGCTGCCGGTGCCACCGTTACCGGCACTCGGGCAATCCTGGTTGAGCAACCAAAGACCTGCCAGGCCGATGTCGGTATACCAACGACCACGACCACGACATCCACCAGCACCACGGCCGCGCCGAGCAGCACCACCGCCGCATCCACGCCCACCACCGTCCCTGGCCCCACCACCACCCCGACCGCGCTGGCCGGCCCGCCGGTAACGCAGGTGCCGCCCACCACTCGGGTTGCGGTACCGCTGCAGCCAACCGTTCTGGGTTCCACGGTGTCACTCGCACCGGATACGGTCACCAATTTGCCGGTCACCGGATCACAAACGTCGGGCCGCGTCCTGGTGCCGGCCGCACTCGTCACGATACTTGGCATCATGCTCGTCACCGTGAGCTTCATCGGTCGCCCGACGGCCCAGCGCGCCGTGACCAAGAACTAACCGTCACAAAGAAGAAAAGGTCCTCAAATCTGGTGGGAAACCTTGTCGACCGCCTGGCGGAGGCGGTCGGCAAAATCAGCTCCGTGGGTCACCGTGCAGAGGTGATCGCCGGGCATTTCCACTACGGCAGCGTGTACCGCGTCGGCGAGGGCGTGCTGCTTCAAGGGCTTGACCAGTCGATCCTTGGTGGTGATGACCACGGCGGCCGGCACGTCCACCCCGGGAGCGAAACCACGGGCATCGAAATGCTTGAGGCAACGTCCGGCTTCCACCAGGGCCCGCGGGTCACTGCGCCGTAGCTCGCTGAGAAACCACTCGCGATGCGGCAGTGGTTCATCACGCCCAGCCAGCCGAGCCCACAACGCCACCCCGACGGACACAAGTCGCGAACGAAAGACCGACTCGCTGAACGGAAGAAACGCCCAGTCCCAGCGGTCACGCCAGGTGGACTGCCATTCGAGCGCCGTGGCGGCCAGCACCAGGCCAGCAATATGCTCGCGATGCCGTTGCCACGCCAAGAGGCTGATCGGGCCGCCCATCGAGTAGCCGACCGGAATGACCTTGTCGACACCGAGTTCAGCGGCCAGCGCCATGGCGTCATCGGCGCAGGCCTCGAGTGAAAATGGCGTCACCGAACGAATGCCGCGGCCATGACCACGATGGTCAACGGCGATGTACGGATACTTCTCACCGAGCAGCTCGTAGGCGGTGAACCATTGGAGATCGGCGCTGGCAGTCCAGCCGTGCAAGAGCAGCAACGTTGGAGCGCCCGGCTCTCCACCCTGGTGATGTCGGAAGAACATTTCGCCGCGACCGCTCACCGTACGCACGTATCCGGGCGGCAGCGGGGGAGTCACCTGTCCCAAAGTAGCCGCGAGGTGGCAACCTAGGAAGATGCACCGGCCGGGAACGCTCGCACGACGATGGCTCCTTGCGCTGTCCGGCACCCTGATCGCCGTGCTGTTGGGCACCGTCACAACGGCGTCACCCGCCCACGCCCACGCCGCCGCGCTTGGTACTGAACCTGCGTCGGGAAGCACGGTGGAGGCGAGTCCGCCACGCGTCCTGGTGCGATTCGGGTCTCCCGTTGAGATCTCACTTGGCGCGCTTCGACTGGTTGACGAAAAGGGGGCCAATGTCGCCATTGGCGCACCGGAGCATCCCGGGGGTGAAGTAAATGCCGTGGCGGCCAGCGTTTCCGACCTGGCCGACGGTGGCTACGTTGCGGTGTACCAGGTCATTGCCTCCGACGGACATCTGACGCGCGGCGCATTCACCTTCCAGGTCGGACGGGCCAGCGCGCCGGTGTCCACCAGCCTCGTGACCAAATTGTCGACGACGAGTGAACGAGGCGCCCTCCCTGTCGTCACGGCCTTGGCTCGGCTGCTGCTGTACGTCGGGGTCATGGTTGCCGTGGGAGGTCTGTTCTTCCTCCGCCGCTGCTGGCCGGAGGGGGCGCAAAACGGTAGGGCCGGGCGGGTCATCCAGATTGCGTCGATCGTGGCGGCGGTGGCGTCGACTGCGCTGATCGGGCTGGCCGCCGCGCAGGCGTCGGGCCGCGGCATTACCGGCTTTACGGACACCACCGGTTGGCGGGCCGTCCTTTCGAGCGAGGCGGGCAAGTGGTGGGTACTTCGCACCGTTGGCACGCTGTTGCTGGTGATCGTCGCTTTGGCCGCGGCCGACGTCGGTAAGCGACTCTGGGGGCTTGCCTTGGCCGCCACGGCACTGGTCGTTTTCGTCGGCATGGCCAAAGGCGGTCATGGGACGAGCGGACGATGGCCAGTTGCCGGCGTGGCCATGACGCTCGTGCATCTCGCCGCTGCCAGCGCGTGGGTCGGAGGTCTGTCGCTTGGGCTGCTCGCGCTTACCGGCGGAGGAGGCCTCGGCAGTCTGAAACGGTTTTCCAACGTTGCCCTCGTCAGCGTGGTCGGCGTGGTTGGTTCGGGTGTGGTACAGAGCGCCCGGCAGTTGCGGGAATGGGACGGATGGGACGGCGGCTACGGGCACACGCTGCGAAGCAAGCTCATCGTGGTAGCCGTGCTTATCGTGATCGGCGGAACGTCGCGCCAACTCACCCGCCGCGCCGACGGCAACGGCCCGATCAAGCTGCGCGACCTTGTCGGACTCGAGGTCGTTTTCGCGACAGGTGTTTTGGCCCTCACTATGTCGCTCATCGCCGCGCCTCCGCCCGCACCTGCCGCGCCGAAACCGTTCACCACCACGCTGGTGGTGGGGAGCCGCGCGGCCGACATCATCGTGGAGCCGGCAGCCCAGGGGGTCAACACGGTGCACGTGACCGTTCAGAACAACGACGGCAGTATCAAGAACCCGAGTGCCATCACCATTCGCTTCAGCAACGACGCGGCTGGCATCCCGGCGATTGCGGCGCAACCGACGCAGCGGCTGGCCAACCACGCCAGTTTCGAAAACGTAGTAATCCCGGTGACCGGTGAGTGGAAGCTCGAAGTGTTGGCTACCTACGGCGGCGAGACCGTTCGATTCTCCACGCCGGTCAAAGTCCGCTGACCGTGCAGTGGTCCTCGTTTTTCGCGGCGTTCGTGCCGGTGTTTCTGGCCGAACTTCCGGACAAAAGCATGGTTGCCACACTCGTGCTGACCGGCACTCATCGCCGACCACTGGCGGTGTGGCTTGGCGTGGCTGGCGCATTCACCATCCACATGTCGGTGGCCACGTTGGCGGGCGGGTTATTGCACCGGTTGCCAAAGCGTGGGGTTGGGGTCGGGGCCGTGGTGCTGTTCACAGTCGGGTCGGTCGTGCTGTGGCGGAGCCGGGGTGAGAAGGTCGCGGCTGCGCTCGATACTGCGGCGCCGACGCGAAGCTTCATGCGGGTTCTGTTGCTGGCCTTCGGCACCATCCTTGTGGCTGAACTGGGCGATCTCACCCAGCTCACTGTCGCCGGACTGGCGGCTACACAACCAAGCCCGTTCTTGGTCTTCCTCGGTGGATTGTCCGCCGTCTGCAGCGTGGCAGTGCTGGCGGTGTTGGTTGGACGCCGACTGCTCACCAAGTTGCCGATTCGGTTACTCCACACCGGCGCAGCGGTGGTGTTCGCGCTGCTGGCCCTTTGGTCGCTTGACCGGGTGGTACGGGGCTAAGCAGGGCACCTCAGGCGCTGCACTTCAGGCAGAGGCCGACGAGATCGAGCGTGTGATGCTGCAGGCGGAAACCGGCACGCTCGGCAATCGACTCGAGCGCCTTGTCGATCGCTCGCTCGAGCGACCGAGACACGGTGAAGTCACGCACCACACCACACTGCGAACAGATGAGGTGATGATGATGTTCCGTGAACTCCTCGGCCAGTTCGTAGCGAGCCCATTCGTCGGATGTGACGATGCGGCGGACCACGCCAGCGCGCTCCAACACGGCCAGATTGCGGTACACCGAACTGCTCGCGAGATCCGGACGTCGCTCAAGAATCTCAGGGATGGTCAGTGGGTCAGGGGTGTCAGCAAACAGGCGGACCAGTTCGCGCCGGTTCGCCGTATAGCGCTGGCTGTCGCGCCGCAGCCGGGTGGTGGCAATGGTGTCGAGCTCACTCCCCGCCATGTGGGTAGCCTAGCCATCTTTTGAGAATGACTGAGAAACACTCTGGTGTTGGTACTCGTTCTGAGAATCAGTATCATTTCGGCATGGTTCGCAACGTTGCTGCCCTCGCCGCCGTGCTTGTCATCGGCGCGGCAGGCTGCAGTCCAGTGACGAAACGGGGCGCGGGTCTGCCGGTCGTCGTGGCAACCAGCAGCCAGACCGCGGATTTCGCCCGGGTCATCGGTGGAGATGCCGTGAAGGTCTACAGCGTGGTGAAACCGGGCGTCGATCCGCACGAGTACGAACCTACGCCCGCGGATCTAACCACGATCCGCACCGCTGCCGTCGTGGTGACCAACGGAGTCGGCTTGGAGCCCTGGTTCGCCAAGGTGAGGGCCGCCAGCCCACCCACTGGCGCCGTCGTGGTCGCTAGTGACGGCGTGTTGCTCCGCCCCGGTGATCCGCACATCTGGCACGACCCGGCCAACGCCAAGATCATGGTGACGTCGATTGCGTCGGCGCTCGTCAAGGCCCTGCCCGACAAGAGCGCAACTTTCACCGCCAACCTCACGGCGTACATCGCCCAACTCGATCAGCTCGACGCCGACATCACCGCCCAGGTTGCCGCGCTGCCCAACCGCAAGTTGGTGACCAACCACGATGCGTTCGGCTACCTCATCGACCGCTACGGGTTCGAGTTCGTCGGCGCGGTCATCCCCAGCTTCGACACGGCCACCGAGTTGTCCACGGCCGATGTGCAGGCGCTAGTGAAGAAAATCCGGGCGCTTGGAGTGAAGGCCATCTTTTCCGAATCGTCGCTCCCCCCGAAGACCGCGCAAGCGGTCGCTGCCGAAGCCGGTGTCAAGGTCATCACCGGGGACGATGCGCTCTACGGTGACAGTCTCGGACCGGCGGGTTCTGATGGTGACACGTATCTGAAGATGATGCGCCACAATGTGCGCACGATCGTGACGGCGTTAGCGTGAAGACATGACCGACGCGCAGCCGCTCTGCATCGATTCTCTGGCGGTGGCCTATGACCGTGACCCGGTGTTACACGGCGTCTCGTTCGACCTCTCCCCCGGGTCGTCCTTGGCGGTCGTCGGTCCGAACGGCGCCGGCAAGTCGACGCTTTTACGCGCCATCCTCGGCTTGGTGCCCGTCGTACACGGCAGCGTGTCGGTGCTCGGTCTCGACCCCGTCGCGGCCCGCCGACACGTCGCCTACGTACCGCAGGCCGACACGCTCGACCCTGAGTTCCCGATTGATGCTTTCGGGGTGGTGCTACAGGGTCGCTACCGAGAGGTCGGCTGGTTCCGACGACCGCGGCGCGCCGATCGCGCTGCAGCCCACGCCGCACTGGCCGAAGTTGGTCTCACCGATCGGGCCCGCTCACGTTTCGGCACGCTGTCGGGAGGGCAACGCCAACGGGTGCTGCTAGCCCGGGCCATTGCGCAGAACGCCCGGCTGCTGCTGCTCGACGAGCCGTTCAACGGGGTGGATGCAACCAGCCAGCAACTGCTGATCGATGTGATGGATCGCCTGCGCGCCAACGGTGTGGCCATCGTTATCTCCACCCACGACCTGGCCTTTGCCCATCTCGCGTGCAGCGAGGCGTGCCTTCTCAACGGACACATGGTGGGCTTCGGTACGCCCGCCGAAGTATTGGGTTCCGAGCATCTCGCTCAGGCCTACGGCCCGGCGATTCACTCGCTCGACAACGGCACCACCGTCATCGCCGCGCACACTCACTGATGTTCTCCGAGCCGTTCATGCAACGGGCGCTGCTCGAAGTTCTGCTCCTAGCGGTCGCATCGGGATGTGTCGGCACGTTGGTGCTGGTGCGCCGTCACGCCTTCGTGGCTGACGCGCTCACCCACACCATGTTCCCTGGTGTAGCCATCGCGTTCTTCGCTCGGCAATCCCTCTTTGTCGGGGCCCTGGTTGCGGCAGTGGTATCCACGGTGTTGCTGACGCTGCTCAGTTCGGCGCGACGGGTGGATGACGACTCGGTGCTGGCGCTGTTGGTCGCAACGTTTTTCGCCGCCGGGGTTGTGATCGTCAGTCGGCGAGCGAGCTTTACTTCTGATCTCACGTCCTTGCTGTTCGGGCATCTGCTCACCGTTGATCGTTCGACGATTGTGCAGAGTGCGCTGGTCACCGTCTTGGTAGTTGCGGTCCTGG
>JANMCE010000163.1:0-3279 GCA_031360915.1 Actinomycetes bacterium | reverse complement strand
CGCCCACCAGAAGCGTTTCTACGACCTGACCTTTGACGCCGAGACCGAGGTGCTGGTCACCTGTGGTGCCACCGAGGCCATCGCCAGCGTGCTGTTGAGCATGCTGTCCACCGGTGATGAAGTGATCGCGTTCGAGCCATTCTACGACAGCTACGCCGCCTGCATCTCGATGGCCGGTGCAAAGCGGGTCGGGGTTACGCTCTATGCGCCCGACTACGCGCTCGACCTCGACGCGCTGCGCAAGGCGATCACCCCGCGCACACGCATGCTGCTGCTCAACACACCGCACAACCCGACGGGCAAGGTGTTCACTCGGGCCGAACTCGAGGCGATCGCCGCGCTTGCGGTGGAGCATGACCTGTTGGTGATGGCTGACGAGTGCTACGAGCATCTCGTGTTTGAAGGCGAGCACATTCCTATCGTCACGCTGCCCGGTATGCGCGAACGCACCATCACGGTTGGTTCCGGCGGGAAGACGTTTTCGGTCACGGGTTGGAAGGTCGGCTGGATCACATCGACCCCCGAGCTGGTGAGTGCGGTGCGTTGCTCCAAGCAGTTCCTCACCTATGTTTCGAGTGGGCCGTTCCAGTACGCCATCGCGGTTGGCCTCGGGCTACCCGATTCGTACTTCAGCGCGTTCACCGAGAACCTGCGGATGCGGCGCGACATGCTGAGCGCAGGTCTCGAGAAGGCCGGGTTCGATGTGATGCCGACCCAGGGAACGTTCTTCCTGACCGCCGACATCACGCCGCTCGGTGGCACCGACGGGCTGGAATTCTGCCGCGAACTGCCGCATCGCTGCGGGGTGGTTGCCGTGCCCACTCAAGTGTTCTACGACAACGTCGAGGCCGGTCGTCGGCTCGTGCGGTTCGCCTTTTGCAAGAAGCTGGACGTACTCGATGAAGCGTGCCGTCGGCTGGAAGGATTGCGACCATGAAAGTAGCCGCCATTCAACATGACATCGTCTGGGAAGACGCCGCCGCTACATGCCGTCATCTCGATCCCATGATCGCCGGAGCCGCCGCGAGCGGAGCGAGACTCATCGTGCTGACCGAAATGTTTTCCACCGGCTTCACCCTTGCACCCGATCGGGTGGCCGAGCCGCTGGAAGGTCCCTCGTCGGCCTGGTTGCACGAGCAGGCGACCCGCCATGGCGTGTGGATGTGTGCCTCGGTCCCCACCATTGACCCGGCGAAGTCGCGCCCGGTTAACCGGCTGTTTCTGTTCGCTCCCGACGGCACCATGCACCACTACGACAAGATCCATCCGTTCTCTTACGGCGGCGAGGACGAGCACTACGAGGCAGGCACGCGGTTCCTCACCGTCGACATCGAAGGTCTGAAGACCAGTTTCTTCGTTTGCTACGACCTTCGTTTCGCGGACGAGTTCTGGCAGTTGGCACCCGTCACCGACTGCTATGTAGTTCCGGCCAGTTGGCCAGAAGCGAGGCGGTTGCCGTGGCAATCATTGCTGCAGGCCCGGGCTATCGAGAATCAGGCCTATGTCATCGGCGTGAACCGGGTGGGCAGTGATCCGACGTTGAACTACGCCGGGGACAGCCGCATCGTGGACCCGTTGGGTGAACTGCTCGCAACCGGAGCCAAGACCGAGGCCGTGCTCATCGCTGAAGTCGACCCAGCGGTGGTCGTAGCAGCCCGGGCGCGGTTCCGCTTCGGGCAGGACCGTCGCACCGCTTCATACTTCGCGGACTGATCGCTCACACTTCGCTCATACGGAACCTCCAGAGTGGTGGACATCACCTCATGCATGTCAACCCCATCTCACAAGGAGAAACCCCCCGAAATGATCCGTAAGTTCATCGCCACCGTTGCCCTCGCCGGAACCGTTGTTGTCGCCGCCGGCTCCGGTGCCTTTGCTGCCACCACGAACCCGCCAAAAGATCCGGCTGCTACGGCGGCTGCCAAAGAAGCCAAGTGCGCAAAGGCTCCGGAGGTGATTGCTCGCATCAAGGCCAATCAGGAGAAGCGAGACGCGGCTATCACCAAACTGCAAGACGCCGAATCCAAGGCAACGGCGGCAGGCAAGACCGAGAAGGTCGCCAAGATCGAAGCCCGCATCGCGAAGGTGAAGGCCCACGCCGAAACGGCCGCCAACCGCCTCGTCAATATCGAGGCCAAAGTCGCCGCGAAATGCCCCAAGCCTGCGGCCTGACCCGTCGGCCGCAGTTCGAAGGAGGGCCGTCCGCTCGGCCCTCCTTCGACGCGTGTACGCCTCGATGTAGGTGCCGCCAGGCATCCGGGCTGTTGTGTCGAACGACCCCAAACGATCACCGAATGTCGTGATTGACTGTCGGTATGACGACAGCTGAAATGGCGTCGAAACCATCGCCGCACGTGGTTGTGATCGGAGCCGGCTTCGGTGGCCTGGCCTGTGTGCGGGCGTTTCGTGGCTCGAACGTCGACGTGACTCTGATCGATCGTCACAACTTCCACACCTTCCAACCACTGCTCTACCAGGTGGCTACCGCAGGCCTGAACGCGGCCGATGTCGCCTACCCGGTTCGAGGGATCTTGCGACGATCGCAACGAGCCAAATTCCAGCTCGGCATGGTCACTGCCGTCGATACCGCTGCCAAGAACCTCACGCTCGATAACGGAACCGTGATGCCCTGGGACTGGCTGGTCGTCGCCGCAGGAGCAACCACCAACCACTTCGGTGTACCGGGAGCCGCCGAGTTCGGTCTGTCGCTCTACACGCTCGAAGACGCCACAGCGCTGCGCAATCACGTACTCACCCGATTCGAGGAGTCGGCCTCGGGCACCAACGACGATGGCGCGTTGACGTTCGTGGTTGTGGGTGGGGGAGCGACCGGTGTGGAGATCGCCGGCGCTCTGGCCGAACTGGTGGACAAGGTGTTGCGCAAAGACTTTCCGGACCTCAATGTGTCCCGGGTGAAGATCGTGTTGGTGGAGGGTCAGGATCGGCTGCTTGGACCCTTTGCGCCGAAGCTGAGCAGCCACGCGGTCGAGACGTTACGCAGCCGCGGCGTCGACGTTCGGCTCAACACGCCACTGAGCCTCGTGGCCGACGATCACGTCGTATTCGGCGACGGCACGAGCATGCTGACCCGCACGGTGGTGTGGGCCGCAGGGGTGAAGGCCAACGCTCTCGGAGCGCTGCTGGGCGTGGAACTCGGCCGGGGCGGGCGTATTCCCATTCGGCCCGACCTCCGGCTCATTGAGCACGACCACGTGTTAGCCATCGGCGACATCGCGGCCATCGACTACAACGGCCGACTCGCGCCGCAGGTCGCCCAAG
>JANMCE010000155.1:0-2092 GCA_031360915.1 Actinomycetes bacterium | reverse complement strand
GCTGTAACGCCAACCGATCGAGGATGCGCGCCATCGCGTCCAGTCGAGCCGAAGTCGGCCTCGGTGATACGACCACGCGCCGATGAGATCGGTAAGGTGCGGTCGTGGTGGAGCTCCGTGGCGCACCGCGTTGATCACAAGCGTGAAGCCAGCAGCGTCGAGAATGCGCGCCAGTGTCTTCACCGATGGGTCGACCGTGCCGGACTGAATACGGGTAATCGTCGATCCTGCAACCTCAGCGTCGGCACCGAGCGAGCGGATCGTGCATCCGGCCGAAAGACGTGCGTTGCTCACAAGCTTCCCGATATCCACGATGTAAGCATTTATGCATACATCGCTTGCTGCAACGGGCCTTGGGACGACTAGCCGAGGGCGCCGGCGTCGCGAAGGGCGGAAATGGCGTCCCATTCCATGCCGGCGTTCATGAGCAGCTCTTCGGTGTGCTGGCCGAGTTCGGGGGACGGGCCTTGGGGCACCGTCGGGATGTTATCGAAGTGCATCGGGGCCGAGACGATCCGGAATTCGACGCCGCTATTGTCGGTAAGGGTCGGCAGGTAGCCGTTCGGGCCGACCTGCGGGTGCGAATGCACTTCCTTCACGTCAAGCACGGGGGCCCACACGCCGCTGAAGTTGGCCAGGCGAGCCTTCCACTCCTCCAGCGTCGCCTCAGCGAAGATGGCGTCGAGGGTGCGGACGCATTCCTCACGATTGGCGTAGCGCACACCCATGTTGGCGTAACGCTCATCGGCAATCAGCTCGGGACGATTCATCACGCCGCATAGTTCGGCCCAGAACCGGTCGGCCTGCAGCAGCACCAGATAGAGCCAACGGTTGTCCGCGGTGCGGTACCAGTTCACGACCGGATTGCTCGGCGACACGCGCTTGGAGATCATCGGGCCAGCCTGATACGGGGCGCTGACCAGGTCGGGCGACATCGACCACATGGCGGTGTTGAGCAGGGACACATCAACGATCGAGGGCTCGCCAGTGCGCTCACGCTTGAAGAGGGCGGTGGAGATCGCACCGGCCAGCGTGGTGCCGCCCTGCAGGTCGTAGAACGCCGGTGGCTGCTGCGGGGGGGCGTCGCCGTCAGTAGAGTCCTGAAGGCGCTTCGCGAAGCCTGAGGACGCCCATCCGCAGGCCAGATCATAGCCACCGGTGTTGCGCATGGGGCCCTGATCGCCCCAGCCGGTACCGCGGGCGTAAATGATTTTCGGGTTCACGGCACGAAGGTCCTCTACATCAAGACCCAGCTTCTTGCGAACGTTCGGCAGGTAGCTGGTGAGGAACACGTCGCTGGTAGCCGCCAGCGTGCGGATGACCTCCGCGCCACGGGGGGTCGTCAGGTCGACAGTGATGCTTAACTTGCCGCGATTAGGGATCTCGTTGAACGGGTTCGGGCCGTCCTTGGGCAAGTTGAGCAGATTCTTCAGCGCTCGCTGCGGGTCACCGGTCGGGGGCTCAACCTTGATCACCTCGGCACCGAGATCGGCGAGGATCGCCCCGGCTGCGGGTACGAACGTCCACGCAGCAACTTCAAGAACGCGGACACCTTCGAGTGGCTTGGACATGAACAGCTTCCCCCTGAAATCTGCGGACGGCCCGGTCTTGCCGCACTGAGGATTTTAGTCTGACACAAGTGTCAGGTACGTTCCCTGTGTACCGTCGTTGACACTGACTAACCGCCCGGGGGCGGGGGGAAGGACAGCACATGACTATTGAAAGTTTTCCGATTGAGGCATCACACATCCTGATGTTTGCGCGAGCGATTGGGGATGAGAACCCGGCTTACACCGACGCGTCATCCGATGCGGCCAAAGCCTTTGGCGGCGTGATCGCCCCGCCGACGTTCACCATGGCTTCCACCCAGTTTGACCCCGACGCCATGCTTCGCCCCAAGCTCGATGAACCATGGTTTGGTTCGGCCGCCACACCATCGGGCGCCGAAATCGCCCGCACCGGCGCGCTGCATGCCGAGCAGCACTTCGAGTACTTCCGCCCGATCGTCGCCGGTGAAATATTGACCCTCAACGAACGGGCCGGCACCACCTGGACCAAGATGTCAAAGACCGGTGGGAGCCTCGTGTTTGAC
>JANMCE010000142.1:0-30668 GCA_031360915.1 Actinomycetes bacterium | reverse complement strand
CGACCCTTGGCATCGACGATGCGCTCACCGTCGAGGGTGAGGATCGGCTCGTTGCCACCAGTCATGTAGCGGTTGATCCCGGCCTTACTCATGTGGCTGTCGACCGTGAGGGTGCAGAGCACCGCAACAACTTCGGCGTCGCGAGCCTTCAAGTAGGCGGCCTTGCCGATGAAGTCAGCCGACTTCACCTTCGGGCGAGCGAGACCAGCCTCCACCGGTGTGTATTCGCTTTCGAGTTCGGCACCCATGAGGCGGTAGCCCTTCTCGATACGACCGGTCAGGCCGTACACGCCGATACCGACGGGCACCACGTTGTGCTCCTGGCCAGCGGCCCACAGTGTGTCCCACAGCCGCAGGCCGTGCTCCATCTTGGTGTAGATCTCCCAGCCGAGATCGCCGACG
The DNA here is from genome assembly GCA_031360915.1 of Actinomycetes bacterium. GTDB lineage: Bacteria > Actinomycetota > Acidimicrobiia > Acidimicrobiales > Ilumatobacteraceae > JANMCE01. The sequence continues at coordinate 30,266 of JANMCE010000142.1, read as the reverse complement.
TACGACACTCGAAACAGCGTGCATGGAATGCCGTCGATCAACACGTCGCGCACCGAGCCGTAGGGGAACCCTTCGTTCGACATGTCCGCGTCGGTCAGACCAGAAACGAGGTCGCGCGCCTTCGGGCCCCACACGCCGATGGTGCACAGCGCCGTTGACATGTCGGTGAAGGTGACCGAACCGTCGGTGGGCATGTGGCGCGTGAACCAGTACTTGTCACGACCGCCATCGAACGCGCCGGTGACCACACGGAAGTGGTTCTGACCGAGCCGCAGGATGGTGAGGTCGGCACGGAAGCCGCCATCGGCCGTGAGCAGCGGCGTGTACACCGAGCGGCCAACGGCTACGTCGACGTTATTCACGGTCATGAATTGCAGGAAGGCCATGGCGCCGGGGCCGGTAATGTCGAATTCGCAGAACGCGGTTAGGTCGACCATGCCGACGTTCTCGCGCATGGCAAGGTGCTCGGCGTTAATGATGGGCGACCACCAGCGGGCATCCCACTCGTGCGGGCGATCCTGGCATTGCTCGGCGTATTTCTCAACCAACGGTGCATTGCAGCCATACCACTGCGGTCGTTCCCAACCACGAGCGTCGAAGAACGTCGCGCCGAGAGCTTCTTCGCGGGGGAAGAAGGGGCTGCGGCGCATGTTGCGCTCGGTGGCCCACTGCTCACGGGGGTGCACGATGCCGTAGGTCTTGTTGAAGTGCTCGCCACAGCGGGCGTAGATGTGGTGCTCGGTCTTTTCGTGCTCGTAAAAACGGCTGATGTCAGATGAGTGCGGCTCGCAGATGTGCGGGTAGCCGTAGGTCATCCACTCGGCCACGAGCTTGGCGATGCCGGGGCCTTCCTTGATCCACACCGCAGCGGCCGACCAAAGGTTGCGTACTTCGATGGTCTCGCCGAGCACCGGCATGGCGTCGGGCGTGAGGGACAGCAGACCGTTGATGGCATACCGAATTTCCGCCGTCTCAAGGATCTCGGGCATGAGCTCGAGGGCCTGTTCCATCTGCGGATCGAAGTCCTCATAGGTCAGCGGCAACTCGGTGGGCGAAAGCGCCGAAGCTTCGTTCGACGGGATGTCATTCGGGTGCATGAAGATCGGGCGGTGAGCGTAGGAGCCGACCTCCATCGAGCCAGTGGACTGACGCTCGTAACAGAACGTGTCCATGTCCCGAACGATGGGGTAGGCCAGTTCCTTGCCGGACTTCTGCAGGATTTCGATAGGACCGACGTCGGCCATTTGGTGCACGGCGGGCGTGAGCGGGATGTTGGCGCCGGCCATGGCGGCAATGCGGGGGCTCCACACGCCACAGGCGATGACCACGTACTCGCACTCGATGCGGCCCTTGTTGGTGACGACCGCGCTGATGGCACCGTCGATGGTTTCCATCGACATCACTTCGGTGTTGGCGAAGACCTGCAGTGCATCTTTGCCTTGGGCTTCTTCGCGCAACAGCGTTCCCGCACGCAGCGAGTCAACGGCCGACACGGACGGCGTGTAGAAGCCGCCGAGCAGGATCTTTTCGTTGATGAAGGGGACGAGTTCTTTGATCTCTTCGGGCGTGATGAGCTTGGAGGGAATGCCCCAAGCCTTGGCCGAGGTCATGCGACGGTTGAATTCCTCCATGCGCTCGGGCGTGCGGGCAACTTCGATGCCGCCGCACTCGGTGTTCACGCCAAGCTCCACGTACTGACGCTGCGAGTCGAGCGTGAGCAGCGCCATTTCCTTGTTGTGATCGGTGGGGAAAATGAAGTTCGAGGCGTGCCCGGTTGAGCCACCGGGATTCGGCAGCGGACCCTTGTCGATGAGGACCATATCGGTCCAGCCGAGGCGGGCCAGATGACCGACCAGACAGTTGCCAACAATGCCGGCGCCGATGATGACGCACTTGGCCTTGGTCGGAAATTCGCTCACGTGTTACCCCTTGAAGAGACCGATTCTGTTATGTACACAAGATATATCAGTGAGTATGCTGCTGTCCATCGCATCGAACTCGCTCTCCGATGTCGCCTACGAGCGACTCAAACACGCCATCGTGTGCCTTGATCTGGCACCCGGTTCGGTCGTGCGCGAGGAAGAGTTGATCGAGCGTTCGGACATCGGTCGCACGCCCGTCCGCGAGGCCATCCAGCGGCTGCAGCGCGATCAGTTAGTTACGGTCCTCCCCCGCCAGGGTGTGATGGTCACCAACATCGACGTTGCCGAACTGCCGGTGCTCTTCGAGACCCGCACCATTCTTGAGCCCTACGTTCATCGGCTCGCGGCGGTACGAGGCACGAAGGCTGACTGGGGCGCGATGGATGCGGCGCTGGCCGAGGTGGAATCCCAGGGCGCATCGGCCCAGTGGACCGATCTGCTCGAGGCCGACCGCTTTTGCCACGAGCAGGTCTACAAAGCCGGGGCGAACCGGTTCCTGTTCCAGACGCTCGACATGCTCTACACGCAGTCGGAACGCCTTTGGTACATGTACCTCAAGGACGGCGCCGACCTGCATGAGTCGCTGGTTGAGCACCGAGCCATCCTGAGCGCCCTTCGCGATGGCGACGGCGACAAAGCGGCCACCGTGATCGAAGAACACATCCGCAGCTTCGAAGCCCAAACCCGCGCCGTGTTATACGACCGTTTACGCTCGCCGTTGGCCGGCTACTGAGCCACGAACGCACAGATTTCGCCCCGAAGATAGCGAGCATCGGCGAGACCGAGTTCAGCAACCGATTTCATTGCGTCCAACACTGCAACAATCTGCGCGTCTGACAGCCCGTCGAGAAAGTTGCGAACCGGGCTTCGTCCGCCCAACGTGACATAAAATCGCCAACGCCGTTCTATGATCGATCTGCCTGCTCGCTGGAGTTGTTAGCGGGAGCGACGGTTGCGGCGGGTGGAGCGTGATGATCGGCGGGGATAGACGGTGGGGTCGACGGCGAGGATCGGCTGAAGGTACGTGTGGTCGTATCCGGACTGGTCAGGGAAGCGGCCGTTGTCATCGGACCACAGCACCTGCAGAAGCTGCGGAAGAGCCGGCAGGGTGCGGTCATGGGCGTAGTGGCGAAGCCATAGAGCCATGCGACTGGCGTCATGTAGGAGCCACTCGGCTGGCACCGCTTCCAACCGAAGGGTGTGCGAGCCAAGGTCGATGATGGAACCGGCGCCGACGTTCTCACCTGAGTGCCAGAGGTAATCAATGGTGCGGAAGGCAACACTCACCTGACCCGGAGTGAGGCCCGCAACGAGCAACTCAGGTCGGCCCTGATCGTGAAAGCCGATGGTGTACGCCCACCGTTCCGAGGACATGGTGCACCGGCAGCCCGGGGTGCTACACCCGCCGTAGCCGACCGGGATACCGGTGTAGCCGAGGCGATCAACGTTTGTGGTTACGGTGCGAATGAGGAGGTCGGCAGAAGTCATGCCGTTACTGTGACAGCGGGGTGTGACAGAGTTGGAAAAACCCCTGTTGACCTGGCGTTTCTCCTCTTAGATGAGCCGGTCGTAGGCAAGGATCTCCGGCGGCGCGGCAAACAGTTCCGCGGCGGCGCCGATGGCTGCACCGATGTGCGGGGTAGTCATGTGATGGTCGGCCGCTGCCGCGTCCTTCCACACTTCGACAGTGACGAAGACGTGGGGAGTTTCGGTCTGCTGATAAAGGTCGTACGACACGCACCCTTCCTCGGCTCGCGTGTGCTTCGCTAGTTCTTCGAGGATTCCGCGAGCACTGTCGGCAGCCTCGGGCTTAACGGTGATGCGGGCGAGAACATGATGCATTGCGGGTCTCCTGGTTACGAGATGAATTTGTCTACCTTACGACCCGACGAGAGCGCGTTTTCAGCGGGCTTTCTTGGTGAATGAACCACGCTCGAACGCGGCGATGTCACCTGCGTGTTGGTCAAGCCAGGCGACGGCTTCTTCGTAGGTGATGCACTGCACCTCGGGCTTGCCGCAGACTTCGATGGCCACATCACCCATGGCATCAAGGAAGGCCCCATCGGCCAGTTGCTTGGTGTGGCCGGCGAGCTCGACCGGCGCACGGTTGCCGTAGTAGCGGCGATCGAAGTAGGCCAGGTAGCCGTCACGAACCTGTTGGCGAAGCTCGCCATAGGTGCCGGTCAGGTTCTTCCAGATGGTGTAGTCCCCCGCCAACAACTGCTTACCGGCAATCGGGATAGTCGGTGCACCGAATTGCCAGAGGTTGCCGGCTTTGGCCTTCGGCCATTCGGGTTCGTACCGAACTGCGCTGGCGTCGTAGCGGAAGCCACGCTCGGCGAGCACTGGGTAGAGCTGATCGAACTTGCCTTCGAGACACGGCGTGCGACTGCCGACGATACCGTTGCGATGCGGGCTTTGGATAGCTGCGGCACCGTTGTACGGGCCGACGTTGTCGGCAAGCTTGTCTACCTGGTCAAGTTCGACGCGCCAGTCATCGGCGTTCCAACTGTTCACGCCGGTCGGACCGCAAAAGTGACCGACGTAATGCGTGCCAATCTCGTGACCTTCGTCTTGCACCGTGTGCAGTTTGTCGACCAGAGCAGGAATCCACTGCGCGCCACTCTGGCCGTCGGGCACCGGCGCGAAGCCGATGGCCGACGACCCGGCCTTGGCGCGGGGCGGTTGATAGTTGAGCTTGGTCTGCTGCGACAGCAGATAAGCCGACGAGAGGAAGAACGTGAATCGAGCGGGGGCAGTGGCTGCGACCGCTCGCCACCGATCAAGTTGCGTGAGGCTTCCGGCACCATCGAACGACAGCAACACAAGTTGCGGCGGCCGGTGCCCGTCGTACTCGCCACCCGGTGGCATGGAAGGCAATGGCATGACGCCAGCAGGGCTCGGTACCGGCAGGCTGCGAGTATCGAGGAGGCGAAGCGGACGCACGCTGCGATAGGTAGAACCGGCGGGGAAGCCGCCCACCACGTCGACGAGCAGGTCAGTGGCGGCACTCGATTTCAGGCAGATACGACCACCGGTTCCGACACGGGCGAACACCAGGTTCGGCACCGTCTGCCCGGCGGCCATGTTGAGGTTCGACGCGGTCGGCACCGAGTCTCCGCACGGGAACACGGTGACGAATCCGGCTGCTGTCGGGTTGGTGGCGGTGACGTTGGCCACGACCGCTCCGGCATTGCCAACGGCGGACGTTACCGAGACCTCGACGACCTGATCGGCTGCGGGCGTGCCCGTCTTGCGCGTGTCCAGCAGTCGGATCGGCGACCGAGGTGCAAAGTCGCCTACGCCCCCGGTGAAGGCGCCGTCGACATCGACGATGAGATGGGCATCCACGCTGGACACAAAGCACGACGAACCGTTGGCCGCCAACGGCGCAACCACGGCGTTCGGCACGGTTTGGCCAGCAACGAAGTTGAGGTTCGACGCGATCGGCACCGCCTGGTCGCACGGGTACACGGTGACAAATCCAGCGGCCACTGCGTCCGTCACCGTGACGTTGAGCAACGCCGCCGAGGCCGATGCCGGAACAGATCGCACACCACGCAACGGGAGCGTGGTGGGCACACCGGCCGCCACTTTCCGGCCGCCCCGCGTATCGAGGACACGGTCAGGCGTGACGGCGCGGTAACCGCTGCCAGCAGGGAACCAGCCGTTGATATCGATCACCAAATCGAGGGCCTGCGAGGCGTAGACACAGACCTTGCCGTTCGATCCGACCTTCGAGACAACGAGGTTTGGCGCCGTGTTCCCCGTGGTGAAGTTGAGGTTCGACGCCACCGGGCGATTGGCACCGCACGGGAACACGGTGACAAAGCCTGGCTTGCGGGTGCGGGTAGCGGTGACGTTCAGCACGACCGCATCGGGCGTGCCGCCGAGCGTCGCCGCAACCACCGCTATATCGAGTTCATACGCCCGCTCAGCACTCACGCCCGATCGGGCTGCAGCCGTTGCTCGCTGACTGGCGTGGGGGAAAGCAGCTACGGCTGCGATCACCAGCAGAATTGCCAGCTTCCGAGACATACGCACGACAAAATCCTCCAAAGCGGCAATAAACCCGTCCGGACTGTAGCGGTGTCAGCGACCCTCGCCGGACGATCTGGCCATCAATTCCGAGCGGCCAGATCGCGGCCGCGTGCGCAAACTACGACCTTCGGCTGGGAAACGATGGCGGTAGACGTGCAGCAAAACAAAGCCCAGCACCGGGCCACCCGCCGCGACGGTGAACGCCTGAGAGAGGCCGGCACTGCGGGCCACGGGCGCGATCACGAAACCTCCGACGCCAGCGCCAACTTCGAAAAACATGCCGAAGCTCGACATGAGCGGAGCCCGATCGGCGGGGTCTCGCATCAGGCCCAGCGCCAACGCCGACAGCGACGGAAACATGAAGGCGATACCAAGCGCCATCACAATCGCACCCATGATGAGCCCGGCGGCCGTGGTGGCCCAACCGAGAACGAGCAGGCTCACCGTGACCAGCACCGCGGCACCCGACGCGCAACGCCGATGACCGAGACGATCGGGCAACTTCGCGCCGACGAGGCGGATGCCGAGCGAGATTCCGCTGTAGGCCGTGAACAAGATCGCAGCGTTCCCCATCCCGATCTCATCGGCGCGCAAGGCGACGTAGTTGTTCCAAGCACTCCAACCCAGGACGATCAAGCCGAGCGCCAGTCCCGGCAGGAGCGCTGCCGGGTGAAAGATCTCCTTGGCCCGCAGCCGGCCGCTCGTATCGGCCAGTGGCGGCACCCACTCGCGACGTATGCACAGCGCGACCACCACGCACGCGATTGACGACGCCGTCGGAACGATCGCCGCGGTAGCGAAGTGACCTGACCGTGAGAGGCCTTCCGTAGCGAGTGGCCCGAAGCCCAGTCCGAGGAACAATGCAACCGACGCCAGCGAGATGGCCTCGGCCTGGCGATGATCGGGAGCCATCACCGTCGACAGTGTGCTGAACGCCGTCCACACGAACGCTTCCCCGATTGCAGCGAGTACCCGGGATACGGTGAGCACGGCCAGGCTCGATACCCGCCACATGAGGCCGTAACCAACCACCGCCAGAAGACCGCCGACGATGGCGAGGGCGCGAACACCACGACGAGACACCAGTGACAGCAATGGTCGACATAACACCGCTGCGAGCGAGAAGGCAGCGGCCAGGAGGCCGATGTCACCGCGGTTACCGCCGAGGCCATTGGTGACCAATCTGGGTAGCAGCGGAATTGCTGCGCCGACGGCGAAGTACATGAAGAACGTCAGCAGGAAACCCATCGCGAATGGACGCGTGATGATCCGCCCGTCCGCATGCATGTTTCGAGGTTGCCACACCTGTCGTGGTGGCTGCGACGTCATGGGTCCGGCGGCGAGACCGCTCGAACGTGTCCGACGAACAGCGCAAGAGCGGCAATCACCGGCACGATGAGAATTGCCAGCCGCAACCCGATGATGTCGGCAATGACGCCGAGCGCAAGCGGCGACGTGGTGACGGCCGTTCCCGATGCCAGCGATGCGAGTGCACCGAGACTGCTGGTGTCGGCATGGGGCGCCGCAGCGAAGAGACGGTCGACGCTGGCGGTGTAGAGCGGGCCGGCCGTCAACCCGATTACAGCCAGCACCACAACCTTTCCGGCAAGCGACGGCACCACCCATAAGAGCAGGGCACCAACCCCGGTGGCGGCCAGACACCACTCGCGCAGAGCCGGACCCACCAGCGGCGCAATCCTCGGAATGAGGAGGCGCGACACGAACAACGAGAGACCGAACACCGAGCCGAGGATCGGCGCAAGGCCGGCGCTCGAATGGCCGACCTCTTTCAGATACACCGTCGCCCAGACACCGACAGGGAAGTCCACCATGATGGCCATCGCCACGTCACGCCACGCACGTCTCACGGCACGGTCGCCGAACAATCGCCAAGCAGGCTCGACAAGATGCACGACGGCAGGCGGAATATTGGTGCCACGGCCGACCAGCACCAGTGCCGCAAGCAGCACCACAGCGAAGAGCATGAACGTCACCCGCCACGAGCCGTGGGCGCTGATCGTGGCGCCAATCACGAGGGCCAACGTCATCCCGCAGAGCGGCGGATAGGCATTCGTAGCGGCGAACGCGGCCGAACGATTTTCACCATGGTGATCAGCCAGAAGGCCGGGCTGCACCATCACGATCGCGGCTGCCGAAAATCCGCTCACCACGGCGCCAAGCAAGGTAACGGCCACAACCTGGCCGAGACAGAAGATACCAACGCCGATGATCACCCCGGTGCAGGCGCCCCAAAAGACCCTTGCTCGACCGACGCGCGCCACCACCTGATTGCCGAACGATCCGGCCACCAGCATGCCGATACCAAAGGTCGAACCATGCAGCGCCGTGAGGGTGCCACTCATATGGAATTGCTGGCGGAGTTCGCCCAGCACCACGCCGACACTGACCGCAACCGCCAACACACAGTATGCGAGCGCGCTGGCCACCGTCAGCCGGTCCCAACGAAACGTCGTACTCGGGCTCTCGGCGACCGCTGTGCTCACCAGACGTTTCTAGCAGCCAGACCGCATCCCATCAGGGGTTCGATTTCGGTTGCGAGCTGTGTCCTTGGGCACGTTCTTAGATCCGCGGTCAGCACAGGTCGCCGAGTTCCCCGCATGGCGCCGTTCAATCGGACACAATGAGTTGCGCTCCATCCGCAGGCGCGTCCCATACACCCGGCGACACGGATGATAGAACATCCGTTCGTCTACTGACCGAAACTGATGCTGCTCGATGACCAAGCTGTCCACCTATAACGCTGATTCCATTCAGGCCCTCACCGGCCTCGCACATGTGCGCCATAGACCCCTCATGTATCTCGGTTCCGCTGGTATCGGAGTCGGCGGTTTGCACCATCTCATCTGGGAAATTGTCGACAACTCCGTTGACGAGGCCATGGCCGGCAATGGTGATCGCATCATCGTTACGTTGCATAAAGACGGCTCGGTTGGTGTGCAGGATTTCGGTCGAGGTATCCCGGTCGACGCCTTCAAGGAGGGCGTGCACAAGGGTCGTTCCGCGCTTGAGGTGGTACTCACCGAAACCAATGCCGGCGGCAAGTTCGATTCGGATTCCTACAAGGTGTCAGGCGGTCTGCACGGGGTCGGCGCGTCGGTAGTGACCGGTCTTTCCACTCGCCTCGATGCCGAGGTGTGGCGGAATGGTCGCCGCTGGGAACTCACGTTTCGCCTGTTGAAGGATAAGAAGGGCGAAGAGATTCCGGGCGTGCCCGACGGTCCGATGCGTGACCCCGGCCCGTCGCCACGCGGTACCACCGGCACCACCATTACGTTCTGGCCAGATCTTCGCCTGTTTCGTGATGAGCACGGTGACCCGTTCACGTCGCCGCAATGGTCCACCCGCCTGATCGCCGAGCGTCTTCGGCACAAGTCATTTGTTCATCCCGGTCTTACGTTTGAACTGCGTGACCAACGTGACCCGAAGGATCCGAAGGTCAGCGAGTGGTGCTCGAAGGGCGGTGTGGCCGACCTGGTCAGTGAGCTCACGGCCGACTCCGATGTCATTTCACCGGTACTGGCTTTCGCAGGTGTGGCCGAGGCCGGAACAAAGAAGGAAACCACCGTGCACACCGCGGTTGTGTGGACCGTTGATGGACGAGACACCACGCTCGGCTACGCCAACGGCGTAGCCAACCCAGAGGGCGGCACACACATCACCGGCTTCCGTGCGGCGGTCACCGAGGCGCTGCAGAACTACATCGTGGACCGCGGCATTCTGAAAGAGAAGGAAGTGCCGCCGACCACCAAGGACATCTTCGCCGGCGCCATCGCGGTCGTGTCGATCATGATCCCCGAACCGGCCTTTGCGGGCAACAGCAAAGGCAAGCTGATGAACCCGGAGGCCACCGGCCGCACCCGGTCCGTGGTGCTGAGTCAGATGGCGAAGTGGCTTGAAGAAAACCCGGCCGAGGCCAAGCGGGTGGGTGACGGCGCTATTGCTGTCATGCGTGCTCGCACGAAGTCGAATGCTGACCAACTCGCGGCCAAAGCCTTGTTATCGAAGGGATCGAAATCACGCGGTGGTCTCCCGGCCAAACTGCGCGACTGCACCCGTAAGACTGACCGTCCGACAGAGCTTCTTTTGGTGGAGGGAGACTCCGCCGGTGGTACCGCCATCGACGCCCGTGATCCTTCGTTTCAAGCGATCCTTCCGTTGCGAGGCAAGCCACTCAACTCCTACGACGAAACGCTTGAACGCGTGGTGAAGTCAGGCACGCTCGCCGACCTCATCCTCACGCTCGGCTGCGGCATCGGGGAGGACTACGACCTCGACAAACTGCGTTACCAGAACCTGCTCATCACGGCCGATGCCGACAAGGACGGCCAGCATATTCGCACGCTGCTGACCGTCTTCTTCTACCGGTGGATGCCGGGCCTGATCGAGTCTGGCCGTGTGCTCTACGCCATGCCGCCGCTATGGTCCACCGTGCTGCGTGGCGAGCGGATCTACTTCGCTGACGATCTTGCCCTGGCCGCGTTCCGGGCTGAGAACCCGACCCATCGCGGCCATGTGGGACGCATGAAGGGTCTCGGGGAAATGGACCACCAAGAGCTGCGCCTGGTGATTGGCTCCGGCCGTACCGTCGGGCGTATCACCGTGTCTGAACCGCTGTTGTTAGCCCAGTTGGCCGACCGACTGTTCGGCCCGAAATCAGAGGCCCGCAAGGCGTGGTTCCTCGATCGCACCGGCCATTCCCTTGGCATTGAGGAGTGAGTAATGGCTCGAGGTAAGAAACCAGCCGCAGTCGCCACCGCCGACTTTATAGAGACCATCGTTGAGCTCGACGCAACCGAAGCACTGGATGCCGACTACGGCGATTACGCCAAGGAAGTCATCGACGACCGCGCCGTGCCCCGCGCCGCTGACGGCTTGAAGCCGGTGCATCGTCGCATCCTGTGGGACATGCACCAGCAGCGCCTGTTTCCCGACCGCCCGTTCGTGAAGACTGCTCGGGTCGTCGGTGACACGATGGCGCTGTTTCACCCGCATGGCGACGCGTCCATTGCCGATGCACTGGCGCGCATGGCGCAGCCCTTCTCCAATCTGGTGCCCCTCCTCGATTTCCACGGCAACTACGGCTCGCCCGACTTCTCCCCCGCGGCGGCCCGTTACACCGAAACTCGGCTCGGGTGGGCTGGCATGTTGCTGCTGGGCGACATCGAGCAGGGCACCGTACCGATGGCGGAGAACTACGAAGGATCCTCGCACGAGCCCATCGTGCTTCCGGCCGAGTTTCCCAACGCCCTGGTCAACGGTTCGAACGGCATCGCCGTCGGCTTGTCGTCGTATCTTCCGCCGCATGACCCACGTGAAGTGATCGCGGTAGCGCAGCACCTCATCGCCAACCCGAAAGCCTTGGTCGATGAGCTGATGGAGCACATCATCGGCCCGTCATTCCCATCGCCCTGCGTCGTCGTGAACGGTGCCGATCTAATCGACATTTATCGCGCCGGGGTCGGCCGAGTCATCGTGCGGGGCTGTTGGGAAGTAGAGGAACTCGGGCGTGGCAAGCAGCAGTTGGTCGTCACTTCGTTGCCGTACGACGACACCAAAACCGGCTCGGCCGAAACGTTCATGGAGAAACTGCTCGACGCAGTCGACAGCGGCGCCATTGGCGGCATCGTGTCGCCCAATGACGAGTCGTCCGATGGTCGCACGCGCATCACCATCGGTCTCGCCACCGGCATCAGCGCCGAGCAGGTCATTCCGGCATTGTTGAAGTACACGAACCTGCAGGTGACCAACAAGGTCCAGATGCACTTCATCGACTCCGACGGTCGAGTGCGCCTCTACAACCTGCGCACGCTGCTTCGTGAGTGGATCAACCATCGCGTCGCCGTCATCACCCTTCGCTCGCAGAACCGGCTGCTGAAGATCGACGAGCGCCTTCACCGCCTGCGTGGCTTTCTTGCGGTGTTCATCGACATCGATCGCGCCGTCGCCATCGTGCGTACCTCTAAGACCCGAGCCGTCGCCCGCCCGGCGCTCATGGAGGCCTTCGAGATCGACGACGATCAGGCCAACGCGGTGCTTGATCTCAACCTCGGGCAGCTTACCGAAGACGCCATCATCGAGTTCCGAAAAGAGACCACCGAGCTCTACAAGGAGCACGCCCGCCTCACCCGTCTCTTGAGCTCACCGACTGCATTACGCAAGCAGGTCGGCACCGAGCTTGAAAGCGTCGCCGAGCAGTTCGCTCACGTGGAGCGCGTCACCGAGATCACCACGGTCGAGACGCCGAAACCAACGAGGACCTCGTTCGTACTCGACGAGCCGGTCACGGTTACCATCACCGGAGATGGGTATCTCCAGGCTTTCAAAGCTTCATCGAAGGCCAAGCCCCGCGGTGTTGTGGTGCGCCAGTTCGACACCACAACCACCAAGAATCTCGTGGCCGTCACTGCGGCCGGACGGCTTTACCGGGCACTCGCCGCCAGCATTCCGGGTGACAAACCAACCGCAGCGGTCAACGTGCTACCAGGGCTTGAGCCGAACGATCACATCGTCGGCTGGTGGCTCGACGACACGGTACCGGCCGACCTGCTGTTGGTTACGTCGGATGGTTCCATCAAACGCATTGGTGGCGAAGATTTGGTCGGCGGCGATCGGCGTGGCGGCATCGTCATCATCAAGCTCGATGCTGGTGCCACCGTTGTCGCTGCGGTCGATGTCACCGGTGAAGCTCCCGCCGGACCGTCCTCCGATGAGTTGTTCAGCGACGACAGCCTGCCCCCCGTCGGCCCGCCCATCCTGATCGTCACCCGAAATGGCCAGTCGATCCGTTTCGCTCTCGACATCCGTTTCATGGGTCGCGCCGCAGCCGGGGTGCGCGGCATCAAGCTCGTCGCGAAGGATCAGGTCGTCGGCGCGCTGGTTGCCCACGACGACACCGATCTCGTCATCGTGCACACCAGCGGCAATGCGAAGCGACTCACGGCCGATCTGTTGCCCCAACAACGCCGCGGTGGTGTCGGCGTACGGTGCACCGTTGTCACCGGCAAGCACGGTCCCGTCGGCCTCGTTGGCGTTGCCGGTGAGACCATGGGCCGCGTGGGCGATCAGTGGACCGAGATCAACCTCGGCCTCGGCGTCACCACCGCCGCGAGGGACGCCGGCCCCGCCAAAATCCGCGGCTTCGAAGGCGTCATCAACCAGGTGCTCTGACCGACGCGGTCCGCCGCGCCTGATCGGAGTTCTGTAGGCGCCTGTGGTTGTGCAGCAACCTCAGGCGCCTACAGAAGTGCCCGTCGGCCAGAAGAACCCGATCTAGCAGTAGCCTGCGAGCGTGCCGCATAGTCCCCTCCCGACCGTCGACGTGCGGCACGCGGTCATGCATATGCATTGGGATGACCTCACGTTTTTGCATTGGGCTTACGGCGCCGATGTCATTCAAGCCCTGCTCCCCGAGGGCCTCACGGTCGACACCTACGAAGGCCGAGGGTGGATCTCGCTCGTGCCGTTTGTGATGCGCGTCGTCGTCCCCGGTGATCGATACCGACTGCCGTTTATCGGCCGCTTTCCCGAGACGAATGTGCGGACCTATGTGCGGGCAGCCGACGGTACGCAGGGAATCTGGTTCTTCTCCCTCGATGCCGGTTCGGCCCTCGCGACGCTCGGCGGACGAGCTGGCTATCGCCTCCCGTACATGTGGAGCGACATGTCGGTAGAGCGAAACGCCGACACGATCGAGTACCACTGTCGTCGCAGGTTCCCCGGGCCGAAGGGAACGCCAAGTCGTGTCCAAGTCAGCATCGGTGACACCTACGAACCGAGCGGACTGACGGATCTCGACCACTGGCTCTCGGCGCGGTGGCGGTTGTACTCAGTCATGTTTGGTCGACTGTGGGGCGCCCACGCGGTGCACGAGCAATGGCCGCTGCGGCACGCGACGCTTCAGCGATGTGACGATGACCTCGTGACTGCCGCTGGCCTTCCCCACCCAACCGGCGACCCGATAGTGCAGTTCGCCGAGCGGGTCACAGTGCGTATCGGCCGACCATACCGACTGCCGTCCGCTACTTGAGCCGTGGACGCGGCAGCGTGTGAATCGGCCGACCATACCGACTGCCGGCCTGATCCCAAGACGTTGGTGGGCAATGGCCGGTAGCCTCAGCGCATGACGATCCTGCCACCGCCGACCACGCCGTGGGATACACCCGATCGGGACGCCCGACTGGCCGGAACGGAGATCTACAACTCGGTCATCGACCTCATCGGCAACACCCCGCTGGTGCGGCTCGGTCGCTTGGAACTGGCGATGCAAATGCCCTGTCCCCTTGTGATCAAGTGGGAGGTGACAAACCCGGGCGGCTCGTCCAAAGATCGTCCCGCGCTCGAAATGATCCTGGCTGCCGAACGTTCCGGCGAGCTGAAACCGGGTGGCACCATTGTGGAACCGACGAGTGGCAACACCGGCGTCGGCCTGGCCATCGTTGCGGCTCACCGTGGCTACAAATGCATGTTCGTCACCACGAACAAGGTGGTGCCCGAACGCATCGACGCACTGCGGGCCTACGGGGCCGAGGTCGTGGTGTGCGATGTGGCGCTGCCGCCCGAGCATCCCGAAAGTTACTACTCCACCGCTGAACGCCTGGCCCGCGAGACACCCAACGCCTACCGGCCCAACCAGTATGCCAACCCCAACAACCCGGCGGCGCACGAGAAGACCACCGGCCCCGAGATCTGGCGCCAGACAGGCGGCTGTATCACCCACTTCGTCGCTGGCGCCGGCACCTGCGGAACCATCACCGGAACGGGCCGCTTCCTCAAACGTATGAATCCTGGCATGCAGATCATAGCGGCCGACCCCGATGCCAGCGTCTTCTCCGGCGGCAGCGGTCGCCCGTACCTGATCGAAGGCGTGGGCGAAGACTTCTTCCCCGCCGCGTGGGACCCCAGCGTGTACGACGACATCATCGCGTGCTCCGACGAAGAGGCCTACTTAATGGCCCGTCGCGTGGCGAAAGAAGAAGCGGTCCTGCTCGGTTCGTCGGGCGGCCTTGCCGTGGCCGCGGCCATCAAGTTGAAGGATCGACTTACGCCCGACGATCTCGTCGTCGTGCTGATCCCCGACTCGGGTCGCGCTTATGTCAGCCGAGTGTTCAACGATGAGTGGATGGCTGGCTACGGCTTCCTGCGCGAGTGCGACCAATGCGTCGGCGCTGTGCTCGATGCCCGTGGCGGTGGCCTGCCCTCGTTGCTCTACGTCAACCCGCAGACGACGGTACGCAATGCCATTTTCCTCATGCGAGCGAACGGCGTCAGCCAACTCCCGGTCTGCAAGAACGAGCCTCCGTTCGCGGCGGCCGAAGTGGCGGGCTCGGTGGATGAACTTGCTTTAATGGACGCCGCGTTCAAGAACGCCGACGCGATGAACATGCCCGTCGAGCGTGTGATGGGCCCCAAACTTCCGACCATCGGTGTCGGACAGAAAGTGGAGTTGGCAGTGCAACTACTCGAACGTGCCCCGGCCCTGCTTGTGCTTTCGGGCGGACGACCGCTCAGCATCCTGACGCGCACCGACGTGCTTTCCTACCTCGGGATAGCTACTCATGGGTGACCTTGACGAGCAGGAGGCGTGGGGGTTCGAGACCCGCGCCGTGCACACCGGGCAAGCTCCCGACCCCACGTCTGGCGCGGTCGTTACGCCGATCACGCTGTCCACCACGTTCGCGCAGGATGGCGTAGGGAACCACAAGGGATTCGAGTACTCGCGCTCGGGCAACCCCACTCGCGCTGCGCTCGAAACCTGCGTCGCGTCTCTCGAACAGGCCAAGCACGGATTCGCATTCTCCTCGGGTCTGGCGGCCGAAGACAACGTGTTGCGAACGCTCTCACCCGGAGACGGCATCCTGCTCGGCAACGATGCCTACGGTGGCACGTTCCGGCTCATCTCCAAGGTCTACGGACCCGTCGGCTACCCCTGGCACTCGGCTGATCTGCTCGACATCGACCTACTACGCGTCAACTGGAAGCCGACGACCAAATTGGTGTGGCTCGAGACGCCGACCAACCCGCTGCTGTCGTGTTTTGATATCGAGGCCATCAGCGAGATCGCCCACGCCAACGGCGCGATCGTGGTGGTCGACAACACGTTCGCCACACCGTTCCTGCAGCAGCCGCTCACCCACGGCGCCGACATCGTCATCCACTCGGCTACCAAGTACCTCGGTGGACACAGCGATGTGGTCGGTGGATTCGCCGCGTTGAATGACAACACGCTCGCTGATCGCATTCGGTTCACTCAGAACGCGGCCGGTGCCATTCCCGCGCCGTTCGATTGCTACATGGTCTTGCGCGGGGTGAAGACCCTGGCCGTACGTATGGAACGCCATTGCCAAAACGCTCGCGCCATGGTTGACCTGCTGCTCGGCCACCCCGCTGTCGACCGCGTGCTCTACCCGCAACTTCCCGATCATCCCGGCCATCAGGCTGCAACCAAACAGATGCGCGACTTCGGTGGCATGGTGAGCTTCACCTTGCGGGGCGGCGAACAATCAGCGTTGCGCGTTGCGGCGGCTACACAGCTGTTCACGCTGGCCGAATCGCTCGGCGCTGTCGAATCACTCATCGAGCACCCCGGTCAGATGACGCATGCGTCCGCAGCCGGTTCGCCGCTCGAGGTTCCCGCCAGTCTCATACGACTCAGTGTCGGTATCGAATCCCCCACCGACCTCGCCGCCGACCTCGCGCAAGCCCTCGAACACGCATAAGCGCGTAGGCGAACCCGCTACACCAGCCGCCACATGGTGATGGTTGGACCATCGGCCTGAAGTGCGATCGAGGGCTCGGCCCTTGGCCGGAGATACGGAACTCACATCGTGACCGCCCCAAGTGGCCTGACTATGCCAACGCGGCGATGATGACATTGCCTCATCTGCCGAGCGAACGCATCCTTCAACGAGCCTCGCTGGCGTCGGTGGCCGTGGAGAGCGCCATTGGGGCCCACGTGACGGTACAGGCCTTTGCCTGGTCGGCCGGTCGTGTGTGGCTGCTGGCTCCGACTGATTCGCTCAAGGTGCGCGCCATCGCTCGACAACCTGTGATCGGCGTAACGGTAGGTACCGGCAATCAGGCCGTCCTCATGTCCGGTGTCGCCGAGCTGATTGACGTGTGGCCCCCTCGGGCCGGATCGTTGTCGCCCCGACTCCCGTTTGGTCTTGGCTGATACTTCGCCCGCAACGCCGCCATCACCGCCGGTATTTTGACCGACCTTGTGTCAGGCGACCTGCCTGGCCTGTCCTCGCGCACGCTGATCTCCTTTGCTCCAGACAGATCTCTGACGCTCGACAACGGGCGCATTGTTCACCGCAGCGGTGACTGGCCGCAAACACCCGTCCTCCCTACCGCCGGCGTGCCGCAGCCGATAGATACTCATGCCGATCTGTTGCCGACGGATCGCCAGCCGTTGTTGCGAAACGCTACGCACGCCAACATTGGTTGGCCCACGGCGCTGAGTACCGTGTCTGTTCCAGCGAAGATCGTCAACGGTCGGGCAGCGGTACTTCCCATTCTCGCGACAGAGTTTGGCGAGCCGACTGGGAACGGAGCACTTACGGTGCACGCCTCGGAAGGGAACCGGCCCAGCCGGTACAGCGGCGTGATGCTTCGAGGTCCGCTGCGGTGTGTTTCAACCGGGGCCGTTGGCATCGATGTTGCACGAGTCACCTGGTGGGAGGGCTACCGCTCATCAACCGTTGCCCTGGATGCCAAACAGAGAAAGTCCCGACGACCCACGGGCTAACCCGACACGGCGGGCCAATGTGTGCTCGCGTAGGGCTGTGCGGGTCGTGCGGCGGGTGATCACAGCGGCGTTAGTGGTGTCGATTCTGGTGGGGGTCCACGTCCACCGGGCCGAGCTTCGTGCTGCGATGGGGCACATGGGTGGCCTATCTTCGGGGTGGATACTGGCGCTATTGGGTTTGTTCGGCCTGAGCATGATGACGCAAGGCTTCGGGCTGCAGTCCTACACCCCCGGGCTCACGCTCCGACAGAGTTGGATGGTGCAGGAATCGGCAACGGCGGCCACCAACACGGTCATCGGCAGCGGGCCGGTCAGCACCGGTGTACGCATCGCCATGATGCGCAGCTGGCACGTAACGGATCGTGCCGTCGGTATCAGCATCGTGGCCCAGAACGTCATTGCCGCCTTTGCCGTCTGGACCATTGCGCTCCTCACGGCCATAGCCGGAGCCACCGGGGCGACCAAGCAAGTGGTGGATCGGCGGATCTTTCTCGGCGTCATTGTGGCGGCCACTGTCATGCTGGTTGGGTCATTGCTGTTCTGGCTTTTGTTGCTCTTCCACCCCGCACCAACTCGATGGATCGCCCAGCGAACCCAGCGCATTTTGTGTCGCGCCCAGCGCCGTTGGAACCGGGTGCCCGATGTCAACCTCGTCGAAATTGCCAAGGTGGGACGTTCGGATGCCCGCTCCCTGCTCAGCACTCGTGGTAGGCGAATGCTGGTTGCCACCGCGCTCGATCAGATCATGACCGTGGCCAAACCGGTCATGGTCGTTCGAGCATTCGGCATACCCAGCAGCGTGCTTCCCACCACCACGATTGTTGTGTCCTGGGGACTCGTCCGGTTAGCCGCGGCGCTGTCGCCGCTCCCCGGCGGCCTCGGCGTAACCGAAGTAGGTCTAGCTACGCTGCTCACCCGGTTCGGTGGACCAGAATCCGGGGTCCTGGCTGCCGTGCTCACCTACCGAGTGCTCACGTTCGTCCTGCCGATGGTGACCGGGGGCCTCTGCCTACTGTGGTGGCGTTGGCGTCGATTGCCTGATCACCAGGCTATGGCCCCGCCGGACTTCGTCCTGGTGACGCGCCAGCTCCCTGTTCCCGATCCTGCCTAAGCCCAAACGGTCGGGCATGATCGTTTGGTGACCACGACCATCTGGGTGCTCGGCGACCAGCTCAACCGCAACCTGGGTGCCCTCGCCACCGCCCAACCCGGTCGGGACCGGGTACTACTCGTGCACAGCCGCGACAAACTGGATTCGAAGCGTTGGCATCGTCAACGAGCTCACCTCATCGTGACCGCGATGCGACGATTCGCGCTCGAACTTCGCACCGAAGGATTTGACGTGGACGAACGTGACGCCGCCTCGTTCCGGAGCGGCCTGACAGCTCATCGAAAAGAGTTCCAGCCGAGCCAAGTTGTAGCGATGGAGTCAGCCAACTTCGCGGGAAACCGACTCTTGATCGACCTTGGCGTCGAACTGATTCGGTCCGATCAGTTTCTCTGTCATCGTGACGACTTCACGACCTTCGCATCGGGTCGCAAGAGCCTCAAGATGGAGGACTTTTACCGTTGGCAGCGGTGGCGGCTGAGGTACCTGATGGACGGCGACGAGCCAGTCGAAGGTCGCTGGAACTTTGACGAGGAGAATCGCCAACCGCCCCCCAAGACCGGTCACGACCGGTGGGCAACGCCCCCGAAGGACCCGCTCGATGATCTCGATCGCAGCGTGCTGGCCGGACTGCCGACGTCGTGTTGGGGTGCGGACCCCGACGGCCCTTGGGCGACCGACCGGCCCGGAGCGCTGCGGCGGCTTGACCATTTCATCGCCTTCCTGCTTCCCGTCTTTGGACCGCACGAAGACGCCATGTTGACCGATAACTGGCATCTCGCTCACTCGTTGCTCTCGCCCTATCTCAACCTCGGGCTGTTGCTTCCCGCTGAGGTGTGCGACGCAGCCGAAGCCGCTTATCGATCAGGCCACGCTGCTCCTTCCAGCGTGGAGGGGTTCATCCGGCAAGTCATTGGATGGCGCGAGTACGTGCATGGCGTCTATTGGCTGCGGGGGCCCGAGTACCGTCAGGCGAACGGCCTGCGAGCCAATCGGCCGCTACCACCTGTCTTTCTCGGCGCAAAGACCGACATGCGTTGCGTTTCCTCCGCGCTTGGCAGCCTTCACGACCGTGGCTATATGCACCACATCCAGCGTTTGATGGTTATTGGCAACCTTTCAATGCTGGCCGGTGTCAACCCATGGGCGCTCACCGAGTGGATGTGGGCCGGGTTTGTTGACGGGGCGGAATGGGTGATGCTGCCCAACGTGATTGGCATGTCGCAGCATGCCGATGGCGGCCAGATGGCCACCAAACCCTACGCCGCCGGTGGTGCCTACATTGATAAAATGAGCGACTCGTGCAAGGGCTGCCGCTATGACCGAAAGCTCCGCGTCGGGCCCGACGCATGCCCGTTCACGACGCTGTACTGGGACTTTCTCGCTCGCCACGCCGATCCGTTCGCACGCAACCCTCGCGTCGTGCAACAGGTACGCGCTGCGCAGAAGCTCACCGACCTACCGGCGGTGCGGTAGCGTGCGCAGGACGTACTCACCAAGCTTGATGCGGGTGAGCTGTAATGCTCAGTTGCCCACTCGTTTGACCCAGTTCGTGTAGCTGGTCAGTGACCCAGCATCGGGTTGGCGAAGCCAGGGCCACGGATGCACCTCCATAGGATCGATAGCAGCAGCTCGCTTGGCCCAACCCGGAACCGGAGCGAAAGTCGTAGCCACGGCTCGGCCCTGCAGCAAAGCGACGGGATCCCCGAGAGCGAGTTCGACCTCTCGACCGTCACCCAGTTCGGCCAGGCGTTGGGTGAGGAACACAAGGCGCTTGCCTGAAAGCCGCAGGCTGGCCAGGAGCGGTTCGTCGAACACGAACACAACGGGCAGTTCCGGGTGAGCCGCCAGTGCCGGGTTGCATCAACCGAACTGGTCGGAGCCGACTTCACGTTCGTTCTGCTCGATGGCCTGAACGATGCGAGCGACCACCACGGCAGGGTCAAGACCGGTCGGAAGCTTTGGTGCCTGGCCCGACACCGCCCGAGTGGCCAGCCCGGTCTCGGTGTGCGGCGGTCGAACGTCGCACACGTGTATGCCGAGTGGTCGAAGCTCACGAGCCAGGGCCCGGTCAGCCGCAGTAAGGGCCGCCTTACTGGCCGCGTACGACACCATGCCCGGCAGAGGTTGCTCGGCCACCACGGCGCTGATGTTGACTACGAAACCCTTCGATGCGCTGAGCAGCGGAATCACCCGCCGCAGGAGCCAGAGCGGGCCGATCACGTTGGTCAGGAAGAGCTCCTCGATGGCTACGTCATCGGTGTCGGTTAGTGCTCCGAACCCGACGATACCTGCTGCGTTTACTAGCCCATCTAACCGTCCGAACCGCGTCGTGACCTCGTTCACCAGACGATCACCGGCACCCGCATCTCGAAGATCAACTTCGACCGTCAAGGCGCCCGGAAGGGTGGCGGGCGTGAGACGCTCGACATGCGGGCCCGCAGCCACGACCTGCGATCCTTTGGAGGCAAGCAGACGGGCAATGGCAGCGCCCAACACGCCGCTGGCCCCCACCACCACGACGACCGATCCGTCTAACGAGCGAGGTTCAGGCATGATCAGAACGTAGAGCGGTCGACCGGTCCCCCACGAAGCGGAGACGAACTTCAGACGTCAAGACCCGTCGTGCAAGGCTCAGTTAATGCCAGCGTTCGCCAGCCAATCTTCCGTCATCGTGGTCGGTGCCGGACTCACCGGTTTGGTTGCCGCCCGCACCCTGTCCGAACACGACCAACCCTCGGTAGTATTCGACAAGGCCAGATCCGTTGGCGGCCGCATGGCAACCCGGCGCCTCGCCGGCATGGGGGGTGCGGTTGCGCTGGTAGATCACGGGGCGCAGTTCTTTACGGCCCGTTCACCCGAATTCCGAGCCGAGGTCGAGGCGTGGCTATCGCTCGGCATTGCCCGTGAGTGGTGCCGGGGCTTTGGCGAGACCCAGGACGGCTACCCCCGTTACTGTGCACCGGGTGGCATGAACGCCATCACCAAACACCTCGCATCCGGGGCGTCGGTTGCCGTCAACGCTCCGGTGCGATCCGTCAGCTTGACCGACGACGGCCTAGTGGTTACCACCGACTTCGCTGCTCGTCACCTGTGCACGGCTGCTGTGCTCACGCCGCCGGTCCCTCAGTCTCTGGTGCTGTGTGATCAGGGAGGCCTGGCCCTGCCCGGCAATGATCGGGCTCAGTTGGAGATGGTGCGCTATTCTCGATGTCTCGCCCTCCTTGTCACCGTTGACCGACCGGGCCTCATCCGGTCGCCCGGAGGCCTGCAACTGACCGCAAGCCAGGATCCGACGTTTTCATTCGTAGCCGACAACCACGCCAAACAACTTTCGACGATTCCAGCCCTCACGCTTCACGCCAACGATCTCATGTCCGAGCGCCACTATGACGACCCCGATGATTCGCTGTTGCCTCTCCTGATGTCGGAGGCACACCGGTACCTCGACGGTGCTGGTGTGGTGACCGCTGAAGTCAAGCGGTGGCGGTACGCGAGGCCCACTGTGACGTACCCGCGACGATGTCTCTCGATTCATCCAAGCGACGACACCCAGGTTGTTTTTGCCGGTGATGCTTTTGGTGAGGCCAAAGTTGAGGGCGCGTTTGTTTCCGGCCTGGCTGCGGCTCAGAGCGTGATCGAGAACAGCCCGCTTAGGTGAGGCTTCGAGCCTCGCTGTTCCGTGGCGGCCGAGGTACGCCGACGGGGGCGTTCAAGCGATATCCGGCCGCCACCCTGCGCTGCACAACTTCGGTGCACCTGAGAGCAAGAGCCAAGTGTCTGGCATGTTGCCTCATTTCATCTCGACCCCGGGTTTCCAATCCCGGTCAGAAGCCACTTCCCGTTGTACCAAAGCTGCGAGCCAGATGTGATGTCGTTCTCACCGAACAGTGGCCCGGACAGCTGTAATTTTCGTCACACTAAGGCGGGCGCAATGTCGCCAGCCCCACACATCTTCAGAACCAGATTTCCCTAGCACTCCTTCGCCTCTGCATGCAGATCTTGACGAGAGTTGAAGAGCGGATGCCTCTATCTGGACGCCATAACGCCGATGGAACAACGTCCGGACGCGCCCGCGCCCCGGAAGCAGACGAGGACGTTATGGCCACGACCCCCAACTTACTGTCCGGTGGTTCCCACCAGACGCGTGTCATGTTGGCGTACTCGTTGCTCCTCACTGCGCTGGGGACGGTTTTGCTGCGCCTGCTCGTGACATCGACAGGGACCGTCGACGTTCGATTTCGCATGGCGTGGCCGCTGTTCTTCATCCTGATGTTTCTCGCCGAGTCGTACCCGGTTCACTATCATCTGCGCTCGACGTCGTATTCAGTCACGCTCACCGAAATCCCCCTGGTGCTCGCGTTGCTCGGCGAGCAGCCGCGCCACATCCTGCTTATCGCCGGGCTCGCGGTGCTGAGCACGCGGATCTTCGTTCGCAAAGGGCGTGGCTCCAAACTGGTCTGCAACACGGCGCTCACGTTTTTTGAACATGCCACGGTGATCGCTGCATACCAGTCGATCGGTGGAGGCGCATCCATTCTGGCGCCCAGAACCTGGTTGGCACTCATCACGTCCATAGCGCTGATGAACACCATGGGAAACGCTGCACTGCACGGCGGACTCCATATTCTCGGCGAGCGACTTTCCCGGCAAAGCCTTTCCGCTTCGGTGAACTTCGTCGCATCCTCAATCGGGTTGAGCGGTCTCGTCACCGTCGCCGCGGCATCTTTTGAGATCTCGCCCCTTTCGCTTCCCGTGCTTGCCGCCATCGCGGCGATTGTGATCTTCGGCTTCATTCGTTACGGCCGGTTGCGCCAGCGCTACGAGTCTCTGCGCCTCCTGCACGGCGTCATCTCCGGGATGAGTCGCAGTCACAACCTGGATGACGTACTCGACAGCGTGCTAGCGCAACTCTGCGATGCGATGAATGCCGTCAGTGTCGAGATTGTGCTTCTCGACGGCCCCACTGCCGGACATCGACGATCCTCCGATGGTGTGGTGAAGGGCTTGCCGGCCGAAGGTGACTGGGTCTGGGTGCGCGCCATTGACCAGCAGGAAGCGCTGCTCCTCTCACCCGGACGCGCCGACTCCGGTGAGGACGACTATCTGTCGCGGTACGGCATCAAGGACGTGATGATCGCGCCACTCACCGGTGATGAAGGGGTGATCGCACTTTTGGCGGTTTGCAGCCGATCGGGTGGTACAGGAAAGTTCACTCCCGAAGATCGCGACAACCTCGTGACTATCGCCAAGCACGTGACCGTGGCCGTACAGAACACCAACCTCATCAGGCGCCTCGGTCAGGAAATGCAACGCCGAGAACATCAAGCCCTGCATGATGCGCTGACCAACATGGCAAACCGCACCTCGTTCGCCCAACACGTGGCCGAACATCTTGAAGCCCTCGACGCAGGAGGTGCAGCATTCGGCGTCGGAATCATTGACCTCAACCGCTTCAAGGAAATCAACGACACCCTTGGTCACGATGTAGGCGACGAGCTTCTCCAGATCGCCGGGCAACGGATTTCCAACAGTCTTCCGCCCGATGCCTTCGCGGCGCGTCTCGGAGGTGACGAGTTTGCCGTTCTCTTCGCCAACGTTGATGACAAAGCCCATCTTGCCCAACTGGTCAAGGTCATTCAGGAAGCCTTCGTCGAGCCGTTCGGCCTCCGCGACATTCAGGTGCCGATGGACGTCGCGGCCGGGTTCGCGTTGGCACCCCACGATGGGCGTGATCAGCGGGTTCTCCTCAAGCGCGCCGAAGTAGCCATGTACGCGGCCAAAGAACAGCGAAAGTCTGCGGTGGCGCTTTACCACCCCGATCAGGAACGATCGAGCGAACGCCAACTCGGCCTCGTGACCGACCTACGAAAAGCAATCGACAACGACCAGATCATTGCTTTCTACCAGCCGAAAGCCGACCTGCGAACGGGCGCGATTGTGGGCGCGGAGGCGCTGGTGCGTTGGAACCACGATCGCCTGGGTTGGGTCCGACCCGACGAGTTCATCCCGCTCGCAGAGCACACCGGTCTCATCGGATCGCTCACCAGCCGCATGCTTCAGCAAGCGATTGAGCAATGCGCCACTTGGCGATCACTCGGGCATCCGCTCACCATTGCGGTCAACATCTCCCACCGCTCGCTGGAGGACCCGGGGTTCGCCGACGAGATTGCGTCTCTGCTCTGGCGCTACGACCTTCCGGCCGACGCACTAACGCTCGAAGTGACCGAGCGGGGCCTGGTGGAGGACGCCGAAGATGTCCGCTTTACCATGCGCAAGATCCGCGAGACGGGAGTGCGGTTCTCGATCGATGATTTCGGCACCGGCTACTCCTCCCTCTCTTACCTCGCACGACTTCACGTGAACGAGGTCAAGATCGATCGCTCCTTCGTGCAGGACGTGCTGCACTCGGCCTCGAGTCGCACCATCGTGAGCGCCGTCGTACAGATCGCCCGCAGCCTCGACCTGACGACGGTCGCCGAAGGCATCGAGGATCGCGCTACATGGGACACCCTCGTGAAGCTTGGTTGCGACAATATGCAGGGGTATGTGCTTTCACCAGCGTTGGCGTCGGCGGCGTTCCTCACACTGCTCAACCAGCATGACGCCAGCCTGTGGCGGGTCCGGCCGGCCCTGGCCCTACGTAGCAAGCCCGCCTAACACAGCAGCCTGGCACGAGCTCGTTCCGCCTCTGGCCCGAGATGATCGAAGAGGCCGTCGTTGCCGGTGAGAACAAGGTAGGCCAACCATCCGCCGATCGGGCGCTCGACAACACGATTATGAAAATCCTTCATCCAGTCGACCGCCGGGTCTCCCGATGTCCGCCTGTTCATCTGCTCGATGACTCGCGGCAGCGCGCTGTTCACGAACAACGGGCGGGCCGGCCCCAAGGTCAGTACTGTTGACAAGACCGTCAGATTCGACGGTTCATATCGAGAGGGACCAGGTTGACCACCACGATCTGGTATTCCGACGGGCCAGGTTCTCCCCGCACCCCGCCGCATGAGGCGGCACGGCTGGCGGGATACTCATCCGAGGACCTGATCGTCACACTGGGCTGGACCCTCGAACGTCCTCCGTGGCTGAACGAGTCGGCCGCCGAGGTGCGTACCGTGCTCGCCGGATACGGCCTGGCCCGGGCCGTCAACGACGGTCGGATCGTGCCACTCTCGGCCCGCCTGTCGGCTGTGCCGAGCCTGATCGCCCACGACCAACCCGATGTGGCGGTGGTTAGCGGCATATCTCGTGGGTCCACGTACGCCTTTGGCTCTGCGGTTGGCTGGGCCGACGTTTTGGCTCGTACGGCTCACGCGGTAGTCGTCGAGGTGGATCCCGATGGCATCGACCTCGGTGCGCCAGAAATACCCGGCAACATCGTCGCCACGGTCACCCGCCCGCCGGGACTTGGGGCTGCCGCGGCTGCGTCGCGTCCAGCCGACGAAATCGATGTGCACATCGGAGCGCTGGTGGCCTCACTGCTGCCCGACGAACCAACGTTGCAGTTCGGTCCGGGCGGTATTGGGGAAGGTATCGCGCTCGCCCTTCGCCGACCGGTTCGGATTTGGTCTGGTCTGGTCACCGAGTCGATGGCCGGCTTGCACCAACGAGGGTTGCTGCTCGAACCAGTGGTAGCGGCGTACGCGTGGGGCGGCGAGCCGATCGCCGCCCTGGCTCAAGCCGGGATGCTTCGGTTGTGTTCGTCAACCATCACCCACGACATCTCACGATTGTCCGACATTGCTCGCCTGATCGGATGCAACACGGCGCTGCAGGTCGGGCTGGAGGGGGCGGTGAATGTCGAGCGGGTCGGATCCCGTGTCATCGCCGCCATCGGCGGGCATGCAGATTTCTGCCTCGGCGCGTCTCGCTCGATTGGTGGCCGCGCCGTCATTGCTGTGCGGTCCACGGCCGCCGACGGGTCATCCACCATCGTGCCGACGGTGGACGTCGTCTCAACCGCCCGGGCCGACGTGCAGGTAGTAGTTACCGAACACGGCATCGCCGACCTTCGTGGACTCGTCGACCGAGACCGAGCGCAACAACTCATCGCCATAGCCGCACCCCAGCATCAGCACTACCTACAGCACCATCTCGAAGCAGGTAGTTGAACGCAGTCGAGCGACTAATTGCCGATGAACTTGGCGGGGCGCTTCTCCATCAGCGACAGCACACCCTCGCGGCGGTCGTTGGTAGTCGAAATCAGCGCCATGGCTGCTCGCTCGGCCTCAAAGGCAGCGGCCATGTCGTTGTCGAGCGAGCGACGATACAACCGCTTGGTCAAAGCCAACGCCCGTGTCGGGCCTTCGGCGAGCCGAGCCGCCAGCGCAAGCGCGGTGGGGACGACCTCTGCAGCGGGGACGCAGCGGTTCACGAGGCCCCATGCGAGCAGCTTCGCCGATTCGACTGGCTCGCTCAGCAGCGCGATCTCGGTGAGCCGATGTAACGGGATGATCCTAGGCATGAAGTACGTATCGCCAGCGTGGGGCACCATGCCGCGCCGGGTGAAGACGTGCGTCCAGCGGGCCCCGTCCGAGGCAACGACCAGGTCAGCGAGTAGCGCCAACATCCATCCGGCACCGGCGACGGTACCGGTGACGGCGCTGACGACAGGGGTCTCCATCTCCCAGAGCCGCTGAAAGAGCGCGGTGTAGTTGGTGACAGCGAAGCGGTAGTCGAGCGTGGTCATGTTCGCCATAGCGGCGGCCGACCCGCCGATATCGGCACCGGTGCAGAAGTCTCGCTCACCACCCGAAACAACGACGGCGCGAACTGCCGCGTCGGCGTCGGCCTCGCCAAGGAAGTCGAACAGCGCCAGGCAGGTCGCCATATCCATAGCGTTGCGAGCCTGCGGGCGATCAAAGGTGACGTGGGCGACGCCGTCGGCGTGTTCGGTCCGCAGCGAAGCTGGTGCTGGCTCGGACATGCTTGCCTCGTTCTTCAACGTTTGTCTGCCGTTGCGGCGTTTATGAGGTCGAGGATCTGCCAGGGCCCGAGAGGGAAGTTCGTCGGGTGTACGCCCAGGTGCGCGAGCGCATCGTGGATGGCGTTCGCAAGCGCTGGTGGCGAGCCGATGGCGCCACCTTCACCCATGCCTTTGTAGCCGCCGATGGAGTCCGACAGCGTCTCGATGTGGCCGACCTCGATGTCGGGAATCTCTGGCGCCGAGGGCAGCAGATAGTCCATGAATGTGGTCGCCAGCGGGTTACCTGCCGCGTCATACGGCATGTATTCGAACAGTACGCCGCCGATACCTTGCACGACGCCGCCAGCGATCTGGCCTTCGACGACCATCGGGTTGATCATCCTGCCGCAATCCTCCGACACGATGTACCGAAGGATTTTGACCATGCCCGTCTCGGAGTCGACCTCAACCGTGCACACGTGCGCTGCGTTTGACCAGGTGAATTGACCCGGAGGGCGATAGCGGGCGGTGACTTCCAGACCAAGCTCCATGTCAGCCGGAAGCATGTCGGGCATCATGTAGGCGACGGCTGCGATCTGGCCGAACGGCAAGGCCTTGGCTGGCGTACCGCGAACCGAAACGATCGAACCTCCCACCTCAAGGTCCTCCGGAGCGGCTTCGAGCATGTGTGCCGCTATCTGGAGGATCTTGTCTTTGAGCCGAAGCGACGCCGTCTGCGCCGCCCCACCGGCAATGACCGCGCTACGACTGCCACCGGTGCCAGGCCCAAGCGGGCTCGACGACGTGTCGCCCTGGATGAGCACGACATCGGCAATATCGCAGCCCAAATGTTCGGCGACAATCTGCGGAATAGTCGTTTCCAAGCTGTGACCGTGGTTACCGGTCGACATGGCGACCGACACCTTGCCCGACGCATCCATACGCATGATCGCCTGATCCGACGCCAAGATGCCAAAGGCGATAGCCGACGGCTCGAGGTACACCGACATGCCCATGCCCAACAGTCGCCCTTCGGCCCGAGCGGCCGTCTGCATGGCTCGGAAGGCGTCGACATCGAGCATTTCGAGCGCCTGCTCCATGGTCTCCGACGGGGTGACCTTGTCATAAACCATCGTCATGCAGTTGGTGTACGGCAGATCTTCGCTGTGGAGGATATTGACCCGGCGGAACTCAAGTGGATCCATGCCAATCTCACGGGCGACATGGTCCATCATCTGCTCGCGGGCGACGGTTTCCATCATCCACGGACCGCGGTATGCCGCCTTGCCGACCGTGTTGGTGAAGGCAGCGGTGTTACCGGGCAGCACGACCGGGAATTTGTAGGGCCCGGGGAAAATGCCCATGGCCATACTGGCGGTAGCCCCGCTTCCGGCCGGATACGAGCCCACGTCTTCCCAGATGTAGAGCTTGGCGCCCATGATGTGGCCATCGGCGGTGACGGCCATCGAGATCTCGACCGTCTCCTCACGAGCTTGGTTGGCCGAGATCAAGTTCTCTCGACGGTCTTCGGTCCACTTGATTGGGGCGTCGCAGAGCAGATGAGCGGCCATGACGACGGCGGCTTCATCGCGGGTCATCATCATCTTCAACCCGAACCCGCCGCCGACGTCGCCCGCGATCACGCGCACCCGATGCTCGTCGAGGCCGGTGAGTCGGGCAGCAGTGGCTTTCCATTCGCTCGCGCTTTGCGTGGCCGCCCAAATCTGTAGATCACCTGCGTAGCGGTCGTACTTGGCAATCATGCCCCGAGGTTCCATCGGCACGTTGGTGGCCCGACACTGGCGGAACTTGCGCGTGACCACGTGGGCCGCGGCGGCGAACATCGCCTCAATCTCAGGCACCACAGGTTGTGCCATGGAGCCCACATCGTTGGTGGTGCGTTCTCGGTGCACCAACTGCTCGTTACGGGCGGAAATTTCCACGTCCATGATCGGCACGAGTTGCTCAATCTCGACCTCGACGAGGTCAGCCGCATCCTCAGCGATGTAGCGACTGTCAGCGATGATGATGGCGATCGGGTCGCCGACAAACCGCACGTCACCATCGGCGAGGGGCAGCATCGGCGGGTAGACCGATTGGCCGCCAAGCTCAACGGGCGGGCCCAGCATCGTGTGCCAGAACTGCCGCACCCTGGGGTTAAGGTCGGCGCCGGTATAGACGGCATGTACGCCGGGTAAGGCCCGTGCGGCCATGGTGTCGAGCGAAATGATGTTGCCCCGAGCGATGCTTGAGCGGACGAACGCCGCGTGAAGCATGCCCGGGATCTGCACATCATCGACGTAGCGTCCGCGGCCAGAGAGTAGGCGTGGATCTTCGAGTCGCTTGACGGCCTGGCCGACATATCGACCTGCGGTGATTGCGGTCGACATCAGTGCGCCCTCTCGCTGCTGGTGGGCAGCCCGGCGGCCTGCCGGGCTGCGTTGATGATGCCCTGGTACCCGGTGCAACGGCACAGGTTGCCCGACAGAGCATCCTTCAACTCGTCATCGGTCGGGTTGGGATGAT
>JANMCE010000138.1:0-2450 GCA_031360915.1 Actinomycetes bacterium | reverse complement strand
TTCGGGCCCGACGCGAATCTGATTGAGTGCGTCCACGTGGGCCAGGCTGCCGCCGCCAGCACCGATCTCAACCATGTCGATGACCGGGATGGAGATCGGCATGCCCGACCCCTTCTTGAACCGGTAGGCCCGCGCCACTTCAAACACACGCGCCGTCTTGGGCGCACGATTCTTGATGAGGCAGATCTTGGCCGTCGTACCGCCCATGTCGAAGCTGAGCACCTTCTCCAGGCCGTGCCTCGCCGCGATGTCGGCGGCGAAAACCGCACCGCCAGCTGGACCGGATTCAACGAGTCGCACCGGGAACTCGGCTGCACTTTGGATGCTGATGATACCGCCGCCCGAATGCATCAGGAAGATGGGGCAATCGGCGCCCTCTGCCGCGAGTCGGCCCGCCAGTCGGTCGAGGTAGGTCTTCATCAGGGGCTTGATGTAAGCATTGGCGATGGTGGTGTTGAAGCGCTCGTACTCGCGCATCTGCGGCGACACTTCCGACGACAGCGAGATCATCACACCGGGCAGCTTCTCGGTGAGCACTTCGCGGATCATGCGCTCGTGTGCATCGTTCACGTACGAGTGCAACAGGCCAACGGCAATGCTTTCGTACTGCGCTTCGGCCAGTTCGTCGGCGAGCGTTTCGACCTCGGCTCGATCAAGCGGGATGAGCACTCGCCCGGTTGCCTCTACTCGTTCGTTCACGACGTATCGACGGTTGCGGGCCAGCAGCGGTTCGGGCAGCACGAGGTTGAGGTCGTAGAGCTCGAAGCGGCTCTCGGTGCGCATCTCGATGACGTCACGAAAACCGTTGGTGGTAATGAGCGCAGTTTTGGCGCCGCGCCGTTCAATAAGCGCGTTGGTGGCGAGTGTGGTGCCGTGAATGATCTGCGAGATGAACGACGGCTCGACCCCGGCCTTCGCGCACACCCGGTGCATCCCGTCGATGATGGCGTCCTCAGGCGCGGCGTAAGTGGTGAGTACCTTGGTGGAAAACATTCCGTGCTCGGTCTCGAGCACGAGGTCCGTAAAGGTGCCGCCAATGTCCACGCCGAGCCTACCGGTCATAACGCCTCCACAATCGATGTCCCTTCAGGATACGATCTCATCAAAGGAAGTCATGCCTCGTCTCGAAGGAAAAGTTGCTGTCGTGTTCGGTGCCGCTCGGGGCATCGGGCGCGAAATCGTCCGGCAGTTCGTGGCCGAGGGTGCGTTCGTGCATGCATCTGATCTGCTTCCACTCGAACCGGGGAACGAGCATGAGTCGTCGCTGCGGTCGGCGATCGTTGACGCCTCCGAGCCCGAAGCGGTCACCGCGTTTCTGGACGCAGTGATGGCCCATTCCGGCCACGTCGACATCTTGGTGAACAACGCCGGTATCCACCTGCCGAAGTCGATCGTGGACAGCACGCCCGAAGAATTTGATCGGATCTTCGCCGTCAATGTGAAGCCAGCGTACCTGGCCTGTCGGTACCTCCTGCCGTCGATGTTGGAGCGAGGGCGAGGCAGCATCATCAACACCTCGTCCAATGGCGGCGTGATGGGTCGACCCGGTGACCCGCTGTACAACGCCTCTAAGCATGCGGTTATCGGGCTCACCAAGTCACTCGCTGTCGCTTACGCGCAGCAGGGCATTCGTGTGAATGCTGTGTGTCCAGGTGCCATCGATACACCCATGCTGCGCGCCAGTGTTTCCGGTTCTGGCACGCCGGAGGCAATGGTCCGCCAGTTCGTGGCCAATACGCCAATGGCGCGCGTCGCTCATGCCAGCGAAGTTGCCGCAGCTGTCGTGTTTCTCGCGTCGGATGAAAGCCCGTTCATCAACGGCGTTGCACTCCCGATCGACGGTGCCAAGAGCGCCGGCCAGTTGACCGCCGACCGTTACCGCACCGACTTCACCATCAACACCTCCTACGACTGAGATAGCAGTTGGGGCACCGGCGGCCGTGCGCGTCGGTCTGGCTGGACGGACGCCCAGAAGGATTCACGGATGGCGGCTTGCGACGGGGGTCGTGGTGCATCCACCAGTGGCCAGATCCTCCGAGCATCTGCACGGTGGCACCCATCCGTTCAGCGGTCTCAAGTGCGAGGGTGCTGTCGCTGCTGAAGGGATCCGCGGCGGGAACCATCACCAAGCCGGTTAGCCGGCTCGGGCGAATGGTGGGGGGTGGGTCATGCGGGTGCCGTCGGGCAGGGTGACCGTGAGGTAGCGGTTTGTTGGGTTGAGGTTGAGTTGCCAGCCGCCTTCGTGCGCGAAGTGATGGTGGCGGCTACATAGGGGGATCAAATTGGCGATGTCGGTCGGGCCGTGGTGTTACCCCAGTAGGCAATGTGATGGGGCTGACAATCATGCGCGGCGACGGTGCAGCCATGAATTGCGCAGGTGGCGTACATGACTTGAAGGGCGCGTCGTTGGTGTGCGTTGGCTACACGTTGTGACCGGCCTAGGTCGAGTA
>JANMCE010000092.1:0-3987 GCA_031360915.1 Actinomycetes bacterium | reverse complement strand
TTCACACGATCGAACATGGCCTGGATATCGAACTCGTGGCCTTCGCTGGCACCGACATCCATGAACTGGCCGAGCCCACCGCGGTTGCGGCCGGCACCGCCGGAATCGGGTCGCAGTTCTTTGCGCCAGATGATGACCGGGCCGACCTGCTCGGTGGCCTCTACGGGCATGGTCATCACGCCGGATGGGAACGCGGTGGCGTTCATACCGTCGAGCGTTGGACGGGCACCGGAGCCGCCCGAGTTGAATGTGAGCACCTCGGCCCGGACCGTGCCGGCAGGGGCGGGTTGATCGGTGCGCGGCCGTAGCGACACCTGAAAGTTGCAGATGGACCCTGCCCCTTCGGCGGGCACGGTGTCGGGCAGCAGTTGGTCGAGCGCTCCGTACACGGTGTCGGGCAGCATGTGGCCAATCACGTGGCGCAGGGCTACCGGTGCGGGATGCACAGCGTTCAGAATGGAGTTGACCGGTGCCACCACTTCGAAGGGCGCGAGGCTGGCCGTGTTGTTCGGGATGTCTGGCGCGATAGCGCATTTCAACGCGTAACAGGCGTAGGCCTTGGTGTAGACCATCGGAACGTTGATGCCTTTCTTGTCCAGGCCTGACGTGCCGGTCCAATCACACAGCACCCGATCATGTTCAAACGACACGCGCACCTTCAGGTCAATCGGTGTGTCGTAGCCATCGATGCGCATGTGGCCATCGGCAGCGCCGGGCTGCAGTGCATTGATCCGCTCCAGCGTTGCGTTGCGCGAGTTGGTGAGGATGAAATCGGAGATGCCGGTGAGATCGTTGAGTGCGAATTCGTTCACCATGTCCATCAGGCGACGATGCCCAATGGCGTTGCAGGTAGTGAGGGCGAACAGGTCACCGATGATCTGATCGGGCTCGCGCACGTTGCCACGAATGATGTGCACAAGCGTCGGGTTCACCACGCCGCGGTCGGCGAACTTCATGATGGGGACGTACAGACCCTCTTCGTAAATTGAGTTGGCATCGGCGCCGAAGCCGCGTCCGCCGATGTCGACCACGTGCGCGGTGCAGGCGAAGAACCCGACGAGCTGATCATGATGAAACGACGGCGTGACGACGGTGAAATCGTGGAGGTGGCCGGTGCCTTCCCACGGATCATTCGTGATGTACACGTCACCATCGTGAATGTTCTCCCGACCGATGCGGCGAATGAAGTGCGGCACCGAGTCGGCCATGGCGTTGATGTGGCCCGGCGTACCGGTGACCGCTTGGGCCAACATCTCGCCCCGGTCGTTGTAGACACCGGCGGACAGATCGCCAGCCTCACGCACCGACGTGGAGAACGCAGTGCGGATGAGTGCCTGCGCCTGTTCCTCCACCACCGAGATGAGTCGGTTCCACATGACTTGATAGCCAACGGTGGATACGGCGCCGGCCGGTTCGCACTGCGTGGCTTTCGCTGTCATGTCGAGCGTGCCATCGGCCTGAGCTATGAGCGCTCGGCTGGCGGGAACCACGATCGTCGTTTCGTCCTCGGTGACGACAGCTGGGCCTTCGAGGTGGGTACCGGCGGAGAAGCTTTGGCGGAGTGAAACAGCTGCGTCGGTGAGCTCGCCAAGACCAGGATCGAACAGTTGACGCTGACCGATGACCGCGACCGTTGTAGTGCGAGTCGCCGGCTCGACCGCTTCGACCGCCGTCGGGGGAGTGAAGGCATTGACCGACCACACGGTGATCTCGGCTTCCATGCCGTCCACGGTGCGACCGAACACCTTGGCGTAGTCCTCCTCGAACAACTTCAAAAACGTGTCGGCATCAGGGTAGGCAACATGTTCTGTCGTGAGACGAACGGGAATCTCCCAACCCTGACCGGCGTAGCGCACGTACACCTTGTGCTCGGTACTCATGTCGGCGTCGGCATCGCATGAGCGAACAAAGCTGCGAGCCTCAGTCTCCATCTCAGCGAAGAGTCGCTTGACGGCATCGGCATCGAACGCGCTGATGCGCATGAACACCGAGCGGTTCGCTTCGAAACTGAACGGCGCTCGCAGGAAGCCGATCGCTGAACCAACACCGGCGCCAACTGGAATGAGACAGCGGTCGATGCCAAGCTTTTCGCACAGCCGTCCGGCGTGCAGCGGTGCCGCGCCACCGAAGGCGATCATGGTGTACTCGCTGAGGTCCTCACCGTTCTCCACGGCGTGCACCCGGGCTGCGTTTGCCATGCTTTCATCGACCATCTCGGCCACGCCCCACGCTGCCTCCAGCGCGTCCATGCCGAGCTTGTCGCCGAGGTGGGTGCGGAGCGCCTTCTCGGCATCGTGGGGGTAAAGCGGGATCGTGCCGCCGGCGAAGTTGTTGGGGTCGAGCTTGCCCAACACGAGGTCGGCGTCGGTGACCGCAGGTCGTTCGCCGCCCTGGCCGTAACACGCAGGGCCGGGTTCGGAACCGGCGCTTTCGGGCCCGACACGAATCTGATTGAGCGCATCAACATGGGCCAGGCTGCCGCCGCCAGCTCCGATCTCAACCATGTCGATGACCGGGATGGAGATCGGCATGCCCGACCCTTTCTTGAACCGGTAGGCCCGCGCCACTTCAAACACCCGCGCCGTCTTTGGCGCACGGTTCTTGATGAGGCAGATCTTGGCGGTGGTGCCGCCCATGTCGAAGGAGACGACCTTGTCCGCGCCGGCCTGCACCGCGAGGTAGGAGGCGAGGATCGCCCCGCCCGCCGGGCCGCTCTCCACCAGCCGGATCGGGAAGCGCGCCGCGGCATCGAGCGTGGTCAGGCCGCCGCCCGACGTCATGAGGTAGATCGTGCCGCGATACTTCTCGGCGGCCAGCATGGCATCGAGCCGCTTGAGGTAGCGCGCCATCAGCGGCTGCACATACGCATTGGCGATGGTGGTCGAGGTACGATCGTATTCGCGGATCTCCGGACAGACCTCGCAGGACAGCGCAATGGCGACGCCGGGCAGGTCGCCGGCGAGAATCTCGCGTACGCGCGTTTCATGCCTGGTGTTGGCGTAGGAATGCAGGAAGGCGATCGCGACGGCGCCGATCTCTAGACGTTTCAGCTCGGGCACCAGCGCCCGCACTGCCGCCTCGTCGAGTTCCTTGCGTACGGCGCCGGTGGCGTCGAGGCGCTCCGGTACGGTGAAGCGCAGATAGCGCGGGACCAGCGGCACGGGCTTCTCGATCGCGATGTCGTACTGGTCGTAGCGGCCCTCATCGGCGATCTCGATGACGTCGCGGAATCCGTCGGTCGCGATCAGCGCGGTCTTGGCGCCTTTGCGCTCGAGGATCGCGTTGGTGGCCAGAGTGGTGCCATGGAACAGCACGTCGAGATCATCAGCCCTGAGCTTCGCCTCCGCGAGGATCTCCATGAGGCCCGTCATCACGCCCTCTTCGGGCGCCCGTGGCGTGGTCAGCACCTTCTTCGTGAACAGCCGCGCGCCGTCCTCGAGCACGAGATCGGTGAATGTCCCGCCGATGTCGATTGCGACCCGTTTCGCCAAGATGTGCGCCCCTGCCTGCTCGGTGCTTCGAAGGGGCGCAACATGGGCGAGGGCGCTGCCGACGGTCAATCCCGGAGGCGATAGACCGCGAAGCGCTCGAGGTCGTGAGCGAGAACGTAGTGATCGGCGAGCAATCGGGGCAATTCAGGGAAATCGGCCAGATGGTAGCGCGAAGACCGGCGCAGCATCAGCCGGATGAAGTCGAAATCCT
Organism: Actinomycetes bacterium; assembly: GCA_031360915.1. Lineage (GTDB taxonomy): Bacteria > Actinomycetota > Acidimicrobiia > Acidimicrobiales > Ilumatobacteraceae > JANMCE01. Next base: position 285 of record JANMCE010000092.1, on the reverse strand, counting down.
CGATGACGATCATTTCCGGGCGCTTCGTCCGGAGATCCTGCATCAGCTCGGCACGGGCCTTATCGCGCCAAGACGCGCTGCCGCCGATCAACGGTTTGTCGAATCCGAATCGGCTTGCCGCTGGCCGATCGGCCAGCAGATAGACGGCGGAGTCGAAGCCCCAGACGAAGATCGGCGTTCCAGGTGGCGTCTCGGCCTGGATGATCGCCGCAAGCCGGCGTGTTTCGACCGGGCAATAGTCGATCTGACAGAGTTTGAGGTCACGGATCTCCGGGGCCATCACGC
>JANMCE010000037.1:0-8036 GCA_031360915.1 Actinomycetes bacterium | reverse complement strand
CCGCCTCCGCCTCCGCCTCCCACGCAGTGGGGTCCGCCCAGCTAAGCGGAAAACAGCACGGGCCAGCACCTCCGAAAAGGGCTGTCCCGAGATTGCGAAACGGCAAGCGCAGAGCGAGGTCCGAACTCGCCTCCCGCACTCACCGCCGCGATCTACAGACGGCGAAGAACCGTCACGACCTTGCCGAAGATCGACACTTCCTGGGGGGAGAACGTCATGGGCGACAAGCGCGGGTTGGACGGCACTAGAACGATGGCGCCGCCACGACGCTGGTACGTCTTCACGGTCGCTTCGCCACCCGGGATTCCGGCCACGATGATGTCGCCGTTGGATGCCGTGGGCTGTTGACGCACGACCACGAAATCACCATCCAGAATGCCAGCGTCAACCATTGAGTCTCCGCGGACCCGCAGCATGAACAGTTCGCCCTCACCGGTGAAGTCGGTGGGGATCGGCATGATCTCTTCGATGTTTTCCTGCGCCAACACGTCGGTACCAGCCGCGACGTCACCGACGAGGGGAACGTTACGGACAGGACGCCGTTCAATCGGTGTGGACGACGACGGGTCGTAGCGCATCTCGATAGCACGGGGCTTGGTTGGGTCACGACGCAGGAATCCCTTGCGCTGCAACGACGCCAGATGGTTGTGCACCGTAGAAGGAGAGGTAAGCCCAACCGCCTCGCCGATCTCGCGGACCGAGGGTGGAAACCCCCGTTTGAGGGTGGATTTCTCAATAAAGTCGAGAATGGAACGTTGACGGTCGGTGAGCGGGGCATCAGCCATAGGTGCAAGGGTACCCGTGTTCGTAGCATTCGTCAAACGTTTGTTCGGGAGACATTTGTTCGCATTGGGCCTTGACGACGAACGACTGTTCGTGTGATGCTGATCGAACAATCGTTCGCCTCGCCCCTTGGAGTCGTCATGGCAGCAGTAATCGTTCCCTCCCACATCGCTGATGAAACCACCTCCCGCCCCTCGGCCCGGGTCTATGCCGTACGTCGGCTCGTGGCGGCCGGTCTGGTGCTGGCGCTTCTGTTCGTCGTCGGCCAGATGGTGGCCTCCTCCATGACGACCACTCCCGCCTATCCGTCCGTCTTGCAGGGCGCGTCCGTGCACATCGTGCAGCCGGGTGAGTCATTGTGGTCGATCGCCCAGCACGAGCGGCCGCACGCCGACATGGCCCAGTTGGTCGATGAACTGCTCCGTCTGAACGGCAGTTCCACCATTCGGGTCGGTCAAGAGCTGATCTTGCCGAACTGAGAGTACGACGGCGTCGCCGGGGCACTACCGTGTTCTCCGTGCGATGCCCGTCTTGTCATGCTGATGATACGAAGGTCATCGATTCACGCGCCTCAGAAGAGGGCAGCGCCATTCGTCGCCGTCGCTTGTGTGTGAGTTGCCAGGAGCGTTTCACCACCTACGAGCGGCTCGAAGAGTCGGCTCTTCTCGTGATCAAGCGCAGCGGCGAGCGCGAGCCCTTTGACAGAAAGAAAATCGTGTCCGGCCTGCGGGCCGCCGCGAAAGGTCGCCCTATCAGCGTGACCGCCCTCGATGACATCGCGCTCGCAGTCGAAGACCGCATGCGTTTGCACGGCAGCGAGGTCACTGCATCCCAGGTTGGCCTGGCCGTACTCGAAGAGCTCCGGTTGGTGGACGAAGTGGTGTACCTCCGCTTCGCCAGCGTCTACAAGAACTTCGACGGCATCGGTGATTTCCAGCGCGAACTGCACCTGCTGGCCAAAAGCACCGACGTCACGGCGTAGTTCCACCGCGGAAGTAGCGGCTGAAGAGATAGCCGTCCTGCTCGAGTATCTGGGTGAGCCGGAATGGCTGGATCGACTCCACTGCACTCTGCGCGATGCGGGGCCCCGACCCCACCACGGTCACCGGCGCCGTCGTGATGCACAACTCGTCCACCAGGCCGAGCGCCAGCATCTGTGCGTTCAGCGAACTGCCGCCCTCCAGCAGCACCACGCGTGGTTCCAGTAGGTCCAGGGCGAGCGCCAGATCCACCCGGCCTCGGCCGGCCCGGAGTGCCGTCACGGGCAATGTCGGGCCGTCCTCTGGGGCGACGATGACGGTCTGGCGGTGGGTGTACACCGGCTCCTCCCACGGAAGCGCACCCGAGCCGGAAACGATGGCCAGCCGCTGGCCTGCTCGCTTGAGGGGTTGATAGCCCTCGGCTCGCACCGTTCCGGCCCCGACCAGCAGAAGGTCGGCTCGTGAGCGCAAGGTGGAAAAGACGGCCTGATCGGCGTCTGATCCGAGCGGCCCGGACAGGCCGCTGAGACTGGTGCTGCCGTCGATGCTGTGCACCATCGACAGGATCACCCACGGCTTTGCACCTGCGCAGGAAGGCGTGATGTAGGCATCAGCCAGTACGTCGATCGCATCAACGGAGTCAACAGGAAAGAGGCGGCGCATTAGCGGAAAGCCTGCCACGAAGTCCAGCTACGGTGAGACCGTTTGCGCGTAAATCGGTCGCTGGGCCAAAAGTGTCGGGTTGTCCACTGTCATGTGGATAACTCTCAAGAAATTCACACCCTTATCCTCTTCCTCCCCACAGGCCGGAGTACCTATTGTCAACATTCTCAACCTGGCTGCGGTGCGGCGACGACGGATGAACAGCGAATTGGGGGGCGAAACCACCGGTTCCTGGAAGGGGCCACGGGCCCTGTACCTGTCTCGCCGTGCTGCAGCTCAGGGATCCATAAAGAGCTCTTGACAGGGGTGTAATTACAGTGCTGTAATGACTATACGTTGTGGGGGTTGTGGTCTGCGGAGCCTTCGACCCCCTACATCTTGTGGTTCGCCAGCCGCGGCGGATCCACAGAAAAAACGCAACTCGGGCCAGTGCCCGGGTGGTAGGTGCCCCGCAAAACGCATGAAACAACTACACCGTCTCGGCTGTCAGGCGGAGATCCTCGAACGGAAAGAGTCAAACCATGTCACTCGCCCCAGAGCGCATCGGAATCGGTCTACATCGGCACTTCACCACCCCCAACGTCCACCCCTACGACGAACTCGTCTGGGAGCGTCGTGACTCTCGTCTGTCCAACTGGAAGACCGGCGAAGTCTCCTTTGAACAACTCGGGGTCGAGTTCCCCGTTTCCTGGTCGGTCAACGCCACCAATATCGTTACGCAGAAGTACTTCCGTGGCACCCTCGGCACCGACCGCCGCGAGACCTCGCTGCGTCAGGTCATCGACCGTGTGGCCGACACCATCACCTCGTGGGGTATCGAGGGCGGCTACTTCATCGGCAACGAAGAAGCGCTTGCGTTCAATGCCGAACTAAAGCACCTGCTCGTCAACCAAAACGCCGCATTCAACTCGCCGGTGTGGTTCAACATCGGCGTCAAGGGCGTGCCCCAGCAAGCCAGCGCCTGTTTCATCTTGTCGGTCGAGGACGAGATGGATTCCATCCTCAACTGGTACGTCGAGGAAGGCACCATCTTCAAGGGTGGGTCGGGCTCTGGCATCAACCTCTCCCGCATCCGTTCCTCCAAAGAGCTGCTCAAGGGCGGCGGCGAGGCCTCTGGTCCCGTCAGCTTCATGCGTGGCGCCGACGCGTCGGCTGGCACCATCAAGTCCGGTGGCAAGACCCGCCGTGCCGCCAAGATGGTCATCCTCAACGTTGATCACCCGGATATCGAAGAGTTCATCTGGTGCAAGGAAAAGGAAGAGAAGAAGGCTCGTGCCCTTCGCGACGCCGGCTTCGACATGGACCTTGACGGTGCCGACAGCTATTCCATCCAGTACCAAAACGCCAACAACTCGGTGCGGGTCACCGATGAGTTCATGCACGCCGTTGAAGCCGATGCTGATTGGCATCTGAAGGCAGTCACCGATGGCCGCATCGTCAAGACCATGAAGGCCCGCGATCTGTTCCGTCAGATCTCCACCTCGGCCTGGGCCTGTGCCGATCCGGGCATGCAGTTCGACACCACCATCAATAAGTGGCACACCGCCCACGCCACCGGGCGCATCAACGGCTCGAACCCGTGCAGCGAGTACATGCACCTCGACAACTCGGCCTGCAACCTGGCTTCTATCAACCTGCTCAAGTACCTGAATGATGACGACACGTTCGACATAGAGGGTTACAAGCACACGGTTGAGATCATGTTCACCGCGCAGGAAATCCTGGTAGGCAAGGCCGATTACCCCACCAAGTCCATCGGTGAGACCAGTCGCCGCTTCCGTCAGCTCGGCCTCGGTTATGCCAACCTCGGTGCGCTGCTTATGGCCCTCGGTATGCCGTACGACTCCAACGAGGGTCGCACCCTTGCCGCTGGCCTGACCGCGCTCATGACCGGTCATGCGTATGCCACGTCGGCTCGCATCGCCAGCCGCATGGGTCCGTTCGCTGGCTTCGCCGACAACGAGCGCTACATGCTCGACGTGCTCCGCATGCACCGTGACGCCTCGCACGAGGTCACCGGTGTAATGGACGGCGCCCTGCAGGCCGCAGCCCAGCAGTCGTGGGATGACGCAGTGGCCGGCGGCGAAGAGTGGGGTGTGCGTAACAGCCAGGCCACCGTGCTTGCCCCCACCGGCACCATCGGTCTCATGATGGACTGTGACACCACCGGTATCGAGCCTGACCTTGGGCTCGTGAAGTTCAAGAAGATGGTGGGCGGCGGCTCGATGTCCATCGTCAACCAGACGGTGCCCCGAGCGCTTCGCCGCCTCGGCTACACCGCCCAGCAGATCGACGAGATCGTCAGCTACATCGACGTCAACAAGACCCTCGTTGGTGCTCCGCACATCCAGGCAATCCACATGCCGGTGTTCGCCTGCTCCATGGGTGACAACACCATCCACTACGAGGGCCACGTCCGCATGATGGGCGCGGTGCAGCCGTTCATCTCGGGTGCCATCTCCAAGACGGTCAACATGCCGGAAGAGGCGTCCATCGAAGATGTCGAAGCGCTTCACATGCTGTCGTGGAAGCTCGGCATCAAGGCCGTTGCCATCTACCGTGACAACTGCAAGGTCGGTCAGCCCCTCAACGTGACCAAGAAGGGTGACAACGCCAAGGGCGAGTCAGCCGCAGTACAGGCCGCCGCCGCACCGGCCGTGCAGGTCGTAGAGCGCATTGTGCACCGCCCCGTGCGGGAGAAGCTGGCTCGCACCCGTTCGTCACGCACGTTCGAGTTCCGGGTGGCCGACTGCAAGGGCTTCGTCACGGTTGGCGAGTATGCCGACGGCCGTCCCGGCGAACTGTTCGTCCGGGTGTCCAAGCAGGGCTCCACGCTGGCCGGCATCGTCGATGCCTTCGCCATCGCGGTCAGCCACGGTCTGCAGTACGGTGTGCCGCTGCGCACCTTCGTTGAGCAGTACACCAACATGCGCTTCGAGCCAGCAGGCATGACCGACGACCCGGACATCCGCTTCGCGTCGTCCATCATGGACTACCTATTCCGCAAGCTTTCGCTCGAATACATGACCTACGAGGAGCGGGCCGAGCTTGGCATCTTCTCGGTGGACGAACGCCTGCAGCCCACGCTGCCCGGCGTGGATGAGAGCGTCATGGTAACGGTGCAGGGCCAGGATCTGGCACCTGACCCGAAGTCCATCCCATCGGCCAGCGAACTGGTGAATCAAATGGCTATGCAGCTTACCGACGTGGGCTACTCGCCCGAGCCGATCGCCGTCACCCCGAAGGCGAAGCACAGTGATTCCCCCATGTGTATGCAGTGCGGTGTGCAGATGAACCGGGCCGGCTCCTGCCACGCCTGCCCGTCCTGCGGCAACACCAGCGGTTGCAGCTAATCCAACCCAAGCAGCACTGCTGATGAGTCTCGTAACTGCCGCTCCCAATCAGCAGGACCCAACCCAAGCGAGGCCGACACCGGATCATTCCGAGGTCGGCCTCGTTGATTGTTTTCTGTAGGCGCGTGAGGTTGTCCCACAGCCACCCGCGCCTACAGAGACCTGCACATTCACCGCCTAAGATGACCGGTCGTGATGGGGAGGGTGTTCTGACGATGGCAGTGCTGAAGTTTTCGTTCGGGACGATGGGGTCGGGGAAGTCCACCGTCGCTCTCCAGATCCACCACAACCTGCGGGAGGCAGGGCTGCGCGGGATGCTGCTCACCCGTCTCGATCGCTCTGGTGGCAAGGTGTCGAGCCGCCTCGGTGTGTCATCGGACGCGATGGAAGTGACCGAGACGATGGACATCTTTCAGATGGCGTCGGCTTCCCACAACCTCAACTATCTGGTGTGCGATGAGACGCAGTTCTACTCCCCGGCGCAGTGCGATCAGTTAGCCCGAGTGGTCGATGATCTCAACGTCGACATCTTCGCGTTCGGTCTCCTCACCGACTTTCGCGGCGTGCTGTTCGAGGGAACGAAACGCCTCATGGAAGTGGCCGACGAGCGAGTGCCGATGCAGGTCGAGGCCCGTTGCTGGTGTGGCGCCCGAGCCACCCACAACGCCCGTCTCGTCAACGGCAAGGTCGTCTACGAAGGCGACATTGTGGTGGTGGGTGACACCGACATCGACGCCGATCAACATCTGTTCGGTGATGCGGTCCGCTACGAACTGCTCTGCCGCCGCCATTGGCGCGACGGCATCCCGCGCTAGCCAACCGGTTGCTCCACGGGCGCCGGCTGAACGGCCGCAACCGGCGCAGGCGTTGGTGCGGGTCGTTCGAAGCGGCCCATCAGTTTGAACACGCCGATGGCGGTGGCAACAGCCCGGTGCCGACCAGTGGTTGCGGTTGGGAGTTGCCCGACAGCCCGACCCCCACGCGAAGAAGCCGACGAGCACACTGCTCAGTAGCAGTGTGCCGATCTGACCCGTCGTGAGCTTGCTTTGCAGCACGAACAGCAACAGGGCGATGAACGCCGCAGCGGCGGCCACGCGAGGGCTGCTCGTTCGCTTCTCGGGTTCGAGGCTTACTGTCCGCTCGTGCGGAGGATGATTGGCTGACTGGCATCGATCGAGTGCAGTGCGCCGAGTGTCTCGGGCACCTGGGGCAGGTGGTGGGAGGTAGCGGGGCGGGTGGCGAGCTTGGCGATATTGTCGAGCCCGGCTTCCACCCATCCGACTGGGGTGTAGGTGCTGTCGAGTTGCGGGCTGTCGGTGAGAAGGATGATGAGCGTCGGCGGGGCCGGGTGCTCCACCGTCGTACAGGCTCACCGCACCGCGCACGTTGCCCACAAAGGCCTGCTCGGTGGGCCGCCCCGACAACGTCACCGCTGCCGCCGAGGCAGAACGCCGTCGACGAAGAAGTGGTGCAGTTGTAACACGGCCAACACGATGGCTGTGCTGAACGCCATCGAGCGGCCGAACTGCGAACCGATGCGTGGCATCAACCAGAACATCGTGTAGCCGGCGACCACGTTGATGGCCATCCACCGGGCCGATCCGCGCCAGACGAATCGTCGAGACGGCACGAGGTGGCGTTGGTCCAACCGCTGCTTCAGCTGTGCTCTCCACGCCAACAGGAGGTACTGCATGAGTGGAAGAAAGGCACCAAGTATGTGAACTGTCTTGCGGGTGCGGCAGCAAACCAGATGAACTGCGTGAAAGCTGGCAACAGCACCATGAAGGGAACGAACTTGAAATGGTACGGCGACCATCGGCGGTCGAAACCGGAAGAGTCCGTAGAGGAGCACCGATGCCAACCCCGATCACCAGCCGGTCCACGACGCGGTTGACGAAATGGCGCAGTGGCGTTCCGCCGGACTCACGCCGCTTTTGTGTGCTGATCAGGGCTGATTTTGGCAAATGCTTAGCGCCCGCTCACGCAGGATTTACTACCAGGAGCAAGGCATCCGCTTGATGCCGTTGATGAAACTCGACTGTAGGTATGCGGGTGTAGGCGATGCGTTACCGCTCAGCGAGGGCGTCACTCATGCGACCGAGTATCTGGTCGAGGATCGCCGGGCTGGTCGCCACGTTCAGGCGGGCGTGTCCGTGGCCCGGTCGCCCGAAGTCAGAACCAGGGTTGAGTGCAACATGGGCGTGGTGTAAGAGCCATTGCTGTGGGTGCGGGCCGAGGTCAACCGGCCGAAAGTCCA
>JANMCE010000024.1:0-7799 GCA_031360915.1 Actinomycetes bacterium | reverse complement strand
GGCGTGGCGAACCGAAGGTATTCGACCCGGTGTCGTTGGCGTGTCGCATCACATGGGCCGTTGGCGCGTCGATGCCGATCAGGGAAGCCCGCGGTACAGCTCAGGTCTGGCGCGTATCAACGGAGCGACCGTTGGCTACGGCCCAGAGGCCCAACCCCACGGTAAAGCGGGCGAGTGGGAGATGACGCAGGTAGAGGGGGTGAAACCGTTCGAGTCGTCCGACCCCGACACCAGCCGTGTGTGGTGGACCGACGCAGGAGTCCATCAGAACCTGACGTTTCCGGTGCAGCCCGACCCGGTCTCGGGCATGCATTGCTGGCTTCAGAAAGTCACCGTCGGTCCGGCCAAGCCGGAAGACAAGTACGGCGACATCGCGGTGAACACCGGTCGCTCTACCGAGGTCTATCGAGAATGGCTGGCCAAGACCCGCCCCGGTCCCGGCCCCGGTGGCTTGCGTCGGCCGCTCTGGTTTGCGCGCCCCGTCAAGCCGCTTGCATCGGCGTACGGAATCCAGCCGCGTGACTGGCGAAATGGTGAGGTCCGTTGACAGCCGATCTGGCGCTCCTCGCCGAACGCCGAGCTGGGTTGGCCGGGCTGCTTGGGTTGCTCCTGCTCGAAGAGCCCGGCCCGCAACTCACGGATCTGGTTGCAACCGTGCCTACTCTGGCTGCGCTTGCGAGTAGCGATCCGGTGATCAACAGCGACTACGAACGGATCTTTCTCCGAGGCGTCCCCATCTACGAGAGTGTGTTTCGTAACGACGATGGTCAGCACGGCGGCGATACCCTCGTCAACGTTGTGGGCCGCTACAAGCGGGTTGGATACAACGAACATACCGAACAGCGTTGGCGGATCGCCGGAGCCGATCACCTCGGCCTCGAACTGCGTTGCTACGCCCACCTTTGCCACAACGAAGCCATCGCATGGCGCGGCGATATTCCCGACAAGGCGGTTGAGGCGGTCGAGATCGAGCGAGCCTTCCTGGCCGATCATCTGGCCGCGTGGGCCCAGATCGCGCTCGCGGCCGTTGCCCCGCTCGCGGCCGGTTCACCCTACGAGCACGTTGTCGGTGCCGTTGGTGATTTCCTCCATGAGGAGGTCGTTCGGCTCAGACCAGCGCCGCTGCTTGGTCAAGAGATCGAGATTGATCCGCTCCCCAGCAACTTCGGCCCCTTCCGGCTGGCGCGACTCATCTTGTCCCCGGCAACCGCTGGCACGTGGCTGCAAAGCAATGTGATTGCGCAGGCGGCCGAGCGCATTGGTTCGCCCTGGCGGCCCAGCGATAACCGGTCGGCCCTGCGCCATGTCATCGAAACTGCGCAGGATTCGGGTGACTTGGCGTACATCCTGCAACCGATCCTGATCGCCATCCGGCTCGCCGGCGACGAGCACGCCGAGCGCGCCAGCGCCGAACCCGAGAACGAGGCGAACTGGTGCATCTGGCGCGCGCGTACGAGCGCGATGAGCACGTTTCTTGAGCAGATCATTGCCTCCAACCGGCTCGGCACCGCAGCAACGATGGTCACCGAATATGTCGCCGTCACGGGTGCGGATACTGCGCTCCTCGCCGATGCAGTCGATGTCGCCGTGGCGGAACTGCGCAAGCAGGGCTTCGAAGTCGACCGAGTTCCTGATGGCATCGACGTGACTTCTCTGCCAGCCTTTACGGACGAAAATCGAAATTCCTTTCCCCACCATCCGTGATGCCCCATCACTCGATTCTGCCAGGTAGACGCAACTGAACGGGTAGGTAGGGCTGCTAACTTGAGGCTGGTGACACTGGCGGAGTTCGCGACTTTGGTTCTACGAGGTCGTCATGGTTGACCCAGCGCGGGCTGCGCAACGCGCGCTCGACCGGTATTGGCTTCGTGCCTCGGCGATGGTCGATCGCGAACTCGTCGTGCAGTGGGTTTCACCGAGCTTCGAGTTGTTGTTGGGATGGTCGCCTGACACCGCCGTCGGTATGTCGGCTCTGGCGTTTATCCATCCTGATGATCTGCCCGCGGTGGGGTCCATTTTGGCGTACGAAACGACCATGGACCCCGCGATTCGCAGTGGAGTGCGCCAGCGCACCGTAAAGGAGATCCGGGTTTGCAGTCAGGACGGCACCTACGTGGCGCTCGAGGTCTGCCTCACCAACTTTTACGACGACCCCGACATCGGGATGGTACTGATCGACCTCGCCGCGTGTACCCAGTTCCGGTTTGTTGATCGAGCGTTGGAGCTGTCGCGTGTCGGTGCCGAGATCGCCGATGTGCTCGCCATGGTGCTGACCCAGTTCACGTCGCCCGATCCGTCGCAGCCTGCAGCCGTTATCTTCGACCGCGAAGGCCTCGTGCTGGCGGCCACCGCCAATGCACCTGAACCGTGCGGGAACAGTGCGGCCGAGGTCTTTCGAGTGGTGTGGGAAATACCGTTGGTCACGTCCGCCAATGTCGATGCCGTTGGGCTCGCGCGGTTTTGGTCGCCGCTCGATCCGGCCCACCCGATGGATGTCGAAACGAGCGAACGGGTCGCCCGCCACGCCGCGGTAACGATCGGGCAGCATCGCACAAACATGGAGCTTCGACGGGCGGCGTTGCACGACCCGCTCACCGGCATCGGGAATCGTCGGTCGCTCGAGCAGGATCTGCAGGCGCGGCTCGACAACCGTGACCTGGTCCTGTTGGTGTACCTCGATCTTGATCAGTTCAAAACGATCAATGATGACTTCGGGCACGCCGCTGGTGACCAGGTGCTCAGGACCGTGGCCGATCGGTTGTCGACGTCACTACGAAGCGGCGACCGCGCGGCGCGTATCGGTGGGGACGAGTTTGTGGTGCTGCTGGGTCCGCCTGCCCCGCACCCCGAAACGATCCGACAACGACTGGCCAGCATCATCGCCGAGCCGATCGCCTTCGGCAGCCATGTCATCAGGGTGTCAGCCAGTATTGGTTTCGGCGAAGGACCGGCCGACGCCGACACGTTGTTGCGTCTTGCCGACAGTGCCATGCTCGAACGCAAAAGACAACGCTGACGGACAGTTCGCCCTCTGAGGGGATCTCAGGTGGCCTCCGCGGTCATTACACGGGTTTCGGTGGTGCCACTCACCTTGTTGATGTTGATGCGGATGGTGCCGTCGAGCGAGCCGGCGACGTTAAGACGGACGTCGGCGGTGCCACTCGGGCCGACCTGGAACGAACCGGCCGAGACCTTGCCGTTTCGTCCGACCCACCAACATTCGTAGCGACTGCCGGGCTCGTTGGGTTGGAGCCCGGTCAGGTCGAGTTGTACGCCCACGCCGGCGCTATCACGGAAGAGCTTGGCGTTGCCGCGAGCGCCACCGGAGGGTGAGCCGTCCACCAGTGAGAACGCGACCTGTCGATCGGCACCGCCGGGTTGGTTCCGGCTGACGAGGACCGTGCCGATGCCCAAGAGCATCACAACCGCAGCTGCCGCTGCCAACAACGGGCCGAGCCGCCTGGACCGAGCGACCCTCGGCGCCGCCAGAGGAATCACGTGAGCCGGAACGGCGACATCATCGTCATCATCAACGAGGGCCGCCAAGCCGAGTAGCCGGGGCAGATCGGAGAGTTCGTTGGCCTCGCGTTGCAGCTTGGAGTCCTCGACGAGCGCCGCTCGGAAGCGGTCGTCCTCCTCGGGCGTGAGGTTTCCCAGCACGAAGCCGCCGAGGTCCGGATGGGGGACCGGTCCATCTGCGTTGGAGGTTGGATGGCGCTCGTTCATGGTCATGGCAAGCCTACGGGCGAAAGGGTGGGGTCGAGATCGGCGAGCGCTTCTTTCAATGCCCTCAGCGCATGATACGTGCGAGTCTTTACCGTGCCGAGGGGCAGGTCGAGTCGTTGGGCGATCTCACTCTGGCTGAGCTGGCGAAAGTAGCCGAGTTCGATGATTTGTCGATGTGCGGTGGACAGTGTGTTCAGGGCCTGCTTCACCGTCAGGCCCGTCAGTAACGGCGAGATCTCATCCCGGTGCTCTGGCGGCGGCAAGGCCACGAGCGGATCGTCAATCCGACGCGACGACGGCCGCCGCCAGATGTCTACTGCGACACGTCGGGCGATGGTGAAGAGAAAGGTCGGTACCGTGCCACGTTCTGGGTCGTACGCGTTGGCTCTACGCCAAAGCCGGGTGAAGGTCTCCTGCGTCATCTCCTCCGCCAGTCCGCGATCGCCGAGGAGTTGCACGCCGAGGTTCTCCACCCGGCCGCGGTAGCGGGTGGAGATTTCGGTGACTGCGTCGGACGAGCCTTGGGTGATGAGCGCGACCAGGGATTCATCGGCCATCTCGTTGATAGGGGTGGGTCGTCGTAGGCGTCGGGAGGTCAGATCGAGGATCGACATCGGCCCTCCATGGTTGCAGAGTTCGAAGCGGCGCGCTCGACGGTCGACCGAGGGTGGTGAGACGGCTACAGCGGGGCTCATAGCGGGCATCGGACGCGAGGCTGGCCCGACCCCCGGAGAGGTCGGGCGAGTGCACCGGAGGCTTATGGGTTGCAGGTGGACGTGCTGCTGGTTGCATCGGTCGGGTCGGTGCACAACGGACCCAGATGGGTCGTAGCGTTGGGCAGAGTAACGAAGGCGAGCGGACCGGCCTTGTGTTCGCCGTTGAACGGCGTCGCTCCGGTGAACCCGCAGTTCTTGGCGTCGTCGGGGTTGTTGAACCAGAACCCGACGTTGAACGTGTTGGTCGGCTTCACCGGCGTGGCTCCACCATCGACCAGGCCGAAGATTTGGTCGAGCAGGATGGTGCGAACGCGGGCGTTGACCCGTCCTTGCTCGTTCGCCTGCAGATCGGACTGGTACCAGCTCATGCCGAACCCGTTGAAGTTCGGGTCGAGCGCTCCGGTGGCGTCGAGACGGCTGTTCTGAATAGTGAACAGGTCGAACTGGATGCCTGGCTTGAAGCCCCAGCCTTCGATTTTCAGCGTGTCGTTGAGTTTGCCGCGCTCCACCTCGACGTTGATCCTGGGAGCGGTCTTTCCGTCGGCCGCCATACACGGCACGACCTTGTTCAATGGGCTCAGAGTGAAGTGTGTTTCTTCGGCCTTCGAGGCTGCTCCGACCGACGGTGATGCCGAGGCCAGCACGGTTCCGAAGAGTGCGGCTGAAGCAATACCGTATACGGCGAGGGACTCTTTCAACTTGGACATTGGGTTCTCCATTCCACGTCTGAGACGCTTGTTGTGAGCTGCACGATGCATGCTCACAACTGGCTACGGAGTCACTGGTCGAACGGTTCAAAGCTCCGCTCATTTTGCAGAACTACGAGCGCCGGTCCCTACACGTCGGCGCGGTACTTCGCGATCACGTCGCGCATGGTGGCCACGACGGCGTCGGACGACGAGCCGGGCGTGAGGATGGCGGCCACACCGAGCGCTTGCAGCTTCTCCACGTCGCGCACGGGCACGATGCCACCCACAACCACGGGGATATCGACGCCGCGCGCCCTCAGACACTCGACCACCTTGGGGGCGAGTGTCATGTGTGCGCCCGACAGCATCGACAGACCAATGGCGTCAACGTCTTCGTCAACGGCTGCGGCCGCGACCTTCTCTGGAGTTTGAAACAGGCCGGTGTAGATCACTTCGAAGCCGGCATCGCGCAAGATGCGGGCCACCACCTTCACACCACGGTCGTGTCCGTCGAGCCCAACCTTGGCGACAAGAATTCGGTCGCTCATCAGATGGTCGGTGTTTCGATGTGACGGCCGAACACGTTGGCCATGGTGCCCATGATCTCGCCCAACGATGCGTAGGTCTTTACCGCGTCGATGAGTGGTGGCATGAGGTTGACCTCGGGGTCGGCAGCATCGTGTGCCAGTCGTTTCAGCGCCTCGTCGACGCTGGCCTGGTTGCGATCGGAGCGCACCTGGTTCAGTCGCTTGAGCTGGCGGGTCTCGTCCTCATTGGTGATTTCGAGCAGGTCGATCTGTTCGTCGTCGTTGCCTTCCAGGAACTTGTTGACACCCACGATGATACGGCTGCCGTTGTTGAACAACTTCTCCTGCTCGAAGGCTGAATCGGCGATCTTGCCCTGGAACCAGTTTTCCTCGATACCCGCAATGACACCCTCGAGCATCGAGCCCTTCCCCATCTCGTCGAGCAGGGCGAAGATCGCCTCTGCTTGGCGCTCGACCTCATCGGTAAGGCTCTCCACGAAGTAGCTACCGCCGAGCGGATCGGAGACGTGCGCCACGTTGGTCTCATACGCAATGACCTGCTGGGTGCGCAGCGCAATGCGAGCTGCCTTCTCGGTCGGCAGCGCCATGGCCTCATCCATCGAGTTGGTGTGCAGACTTTGGGTGCCGCCCAACACGCCGGCCAGCGCTTCGATAGCGGTGCGCACGATATTCACTTCTGGTTGCTGGGCGGTGAGCGAAACTCCGGCGGTCTGGGTGTGGAAACGAAGCTGCATACTGCGTTCGCTGCTGGCGCCGTAGCGTTCCTTCAACCATCGGGCCCAGATACGGCGAGCAGCGCGGTACTTGGCAATCTCTTCGAAGAAGTCGATGTGGGCGTTGAAGAAGAAGCTGAGCCTCGGCGCGAACGCATCGATCGGCAGACCGGCTTGGAGAGCCAATTCCACATAGGCGAACCCGTTCGCCAGCGTAAACGCCAATTCTTCGGCCGCGGTCGAACCGGCCTCACGAATGTGATAGCCGGAGATGGAAACCGAATGCCACCGTGGCATTTCTGCGGCCGTGAACTGGATGGAGTCACGCACCAGGCGCATGCCCTGGCGAGGAGGAAACACGAACTCTTTCTGCGCCTGGTACTCCTTCAGGATGTCGTTCTGCAGGGTGCCGCCCAGTTTTGCCCGGGGGACGCCCGCGGCTTCGGCCTGCGCCACATACATAGCGAAGATCACGGCGGCGGGGGAGTTGATGGTCATAGAAGTAGTGGTGGCACCGAGGTCAATACCCCGGTAGAGATCCTCCATGTCGGCCAGCGTGTCGATGGCCACGCCGCACCGCCCGACTTCGCCAATAGCCATCTCATCGTCGGAATCGATGCCGAGCAAGGTAGGCATGTCGAAGGCGGTGGACAGGCCGTCACCTCCGGACTTGATGATCTCCTTGAAGCTCCAGTTGGTGTACTCAGCCGGTCCGAATCCGGCGAACATGCGCATGGTCCACAGCTTCGAGCGGTACATCGACGCGTAGGGCCCGCGAGTGTAGGGATACTGGCCGGGATAGTCACCAGAACCGTCGGACGGGCCGTATGCCGGGTCGAGCGGAATGCCCGACATGGTGCGGTAGTCGGCCTCCCGATGGGCACTGGCATCGAATGCCTCTTGCCATAGTTCACGCGGTGTTGTCACGGAGCCCCCTTCACGAATCGGACCGAGTTACTTTATACTGACTACAGTAGAGTCATCGAGCAGTACACCATTGTCTCATCACTGATGATCGATCCGAAATGGGGGAGCCATGGTCTTTGTCCCGACACGAGGTGGCGTTCCGGTTCGTTTGGGGCCTCAAGCCCGACAACTGCCCGACTACGGCCCGAGCACTCTGGAGCGCAGCCCCTACACCGACCCCATGCAGTTCGAAATGGAGCGCGAGAAGGTGCTCAATACCGGGTGGCTCTTGGCCGCCCGCTCGGAGCAGGTGAAAGACCCGGGCGACTGGATCAGCTTTGAGTCCCACGGAGAGACCGTCGTCATCACCCGGCAGCCCGACGGAACGCTGTCGGCCTTCCACAACGTCTGCCAACACCGCGGCATCTCATTCGTTCCCGACTGGAAGGGATGCGGAGCCCGTCGGTTTAGCTGCCCCTACCACGGCTGGGTGTACGACAC
>JANMCE010000408.1:0-2351 GCA_031360915.1 Actinomycetes bacterium | reverse complement strand
TCGCTGCTGTCGCTACCCCGAGCCCGGCTCCGCCCTGCACCGAATGCGCCGGCGTCAACACATGGTTCGGCGGCGTCCATACGAAGCGAGTCGGTTCGTTCGTGGCCTCCAGCTCAAACAAGTTCACCATCGGGTCCACCGGATCAACCATGCGAGCGACGCTACCGCCAGCCATGCCCGCGCGCTGAAGCCTGGGGCGGCGGGGCATGAGGCGGCGGTGGAGGGACCGGCCTTCGTCGCCGCTGTTCGCGAAGTAGTCGAGCGGTCCGGAGAGGTCGGCGATGACGTGTTCGTTGTCGCGGACGTGCTCGATGGTGAGGGCGTCGGAGTCGAAACCGCGGGTGAGGCCGAGGGCGAATCGGGCGACCCGGCCACCGGCGGAGCTCCAGATCTGGCCCGTAACATCGCAGGATTCGTGGGCCAGCCAGGCGACGGCGGGGGAAACCTGGTTGACGTCAAGGCGTCGACTCCAGGCATCGCCTTGGCCGGATCGCCATGACTCGGGTGCAACGCGCGACTGCTGCGACAGGCTCGTGAAGGCCATCGGGCCGACTGCGTTCACGTGGATACCGAGTGGGTAACCTTCCAACGCCAAGCTGAGCGTGAGACCCCAGATGCCAGCCTTGGCTGCGGCGTAACCGGTCGACCCGGCGGTGCCGAGCAAACCGGAGTTCGACGTCGTCGACACGATGCGTCCGTACCCCTGGGCAGCGAGATGCGGCCAGGCAGCACGCACGACGCGGAACGCGCTGCCGAGGTTGACAGCCAACATCTGGTCGAAGAGGTCGTTGGACATCTCGCCCATATCTGCTGCACGCAACAGGCCGGCGTTGTTCACCACGATGTCGAGCCGACCGTGCGTTTCAACGGTGGCCGCGATCAGCGTATCGGCCCCGACTGCTGAGGCGACATCGGCCGCGAACGGTGAGGCCAATCCGCCAGCGTTGACGATCTCGTCCGTAACCGTCTGAGCCGCTGCCGTAGTCAGGTCGTTGACCACGACCGTCGCCCCTCGGGCGGCGAGCAGGTGTGCGTGCGCCCGGCCAAGGCCGGTGCCCGCGCCGGTCACCACCGCGACCCGTCCATCGAAACGAATCACTCCGGCTGATTTCGGTAGTGGTCGAGGACGCCAGGGGTGAGAGTGTTGCCAAAGCCGCCGTCAGGCCAGTTGAACCAGCCCGAAGCGGCCATAGTGCCGCCGTCAGGATGCAGGGTGGTGCCCGTGATGTACGACGCCAATCCCGACGCGAGGAACACGACGGAATGGCCGATGTCGCGTGGGGTGCCGAGGCGGGCCATGGGGATCGAAACGCCGACGTTGATCGGGTCTGTCATGGGCTGGGTCTGGCCTTCGGCTCCGCTGATACCGAGCATGTTGGGAGTGGGGGCGAGGTCAGGTGCCACACAGTTGACTCGGATGCCGGCCGGCGCTAGTTCGACGGCCATCGTGCGGGAAAAGTGCGTGACCGCGGCCTTGGCCGCCGAGTAGACCGCAAAGTTGGGAGCGCCACGGTGGCACTCGATAGTGGTGATGCTGATGATGCTGCCGCCTCGCCCCCCGGCTTTCATCGCCGGAATCGCCCGGGACGTGGCGTGTAAGACATGGGTCAGGTTGGTGCGGATAAGCGCATCCCAGGCGCGAGGCGACTGGTCCTCAAAGGCACCGCGGAACGTGCCGCCCACGACGTTGACCAGGGTGTCGAGTCGGCCCCAACGCTCAGCGGCAGCGGCGAACAACGCATCCAGAGCGTCGGGTTCGCGGGCGTCAGCGACGTGCACGATGGCATCAGCGCCCACGGCATCGAGCGCAGCGGTGATGCTGGCGACGGCCGCTTCATCCCGGTCAATGAGGGCCACTCGCACGCCGTTGGCCGCGAGGTCGAGCGTGATTGCCTCGCCCAACCCGCCGGCGCCGCCGGTCACGATCGCGACGGTGCCAGCCAGGCCGGCTCGTTCTTCCCACCAGGTCATGTGGTTCCCCTTGTCGTTCCGTCAGATGGCGTGATTGCGCTCGGCGCGGCCGGGCCCGTCCTTGCGTTCGGGCTTGGGTCGACCAGAATTTTGACGTGCTGGTCGGCGTTGTTCAGTAACTCTTCCAGGCCGTCGGCGATGAGCGAGTCGAGGGGAATGTGATCACTGATCAACACGTTCGCATCGAAGGCACCGGTGGCCAGCATGGCGAGCGTGGCCGGGAAATCGACGGCCGGTTCGTACGTCATCGAGTAGCGGATATCGAGCTCCTTGGCCATCGCCAACCCCATGTCGACGCGCGCCAGATCGCCCCAGCCGGCGACGCTCACCATCGTGCCGCGAGGCCGCAACGCCTGCAGTCCCTGGGAGAGAGCCGAGTC
>JANMCE010000401.1:0-14616 GCA_031360915.1 Actinomycetes bacterium | reverse complement strand
TGGGCTTTGCCGCGGTGTGGCGCAAGCATGGCAAGGAGCCGCCAAAGCCCGACTACATCGGCGACTACTGGCGCGAGCCGCTCACCGATCCGCCTGCGGTCGTCTACGCCAATCTCAACTTCGGCAAGGTGGAAGGCCCGGCCATGGCCAGCACGCTGGTGGACCTGGCCCAACGCGGCTACCTCACCATCACCGAGCAGGAGGGCAAGCGGTTCGGCCGCAAAACGGACGTGTACACATTCACGGCCACCACGCCCAAGCCGCGGGCGGGCCACCCGCTTCAACCGCCGCCAACACAGTGGGAGACCGACCTGTTGGCCAACGTCTTCCAGGGTCAGAACGAAACGACGTCGGAAACGTTCGAGGATTGGGCCAAGGCCAACCAGACCATCTCCGCCAAGTTTTGGAACGGCTGGAAGAGCGCGGTGTCCGATGACATGAAAGCCCGGGGCTATGTCGAAACCGGGCGGGCCGGCGTCTGGCTGACGGCGGTGGGCATCATTGCTGCGTTGATCGTGACCGGATTCATCCTGATCAAGGTCTCGAAGAACCGCGTCGGTAGCGTCAGCCCAATCGGTGGACTTTGTCTCGTCGCCGCGGTCGTGATGTTGCTGCTGCTCCCCACCCTTCGCAAGCGTACGGCCGCCGGCGCCGAAGAACAGGCGCAAGCCAAGGCGCTCAAGAAGTATCTCGAGGACTTCAGCAACATGAAGGATGCTCCGGTCGAATCACTCATCATCTGGGAACGCTTCCTTGTGTACGCGGTGGTGCTTGGCGTGGCCAGTCATGTCATCCGCGGCCTCGCTGTCCGGTTGCCGAACATGGTCAACAACCCCGGCTTTGCGCCCTGGTGGGTGCCAATCGGTGGGCGCAGTGACATGGGTACCTCGATGGATAACTTCCCCGGTTCGTGGGGAACGGCTGCAACCGCCGCCATGACGCCAGCCAACACCAGCTCGGGTTCCGGAGGCGGCTTCTCGGGTGGCGGCGGAGGCGGCGGCGGAGGGGGCGGATTCGGTGCTGGTTAGATCATTGCGTTTGCAACAATAAAGGCCCGACGAACACCACGCAATGAGCTGACGACCGCCAACTCATCACAGGCCGACAGTTCGGCTGCGAACAGCACCCGTTCGGATACACGACCGCTCGCGAGTTCGACGGCACGCCCGATGCCGTCCAGACCGCCGCTCGACAGCGGTGGCGTGAACCACGAATCGCCCAGTCGGTAAAGCAGATTGGCAATGGCGGTCTCCACCACCTCGCCCCGTTCATTGATCAGAATCACATCGTCCACACCCGGATGGCGGGCCTGAGCAGCTACGTAGACCGACCGGTTGGTGGTTTTGTGCAGGCAGAACACGTCGTCGGACCGCACGATCTGATGATCGACCACGACATTCACGACTGCGGGCGCATCACCGAGCACGAACATCTCCACAGTCGGGTTGCCGTCCCGATCGAGGAGCAGTCGTACCCGGTGCGGTTCGATCGGTGCGCCAAGGCCTTCGAGTTTCTGGGAGATATGAGTTTCGTTGGCGTCAAAGCCGAACCAAGCGGCCGAGTCGAGAAGTCGTTGTAGATGCAACGATTTGTTGCGCAGCCCATTCGGACCGAGATACATGGTTTCCAACAGCTGCATGGGCGGACGGCGTTCAGACAGCACGCGAGCCTTGGCCACCACCTCGGCATCCTCGGCCACCGGGTCCGACGACCAGGTGATGCCACCGCCGACGCCGTAGGACAGCTGGCGGGTTGCCGGGTCGATCACCGCGGTGCGAATAGCAACGCTGAAGGTGGCCCGGGCGCCGTGGCCGGGAGGGGCGAGTACACCGATGGCACCGCAGTATACACCGCGTGGTCGGCCTTCGAGCTCGGCGATGATGGACATGGCCGACGTCTTGGGAGCGCCCGTAATCGAACCGCACGGAAACGCTGCCGCGAAGACATCCACCAGCGTCGTCTCAGGCTTCGGCGTGACGGCAACCGTACTCGTCAGCTGCCAAACGGTCTCGTAGCGTTCGGCTTCGAAGAGCGACGGCACCCGCACGCTGCCGACCTGCGCCACCCGCGAAAGGTCGTTACGAAGCAGATCGACGATCATCACATTCTCGGCCCGCTGTTTGGGGTCTTCCACCAGTTCGCGGCGACGGATCGCGTCGTCGCTTTGCCGTCGACCGCGCACCACCGTCCCTTTCATCGGTTTGGCCGACAGGGTGTCGCCGTCCCATCGGAGGAACAACTCGGGTGATGCCGACACGATGATCTGATCACCGAAGTCGAGGTAGGCGTTGTAGGCGCCACGCTGCGCCAAGGCCATCGACACGTAGAGATCGAACGGGTCGCCCTGCAGATTTCCGTGCAGTCGGTCGGTGTGGTTCACCTGATAGACGTCACCCCGTTCGATCCGGCTTCGAATCGCGTCAACCGCGTCGACATAGGGCACGGTGCCCGCCGAGCGTCGCAGGTCGGTGATGCGATGCTTCGGGGCGCTCGCCATATCCAGGCTCGGCAACGCGTCCCGTCGAGCGAACACCCCAAACCGAACCAGTGGCTGGCCCGGAGCGGCCACAACCGTGAAGGCCGAATCGAACGCATCCGCGGCTTCGTAGGCGACGAACCCCACCACCCAGTTGCCGTGTTGGGCCGCGTGTTCCGCGGCTGCAAGCACGTGACGAACCTGGTCGACCTGGTCGGTTTCGAGGAACCCGAGCAGTTCGGTGAAGCCGAACGCGGTGCCCGCCGACAGGTCATCGATCCGGGCCGAACGCATGGGGGCCACGCTATCGGCGACCTGTGGTCCGATCGTTATCGCTCTCCGGCCACCCACCGGTCAATCAGCTTGCGGGCAATGGAAATGCCCGGCGGGATGTTGGGCAGATTGCCACGGGAATACCAATTGGCGTCAACGATTTCCGACGGATCGCACACGATGTCACCTGACACGTAGTCGGCCTCGAAGCCAAGCATGAGCGAGTGTGGAAACGGCCACGGCTGGCTCGACACGTAGCGGATGTTGCCAACCTCGATCGCCACTTCCTCCAACACCTCGCGGGCAACAGCCTGCTCCAGCGTCTCGCCCGCTTCTACAAAGCCGGCCAGCGCCGAGTACGTCGGGTTGCGGAAGTTCACCCCCCGAGCGAGCAGCGCCTCGTCGCCCCTGGTAACCAGCGTGATGATGGCCGGAGCGAGACGCGGGTAGGCGGGCAGCCCGCAGGCCGGGCATTTCATCGAGCGGTCATTCGGATTGGCAATTGTTGTGCCTCCGCACCGTCCACAAAATCGGTGGGTACGGGCCCAGTCGACGATCTGCACGGCCCGCCCGGCCAGCATCCATTCGACCTCGGGAATGCGGGTGAACAGTGCGTAGAGGTCGACGAACGCGCCGTCGTCCTCATGGTGATCACCTACATCTTCGGCGAATACCGGTTGCCCGTCGAGCAGCCCGAGGAAGTGGTGATCGCCACCAAAGCCAGGGGCATCGGTCACGAAAACTTTGGCGCCGCGTACCGCCATCCATCGTGCCGCCGCTCGATCGATGCCGTCGGGAAGGAAGGTGAGCGGGACAAAGGAAGCCATGGCCGAACGCTAACGGGCCGATGGCCGACGTGCCCGAGTTGAGCCGTAATCGAGCGCGACACCGATACCCTTGGGCCGATGACCGATCTCGATCTGCGTGAACGCCACGACCTGGTTGACCTGATGGCAGAACTCGGCCCCGATGCACCAACGCTGTGCGAGGGCTGGACCACCTGCCACCTCGCCGCCCACCTCGCCATTCGCGAACGCGACCTGCGGGCCGGACCCGGCATCATCTTCGGCGGCCCGTTCGCCGGCTTCACCGACAAGCTGATGACGAAAGAAATGCAACGCCCCTATGAGGCGATCCTGGCCCGGGTGCGAACGCCGCCGCTCGGGCCGCTGTCGATCCCCGCCGTGCGGTCGGCCATGAGTTTCGTGGAGTACCTCGTTCATCACGAAGATGTCCGCCGGGCCAACGGCCATGCGCCTCGCAGCGACCGACCCGACCTCCAGTTCGAAGCGTGGAAGGCACTCTCACGCCTCGGCCCGCTCATGGTCCGCAAAGCCAAGACCGGACGAGCTATCAAGCTGCTTGCCACCGGCACCACCGCCGGCTCCAAGACCTTCGGGAAGGGTGCCACAGTGATGATCACGGGCCAACCGGTGGAGCTGCTGCTGTACCTTGAAGGGCGCCGCGGCGCGGCCGTTGTCACCATTGATGGCGCCGCCGAGGATATCGCCGCCGTAGACGCCGGCAACTTCGGCATCTAACCTGCAACCACTCGCGGTTACCCGCCTCCCCCATTGCACTCGTCGGAGGTCACCATGTACCGCATTACTCTGGTGCTCATTGTCCTAGTGGCTGGCTGTCGATCGACACCGAAGCCGCTGCCGACCGGTGAGGCGGTCATCGTGACGGTCGTTGACGGCGACACCGTTATCGTGCGCATTGACGCCAAAGAGGAGAACGTGCGCCTCCTCGGTATCAACACCCCCGAAACGGTGAAGAGGAACTGGCCGATCGAGTGTTACGGCCCGGAGGCCAGCAAGCTCACCAAGAGTCTCCTGGCGCCCGGAACGGCGGTACGCCTCGAGCGGGACATCGAAGCGAGGGACGCCTACAACCGTCTGCTCGCCTACGTCTATCGCAAAGACGACGGTCTCTTCATCAACCTCGAACTGATGCGTCAGGGCGACGCCAGAGAGATGTCGTTCAAACCGAACACCGCACACGCCACCGACTTCCATGACGCCGCCACGGAAGCCGAGGCTGCGGGCCGCGGCCTGTGGAGTGCGTGCCGTACCTAACGTCACTCGCTCGCTACCGCTCGTATTCGCTCCTCCTCGCCGACGCTCGACAATCCGGCGAGTCGCGCAACGGGCGTTAGCATTAAGGCAATGACATCGCTCGTGGAACGGCTTGGCTACCCAACCGGCACCAAGCTGGTGATTTTGAGTTGTGACGACCTCGGGTCATGTCATGCCGCCAACATCGCGGTGTACGAGGCCTTGCGTGATGGAGCTGCGACCTGTTCGTCGCTGATGGTGCCGGCGCCCTGGGCTCGACACGCGGCCCACATGTACAACGGTGAGGACATCGGCGTGCATCTCACGCTCAACGCCGAAAACGAGTTCTACCGCTGGGGACCACTCACCCACGCACCGTCGCTGCTGTCGGGCGAGGGCGGTTTCCCCCGCACCATCGATGACCTCTGGGAACACGCCGATCCCGAAGAAGTGCGTCGCGAATGCCGCGCCCAGATCGAGCGCACGTTGGCCTGGGGCATCGACGTCACCCACCTGGCACCCCACCTCACATCGATCACCTTGCGGCCCGAGTTCTTCGACATCTACCTCGACCTCGCCTGCGAGTTCCGGCTCCCCATTCGACTGCCGTCCTCCATCAGCGAGCAGCAGGCCGGATTCCCCTTCCGGAAACTGGCCGCCGAAGAAGGCATCGTCTTTCCCGATTCGTTCAATCACACCTGGAAGGCGCCGAGCCGCGACCGCATTCTGGCCGAGCTGGCCAACCTGTCCCCCGGCGTCACCGAGATCCATGTGCAGCCCGCCATTGACACCGCCGAGGTTCGAGCAATGTCCACCGACGCCGAGGGCTGGATCGCCGACTACAACCTCGTGGTGCATGACGCCGCGCTGCGCCAGGCGATAACAGCGTCCGGGGCGGTACTGATCGGCTACCGGGCACTGCGCGATGCGATGCGCGCCTAAATCGTTGGCTCCAAGGGCCCAGTGGCCGTATGCGGTCAGTGAGCGTGCGGGAATTTTGTCGATTCGTTTCACCCGATCGCAGTCGCGATCGCGCGTTGGGTCCTTTCATTCGCGCGATAGACCCGAATTCGGCGATCGCGTTGGTTGGAAAGGGCCCAACGCGCGAATCAATGGTCGTAACGCGCGGATGACGGCGAGGGCGCGGTGAGGCGGGAAGAAGACCGCGGCCCGGTGGATCCGCTCGCTACCGCACGATCCCTAAGAACTACTCGCCTAGCTGCGCTCCACCTTCAAAGCGGTGGCGACCTCGCCGGATTTCAGGGCGTCGAAGAACTTGCCGGTATGGCCGACTACTTTGAGCTTGCCTCGCATGTAGGCCGCAACCGGGTCGAGAGAGCGATCGGCGGCCTCGATAGAGATGACGACGTCAGCATCATCGGGGCCCATGACGTGTTCGTCTTTCTTGCCGTGGATGATGCGGTACTGCACCGTCATGAGCGCGCCATCTCGCGAATGCCCGCGAACAGGTCATCTTCCATTTCGCCCACGGCGGGCATGCCGACACGGCTTTCGGCCAGCACCCAGTCTTCCCATGGGTGAAGCTCGCTCAATTCGTCGTCGGTCAGCCCGAACCACCAACCTTCGTTCGGATCGATCTGGGTGGCATGGGCCAGCAACGACCGGGTGCGGGCCCACATGTAGTCGGCAATGGCTACCTTGGTGGTGATGCGGTCGTCTTGATCGGGACGGTCAAACCAGGCGTCCTCGAACGGGCTCTTGCCGTGCTTGGCGATCAGGGCGTGGTGGATCTTCAGCATGCGATGACGGCTCCACAGCGTGTAGTACATCTTGAGCGGCGTCCACGGTTGGCCGTGCTCGGGATACCAGTCGGCGTCACCGGCTCGGTCCCATGCCAACAACGTGATGTCGTGTACTCGCAGATGATCGGGGTGCGGGTAGCCCTGCTGGTCATCGTTGTAGGTCAACAGCACGTGCGGGCGGGTGCGCCGAATGATGGCGACGAGCCGACCGGTGGCTTCGTCGAGGTCGGCCTGCCAGAAGCAGTCGGGGTTTTCGTTGGGCGGCGTGTCCTTCATGCCCGAGTCCCGGTAGCCGAGCATGACGCATTCGGTGAAACCGATGATTTCCACCGATCGAGCCAACTCGAAGGGGCGCAGCTCGGCCATCTTCGCCTTGATGGCGGCCTCATCGAGACCGTGGAAAGCGCCGCCCGCCTCCAGCAAACTCTGGTTCTGGATGTCACCCTCTTCGCCGCCGGTGCAGCACACCAGAACGGCTTCGGCCCCTTCGGCGACATACTTCGCCACCGACGGCGCGCCTTTGGAAGCCTCATCATCTGGATGAGCGTGCACGGATAAAAGGCGAAGGTCAGCAGCCATAGGTCCTCAGATTATCGGCCGCGGCCGGAATCGGCTCACATGCATGGCAAGGGCAGTGCCCACCAGCATCGGCGAAAGCCGCCTAGAGTTCACCACTCGTGAACCGAGTTGTGACCATCCTTGTTGCTCTGTGCAGTGTGACGGTCCTGGTCAGTTGCAAGAGCGACGGGCGCGCCCTCAAACCTGCTTCACCGAACCAGAGTCTGTCGATTGTGGTACCCACCACCATTCCCGTCACCACACTGGCCCCCGGTGAGGGCATTCCGGCCGAATCGCTGGAGACCCTGCCGGCCGAGATTTCAACGACCGCGCTCAGCCTGAACGGCTCCTGGGTCGATGGCGGACCGTTGCCGCCAGACTCCACCTGCAAGGGTAAGGGCCTCTCGCCTGACCTCAAGTGGACCAACATTCCAGCCGACGCCGCCGAATTGGTACTCACCGTCACCGACGCCGATGCTTCGGGGTTCGTTCACTGGATTCTGGCTGGCATTGACCCCGCCACGCCGGGCCTCGCTCAAGGCAAGATTCCGCGTGGCACGGTGCAGACGATGAACAGCTCACCGGCACTCGGGTGGTTCGCCCCGTGTC
This sequence comes from Actinomycetes bacterium, assembly GCA_031360915.1. Taxonomy (GTDB): domain Bacteria; phylum Actinomycetota; class Acidimicrobiia; order Acidimicrobiales; family Ilumatobacteraceae; genus JANMCE01. Next base: position 6,880 of record JANMCE010000401.1, on the reverse strand, counting down.
CACCACAGGGAACGCATCGCTACATCTTTTCGCTCTTCGTGCTGACAAAGCCGTCGGGCATCCTGGCGGGTATGGAGACAAGTGACGCGCTCGCAGGTTTGAACACGCCGGGTATCCAGCATGTAGCGATTACGGGCACCGCAACCGCATAGCGCGCCAAACCGGCTGATCGCCCGTTAACCTGCCCGTCACTGTGTCTCCCGTCTGCTACCGCCACCCCGATCGCCCCACCGGCCGCTCCTGCACCCGATGCGGCAAGCCCGCCTGCCCCGAGTGCCTCATCCCCGCATCGGTCGGCTCGCACTGCGTCGACTGCGTCAAGGCCGCCATGCCGCCCGCAGCCGAACGTATCCGCCGCTGGAACGCAACCCGCGGCGGCAACCTCGCCACCACGGCGCTCATGGCCATCAACATCGCCGTGTTCGTGGTGGGCGTGATTGCCAGCAAGGGCAGATCACTGAGCGGAGGCAATGACCGTTTCAGCGATCGTTTTGTCCTTGATCTTCCTGCCATCTTTCATGGCGAGTACTGGCGGCTGCTCACCAGCGGATTCCTCCACTTCGGCCTCATTCACCTGGCGTTCAATATGTTCGCGTTGTTCCAGCTCGGTCGAGCTCTTGAGAGTGGACTCGGACGGGCTCGGTTTGCTGGGGTCTACCTGGCGTCATTGTTCGCCGGATCGGCTGGCGTGTTGGTGCTACAAAAGATAAGCGGCCCCTCGGGATACAACCCAACCGCAGGTGCATCAGGGGCCATCTTCGGTCTGCTGGGCTGCCTTGCGCTTGGCATGCGGGCCCGAGGCATCAGCGTTATGCGCAGCGGCCTCGGGGCCACACTGCTGATCAACCTCGTCATCACGTTCTCGGTGCCAGGGATCTCCATTGGTGGTCACGTTGGCGGGCTCATCGGTGGTGCGATTTGTGGAGCAATTTTGCTGTCACCGAGGCCGGTCGTGTCGAAACAGCTCACTCACTTGACGCCGCTTCTGGTTGGTGTTGCCAGCGTCATCATTGCCATTGCCGTTTCCCGGTAGCGCCAGCGGTCGGTCGCTCGACCAGCGGGCCGGCGGCGCGACCACCAGACGGGCCAGGCCCACCAGCACCGGGTCGTAGTTGACCCGCCAACCGGCGAAGTCCTTCCAGGCCTGATCGCGGTCGGCTTTCAGCGGAACATCGGCGGCCAGCAGTTCAACGCACAGATTGTCGAACTCGCGGCGTGAGATGGTGATCGGGTCATCGGGCCTCGGGTCGGGGTCGAATGGGATACGGAACGTGCCCGAGATTCTCCGCAACGAAAGTGAGCCGCTGCGAATGACGAGAGCGGCCCGAGGGGACCAGGGAACATCAACCACTGCCAACAGCAGCGCGGCCGTGTCGAGCACAATTCCGGCAGCGGTCACCCAGTTGCGTTCGCTGTGCGGACTGCGGAAGTAGACCAGTGCTGGGTGGCTGCTGTGGCTTTCCTCGATGTCGGCAAACCAGATTTCCCACGGCGGCAGCAGCTCTTCGCTTATGTTATCCAGCCAACCAATGCGGTGGTAGCGGGCCAGCAATTCCGCCGGTGACGGCGGCAGGCCAGCACGCACCTCAAGCAGCGCCACCAGCTGCTCACGACGACTGTACGACGTGTACATAGTAGGCAGGTAGGAGATCATCAGGGATACCAGACCGAGGCCGATTACGGCTTCCACAAAGGTCACACCGGCGTGAGGCAGATCCTTTTGGAAGACGACGCCCAGGGTAAGGATCGAGGAGCCGCTGGTGAGGAACGCCGTACGAAGCGACACTCCGCCGAGCCCCCATACCACGCCGGTAAACCCAACAGCGGTGAGCAATACCCAGACACCCGGGAGCATGATCAGGGTGACCGGTCCGAAGTACGCCAGTATGCGGTCGCGGTGGGCGTAGTCACGCTGGGGGTGGGCGAGAAGGTTGAACACCAATCGCATGACACGGAACAGCTTGCGGGTGATCAACGACGAAATGGCGCGAGGCACCACCACCGTTTTGATCGCCGATGCCACGGTGAACAGGACCAGGGCTACGCCAGCAACGAGCGCGGCAATCCTCGCAACAATCATCGCAGGGTCACCGTCGAATTGTGTCACACCCTTCATGGCCTCGTTCGGGCCGCTAGCACGATTGGCCTCGCTTGTCGCTACCGCTCCTGACGCTCAGCTACCGCTTTCCCTCGCTCGGACTCGCTGCGCTCAAACAATCCGTCAACGATCTCTGTAACACCTCGTCTGTAGGGTTCTGAGCACTTCCCCTCTGAACGCTCATCTCTCCCTTCAGGGGGTCCCATGCCCGCACCATTGTGCTGTCCCGCCGCCGCGCTCGACGTCGTCCTCATGCTCGCCAGTCATCCGCCTCGCCCCGAAGTCGTGTGCCTTCTACTTGATGCCAACCACCGTGGCCAATCATCCTTGGTTGTGACCGACGCGCCGCGGGACCTGACCAAGCTCACCGCCGCACTTACCCCGGTTTGCGCAGAACTGCCGTGGGTTCGGGCCGTGGTGTTGGCCTGTTGCTCACCCGGCGGCGGCTACCTTCCGAGCGCCCTCGAGCAGATTGCCTTCCTCGATAGCCGAGAGCATTTCGATCTGATCGGTGTCGAGTTGCTCGACTGGTTTGTGCTCGATGCCGGCCGGGCTTCTTCGCTGGCCGAAGCCACCGATGCCCGCGCATTGTGGCGTCATGGCAAGGGCACCGCTACGTGTTGTTCATCGCTCGACGTTGCGCCGGTGTGATGCGCAGCCCGGAGTCGCGCAGAAGAATGACAACTTCTCGGCTTGTCACTTGGATAGCACCAGCCCGTACCGCCATCTCGCGCAAGCCAACGTGGAGGTCGTAGTGATCGCCCTGAAACGCCCAGGGTGGCGCGCCCGCGCTACGGGCCACGGCATGCAGTTCCAGCAGGTCGGTGTCGGTGATCAAATGGCACCACTGACGACCGCGCCACCACCAGAGGCATTGGTCGACGTAGACGGTCATGCGGTTAGTGGCAGGCGCATCCGCCGCCGCAACCGCCACCCGACGGGCGGGGAGCAGCACTGGCCGGCGCTGAGGCTGCGCCAACCGAGGCAAACACCGACAACTTCCGCATCGAGTTCTGATGACCCGACGGGCAGATGGCTGGCTCGTTCGATTCACTCATGGCCCGTCGCATTTCGAAGGAGGCATCACAGGTCTTACAGCGGTATTCGTAAACGGCCATGGTGGTCACTCTATCTCGTCGCCTACCGGCCGCTAGCGTGGTGCATCATGCGCGATCGCCCCTTCATCCTCGCCATTGCGGGTGGCACCGGTTCGGGCAAGACGACCGTCGCGCGCCGTTTAGCCGACGCCCTCGACCCGTCCCATTTCGCGTTGGTGAAGCTTGACTCGTACTACCGTGACCGCACCGACCTGACCCTGGCCGAGCGGGCCGAGATCAACTACGACCATCCCGACGCTTTCGACTGGCAACTGTTGCGGGATCACCTGCGCTCGCTGCTCGATGGTCGGCCGGTCGACATTCCGGTCTACGACTTTGCCGACTTCAATCGGTCGACCGAGGTCACCCGCACCGAACCAGCTCAAGTGGTGTGTGTCGAGGGGATTTTGGTGCTGTATGAAGCTGAGCTTCGCTCGCTGTTCGATCTGCGCGTCTACGTCGATACCGACGCTGACGTACGTCTCATCCGACGCCTGCGGCGAGATGTCGCCGAACGCGGGCGCACGCCCGAAAGCGTGATCGACCAGTACCTGTCAACCGTCCGCCCGAGTCATGAGCAGTTTGTTGAACCCAGCAAGCGGTTCGCGCATGTCATCATTCCGGAGGGTGGTCACAACGATGCCGCCTTCGACATGCTGGTCGCCCGACTGAAGGAGTTCGCATGACCGACACCTCAACTCGCATCGAGGAACGTACCGAGTACGAACTCGAGACCGGCGAACCCGTTGTTTCCCACATCGTAAAGACCGAGCCGGGCGAAAATGCGGCGGCCAAAGTGCTGGAAGCGCGTATCTACGGCTCACCGCTCGAAGCCCTCTGTGGTCATCGCTGGGTGCCTTCACGTGATCCAGGCAAACACCCGATCTGCCAGAAATGCAAAGAGATCTACCAGGTCTATAAGGCCTTCAACGACGGCCTCGGCGACCAACCCAATGCGTAGCGCGGCGTCACGTACCTGCGAAATCGACCTCGGTCGTCGGGACAGTGCCACCTTTGCGACCGGGCGCTGACGAAAGCTTCCAGTACAGGTTCGTGTAGGCAATGGCCTGATCGGGCCCGACCGGTGATCCCCATTCGCGCATGTCTTCGGTGGTGTGCGCGTCCTCGACCAGGGTGGCGTCGTAGCCACGAACCAACGCGCCATGCAGGGTTGAGCGGATACAGGCGTCAGTCTGCGCGCCGGTGACGACGAGACGACCTACGCCGCGCTCGGAGAGCAATGATTCGAGATCCGTCTCCTCGAAGGAATCTCCGTAGCGCTTGTGTACGAGTGGCTCGTCGTCGTGTCTGGTGAGTTCGGGAATGTATTGCCATCCCTCCGAACCCTGGGGCATGTCTTCATCGGAATGCTGCACCCAAATGACGGACACGCGCTCAGTGCGAGCCTTGTCGACAAGGGTGTTGATATTCGCCACGACCCGGTCGACATCGTGCGCCTGACCGACGACATTTCGCTGCATATCGATCACGACGAGTGCGGTATTGGGACGGTCAGCCAGCGATGTCATTTCTGCCTCCTGGATCGGTCTACCTAGGCTAAACAGATCGACGCTCGTTAGGCGAACTTGCGCTCGATGCGCTCCAAGTCTTCACCCGCTGCGACCCACTCATCAGAGAGGGTGGCCGCTTTCGTTTTGGCCTTCTCATGCAGCTCGACCAACTCTTTGACCTTGGCGTTGTCTTCGTAGACGACCGGGTCGGCCAGCTGGCGGTGCAACGACAAGACATCTGCCTCAGCTTTGCCAAGATCCTTTTCGAGCTTGTCGATCTTCTTGATGAGGTCACGCGTCGCGACGTGACGCTGGTTGCGCTTCTCGGCATCGGTGCGCTTGTCGACCACGACCGGCGCAGCCGCCAACGCCTTCGTCTTCGTCTTCGCTACCGGAGCAGAGTGGCTTGACAAGCCACCGCCGGTACGCGGCGACAGCACGGCGTCATCCACGCCCATGTGCAGCTTCACCTTGCCGTGGCGGACGGACACCAGCGCATCGCACACCTCACGCACCAGGTAACGGTCGTGACTGATCAGCAGCACCGTGCCCGGGTAGGCGCGCAGCGCGTCTTCCAGCAGGTCACAACTGGCGAGGTCGAGATGGTTGGTCGGCTCATCGAGTATGAGCAGGTTCACCGGATTCAAAAGTGCCTTTGCGAGCGCTAGTCGAGTGCGCTCGCCGCCGGACAAATCTCCGATCAACCGCTCGGCCGCCTCACCCGAGAAGCCGAAGCTGCCGAGCACCGTGCGCAGATTGCGTTTCTCGTCGGCCCGAGCGACCTTCTGCAGTTCTTGGATGGGCGTGCACAGAAAGTCGAGTCCTTCCACCTGGTGCTGGGCGAAGGTAGCGATGTCGACGTTGCTGCCCAACTGCCAGTGTCCCGCCATGGGCTGCAACTGGCCGAGCAGGAGCTTGATGAGGGTGGTCTTGCCCGCCCCGTTCGGCCCGACGATGCCCACCTTTTGACCGCGCTCGATCACGAGGTTCACGTGCGACACGACCGGCACGCCGTCGTAGCCGAGCGTGATGTCCTCCATCTCGGCCACCTCACGACCAGAGCGACGCGGATCAGGGAAGCCGAACTTGGTGACCAACTGCTTCTGGGTCGGGACTTCGATCTTCTCCAGCTTTTCCAGCGTCTTGATACGACTCTGGGCTTGCTTGGCTTTCGTGGCCTTGTAGCGGAACCGTTCGATGAACTGCTCGATCTTGGCCACTTCTTTGTTTTGTTGCGCGCGCAACGATTCCAGCCGCTGCAGTCGTTCCTCGCGCTCGACCACGAACTCGGCGAACCCGCCGACGTATTCGGTGGCCGTAAGGAAAGCCAGTTCGATAACGCGGTTCGCCACGTTGTCGATGAAGTCGCGATCATGGCTGACGAACAGCACTGCGCCCGGGTACTCCTTCAACGTGTCTTCCAGCCAGGTGACCGAATCGGTATCGAGATGGTTGGTTGGTTCGTCGAGGATGAGTACGTCGGGCTTGGCCAGCAGCAGCCGGCCAAGCGCGGCACGCATCCGCCACCCTCCGGACATCTCACGTAGCGGGCGGCTGCTGTCTTCAGTGTCGAACCCAAGTCCGGCCAGGATGGAGTGGGCCTCGGACTCGATGGCATAGCCACCGAGCGTCTCGAACCGGTGCTGCGCGTCGCCGTACTGCTCCATCACCTTGTCGTGCTCGTCACCGGTCGTCGTAGCGATGCGCTGGGCAAGATCCGCGAGGCGAACTTCGAGCTCGGCTACCTCGGTCGCGCCGCCCATGACCGTGTCGAGCACGCTGCCCTGGCTGATCTCAGTGAGCTCCTGGGGCAGGTAGCCGATCTGCATCCCCTTCGGTCGATGCACCTCGCCCGAGTCAGGCTGCTGCTCGCCCAGCAGGATCTCAATAAGGGTGGTCTTGCCCGCCCCGTTGTTGCCAACAAGAGCAGTACGGCGACCTGGCGAGAGGGTGATGGTGACGTCGCGAAACAGCACTTTGGCGCCAAAGGCTTTGCTGAGTCCGCTGACAGTAATCACAAGCCGTAAATTCTAGACGCGACAGGCGATATGGGCACCGTCCGGTGTCGAACGGCACGGCGCAGCCGCAGTGCGGTACGGTCCGGACATGAGCGTTCCCGTTGCCCTCGACCAACTCCATGCTGCGCTCGACGAGTTCGGCACGGTCGCCTATCT
>JANMCE010000375.1:0-9032 GCA_031360915.1 Actinomycetes bacterium | reverse complement strand
TCGGTATCTCGAAGAACTAAGCCGTTGCCGGATGCTGGGTCGTACGCTTTGATGACGCCTTGCATGATCCGGTTCCGCCTCGATCGCTCAGTGGCCGGCTTTGACGACTTTGCCGGACTTGATGCAGCCGGTGCAGACGTTCACACGCTTGGCGGAACCATTCACAAGGGCACGCACGCGCTGGATATTTGGATTCCAGCGACGCTTGGTACGGATATGGGAGTGCGACACGCTTCGACCCCATGACGGGTGCTTCCCGCACAATTCACAAACTGAAGCCATTGGGGCTCTCCTAGAAAACGACCAAACTAATGTGGACAGTGAGGCTATCAGGGGTGGCCGCAAGTCCAAAAGTAACGAATGATGGCTGTGACACCCGTCTCGTTGGGCGCCGGTCGCTACCATCGGAGGTATGCAGACCCTCGAGCGGCTCGATGTTGACGGTTTACGCGCCACCATCTCCGAATTTGCCGACGCCGTCCGAGCCCATGCCGGAGCTTTGAACCGCCTAAACGTCTACCCCGTACCAGATGGTGACACCGGCACCAACATGAGCCGCACCCTCGACGCCGTCGTCAGTGAGATGATGACGTCGGAAGCCGAAATGGTCGCCACCTGCAAGGCGATCAGCCATGGCTCACTTATGGGCGCCCGCGGCAACTCTGGCGTGATTCTGTCCCAAATTCTGCGCGGTATCGCAGGGGTGGTGGCCGGCGAACCGGTGGTCGACGGGACCGCCATGGCCAAGGCGTTGTCGGCCGCGTCGACTGCTGCGTACGCCGCGGTTGGCCGCCCGATGGAAGGCACCATTCTCACCGTCGTGCGCGAAGCGTCCGAAGGAGCCATGGCCGCGGCAGCCGACGGCAAGCAACTCCTCGACGTGATGGACCAGGCGCGAGTCTCTGCCAAGAGCGCGCTCGATCGCACACCCGACATGCTGCCCGTGCTCAAAGCGGCCGGTGTCGTAGACGCGGGTGGCGCAGGGTTTCTACTCTTCCTCGACGCTGCGCTCCACGTGGTCGACGGTCGCCCTATCCCCGAGGCGGAGGAAGGCGACGGCATCAACGCTGACCAGTTCGACGCTCTTGCCTACCGCGGCGAAGGTGACGTGTCTGAGCTGCGTTACGAGGTCATGTACTTCCTCGATCTCGAAGATCACCTCATCGAAGACTTCAAATCGGGTTGGGGTGAGATCGGAGACTCTATCGTCGTCGTTGGTGGCGACGGCATCTGGAACTGTCACGTCCACACCAACGACGTGGGTGCGGCTATTGAGGTACCGCTCGATCTTGGTGGTCGGCCGAAACAGATCCGCGTCACCGATCTGTTCGAGGAAGTGGCGGCCGTGCATGCTATTCGCGAAGCCTCAATTTCAGGCGGAAGCAACGGCTCGATGGCCGGTCTGCCTGCCGTCACTACCGCGGTCGTGGCCGTCTCATCGGGCAGCGGGTTGACCGAGATGTTCGGCCAACTCGGCGTCCAGGGTGTCGTAGGTGGTGGACAGACCGCCAATCCGTCGACGGCCGAATTGCTGGCCGCCGTCGAAGCGGTCAACGCGCAGCAGGTAGTGGTGCTGCCGAACAACAAGAACATCATCCCGGTCGCGCAGCAGCTCCATGCGCTGACCGGAAAGAAGGTCGTTGTCGTACCCACCCGTTCCATGCCCGAGGCGCTCGCCGCGCTGGTCGTCTACGACCCGGAGGGTTCCAGCGATGCGAATCTCGCAGCCATGACGGCGGCCGCTGAAGCTACCCAAACGGGTGAGGTCACGCGGGCCATAAGAGACACGCAGAGCGAAGTCGGCCCGGTCACCTCTGGCGATTGGATCGGTCTGGTGCGAGGCGACGGCATTGTGGCCATCGGCGGTTCGGTCACCTCTGCTTCGCGTCGTCTGCTCGACCATCTGGTGACGTCTGATCGTGAGATCGTCACGGTCATCACGGGCGCGGATGCAAAGCGGTCCACCACCGAAGAGCTCATTTCGTGGCTTGGTGAAGCCCATGCACACGTGGAGATTGAGGTGCACGGGGGTGGGCAGGCGCTGTACCCGTACCTGTTCGGTGTTGAATAGGCGCAGTGACTGCAGCCATCACGTTCAACGACCTTGCGGCGCGACCCGTCGCGGACATCAAAGGCATCGGTCCTAAGAAGTTGGCCGGCTTGGCCGAGATGGGCGTCACCAGCGTTGCTGACCTCATCGCCTACTATCCGCGCCGCTGGCTTGATCGCACCAATGAAGCGCGTATCCGTGACCTGGTGATTGGCCAGGAAGCACTGGTACTGGTGGACATTCGCGGGGTCACCAAGCGTCTGACCAAACAACGCAAGACCATGATCACTGCCCGGGTGGGCGACGGTTCGGGACAGATGTCGGTGGTGTTCTTCAACCAACCGTGGCGAGAAAAGCAGCTGCGCGAAGGCATGACCGTAGCCCTGTTTGGCAAGGCCGATACCTTCCAAGGCGGTCTACAGATGACCAACCCCATCGTTGATGTGATTGGTGATCGCACCGGCCGTATCGTGCCGATCTACCCTCAGAGTGAGAAGAGTGGTCTGGCCACCTGGGAGATTGCGGGCTGGGTGGAGTCAGCGCTCAACCGCTGCAAGCCACGAGGCCTTGCTGATCCGGTGCCCACCTCGGTTTTGGAGCAGTACGGCCTGATCGATCGCCAAACTGCTCTGTTCAACATCCACCTGCCAGAGACCATGGACGACAAGGAGAAGGCTCGTCGTCGCCTGGCCTTCGATGAGTTGTTGCGTGTGCAACTTGTTTTGGTGCTGCGCAAGAAGGCGTTGGAGCGAGACGCGCTCAGCTTGCGCCATCAGGTGGGCGGTGAGCTCGTGCGTCGCTTTCACGCCGCGCTGCCCTACGGACTCACTGGCGCTCAGCTGCGCACCATCGCCGAGATTGAAGCCGATCTCGCCGGCCCGCATCCAATGCATCGTTTACTCCAGGGTGATGTGGGTTCGGGCAAGACGACCGTTGCGGTCTCGGCGCTACTCGCCGCAGTTCAGGGCGGACATCAGGGTGCGCTCATGGCGCCCACCGAGGTGCTGGCCGACCAGCACTACGTCGGCATCACCAGCATGCTGGCTGGCCTTGAAGTGCCCGACTCCAACAATCTGTTCGGTGATCGGCCCCTTCGTGTCGCTCTGCTCACCAACAAGGTCACCGGCCCCGAGCGGCGGGAAACGTTGGCTGGTCTGGCCGATGGCACCATTGATCTGGCCGTTGGCACGCACGCGCTTATTCAGGAGGCGGTGGCGTTCAAGAGTCTCGGTGTCGTGGTCGTTGACGAGCAGCACCGCTTCGGTGTGGAACAGCGCGCCATGCTGCGCACCAAAGGTGAGGAAGGCGCAGCCGGCACCGTGCCCGACGTTTTGGTGATGACGGCCACGCCCATTCCTCGGACTGCTGCCATGACTGTCTACGGCGATCTCGACGTCTCCGTGCTGGACGAATTGCCGCCTGGCCGTACGCCAATCAAAACCATGTGGGCCGACGGTCCGCTCATGGAGGAAGCGGTCTGGGCCGACGTGAAACACGCCGTCGCCGCCGGGCAGCAAGCCTTCGTCGTGTGCCCGCTCATTGATGAGAGCGAGAAGCTCGAAGTCGCGTCGGCCGAAGAGACGTTGCATCGCTTGTCGTTGGTTGACCTTCCTGGCCTTCGGCTTGGCCTGCTCCACGGCCGCCTGCCCGCCGCCGAAAAGACCGAGACCATGGAGAAGTTCCGACGGGGCGAACTCGACGTGCTGGTGGCCACCACCGTCATCGAAGTAGGCGTTGATGTCCCCAACGCTACGGTCATGGTCATTCTCGACTCGGACCGGTTCGGCATCGCGCAGCTCCATCAGCTTCGTGGCCGTGTTGGTCGCGGCAAGATCGCGTCGATGTGTTGGCTGGTGACGGGGGAGAAGGACGAAGGCGCGCCCGTTGGCAACCCCCGTGTCGAGGCCTTGGTGGCATCCACCGACGGTTTCGAACTGGCCGAAGTCGACCTCGACCTGCGTGGCGAAGGCACCATCATGAACACCGCTCAAAAAGGCCGCAGCGACCTCAAACTTGCCTCCCTTCGTCGCGACCGTGAACTGGTCTCCAAGGCCCGAGAAGCAGCGTTCACCATCGTCAACAGTGACCCGATGCTGACGGACCACAAGACGCTCTACGACGAACTCGCCCTCTTCTTCGCTGCCGAAGACGAAGCGTTCCTTTTCAAGTCGTAGGGAGCAGCGTGTCCGTGACGTCAGTTCCCCGCGCTCGAAGCCGAGCACGATCAAGTTCAGATCTTTGTCGACAGCAAGGCCGTGGATGGGCAAACATGCAACGGTGCACGGTGGCAGAAGCGATGTAGACCGCTTAATCGCTGAACTGGTGTCAGACGGGTATCCGGAGTCGAGGACTTCGGGCGATTCGTCAACAACACCCCGTACCTCGGGCCATCGTTATTCGACGAGCGGGCAGCTATGCCCACCTTGTTGCGCTTGCTCCCGTCGTTGACCGACCGAGATCTCGTCGGGACCGTTGCCTCGCACTTGCGACGGTCGTGGGCCAGGCCAGCAGCCTTCCCCGAACTCCTCAAAGCGTTCATTCGGTTCGCACTTCCCGGAACCAACATCGGTTGGGCAATCGGCGATGCTCTTGCTTGCGTCGCTGACTACCGGCGGGTCCCGGAGGTAATCGAAGTATGCAGTGATCGCCGTTTCGGCACGTCCAGAGAAATGGTTGTCGATGCGATGTGGCGATTCAAGAAGAATCCAGAGGTTGCCCCTCTGCTCGAATCGTTGCTGTACGACGCAACGGTTTCCGGTCACGCGGCAGGCGCACTGCGGCGAACCATCGGAGACGAGGCAGCACTACCACTAATGCTCGCAGCACGAAACGCGGCCGACGACCGGCGGGCTCAACGCGGGCTTGACCGGAACATACTGAAAGCCTCTCGAAGCCCAACCTGACCCTCCGAAGCAGCCGATGGCGATGCCCGCCTGGCGGTCGTAGTGGTCAGGCGGCGGGGGTGATGGTGGTGCCGTCGGGGCGTTGGATGTGCCAGTGGCCTTGGGTGTCTTTCCAGGTGCGGTAGCCGCGTTCTTTGTGGCGGTTGTGTTTGCCGCACAGGGGTGCGCCGTTGTTGGCGGACGTGTCTTGCGTGTGGCGCCACGGTGTGATGTGATCGGCCTGACATCGGTCGGAGGGAACCTCGCATCCGGTCCAGACGCAGGTCGTGTTCAGTGTTTGCACAAGCGAGCGCAGCGGCCCGGCGAAGGTTCTCGATTTATGCGAAACGGATGCCTCCGTTGCGCCGATGACGACCCGTCTGATGTGCCCGGCCATCGCGGCACCGAGTGCAACACCGGGGGTGAGCATCGTGCCGCCCAACGTCTCGCATTGGTAGGTGCGATAGTTCTTCGGGTCCAGCCGTACTGGTGGGGTTCCGGCGAGTTCGGCCAGCGCAGCTTGATAGGCGTCGGTGGACATGATGATGTTCACGCACGGCTCGGGCCGAACGGCGTCGGCTGGTTGCGCAGCGGCTTGGAGTAACACGTTGATGAAGGCGTCGGCGCGTCGTTGCGACTCGGTGCGACGCAGATGCGTCACGTTCGCGTTGTCGCCAAATTCGGCGCGTGCGGCTTCCCAATCAGCGAGTCGCTCGACAGCGACGAAACGTTCGAACAGTTCCTTCGCGAGGGCGCCTTGGGCGGGGCCGTAGCAGCCGTCAACGGTGAACCCTCCGTCGAATTGTTCGATGATGCGCATGTCACGGTTCTTGTGCAAGGTGTCGTGGCGCTGCCGGATTCCTTCGGCGTCTGCCATGTTCAGCCAGTGCTTCATGACGTTCGCGAACTGGCTGGCGTTCAACCGGCGCTCGTCTTCTAAAAGCATGTGTTCGGACTCGGCGAGGAGATGCCCGCAACGCGGGTTCCGAAACGCTTTGGCCATGAGACCGACCTGTTCGCGTCCAACCTCACCGGCCCGGTAACAGCGCGCCGTTTCATCGAGGCTGCGGAACATGTCGGCGAGCCCAGCACGTCGGTTCGCCTCAGCACGTGTGGTGCGACACGTGTACGCGCACCACGCATTCGCGGACCGGTGTCCGTCATCGGCGTAGAGGCCGTTACGGTCGACCACGTCGACGAGCGCAACCGCGATGGCGTCGAGTTTACGGCTGGCCTGTTCGATCTTTCCGGCCCACGCTGACGCCTCGGCCGCGGTGAAGAATTCGATGTCGTTCGCCAGGATTTTGTCGAGCAGATCGTGGAGTTCTACCGCCGTTTCCATACGTCAAACTCTACCGGAAACGAACACATATTCCCACCGTTTGTTCGTCAAGAAAGTGCCACTTACCAGGACTTCTGTAGCACGGTGCGTGGCCCCGACGAACCGACAGATTGATGGTTGTCAAAGGTCGGCTTTGAGGGCTATCGCTCGCCCTCTCATCAGGTGAACCAGATACGGTTTCGGGCATGGAAACGTGTGATGACTGCGGGTTTGCCTCGGTGCAGGTTGATCGAGAGGAGATAGCCGCGAGAAGCACTGCGGCTGCCCAGCAAATCGCGAGCGTGATCGAAGCCATAGAACAACAGCAGCTCGACAGCATCGTGCAGTACGGCTTCCCCGGTCCGCTTCCTCGGCCCTCTTGTGGATGGCACAGCAAGCGGTGCACGAGTCTGAACATCATCTTGCTGATATCGCCGAGAATCTTGGAGCGGACTGATGACCGAGCTGCTGCCGGAGATAAAAGCGAATCAGGCCAACTGGAATGACCGGGTGGCGGTCCACCTTGGCCCGAACGGTTACGACGTTGCTGGTCTGAGCGCGGACCCAACGCGATTGTCGGGAACGGTGAAGATCGATGCGCCTCGCCTCGGGTCGCTTGCGGGACTGCGAGTCGCGCACTTGCAGTGTCATATCGGCACGGACACGCTCTCTCTGACGCGACTGGGGGCAACATGTGTCGGTCTCGACTTCTCGCCTGATGCGATCGTGGTGGCGCGAGCCTTGGCCGCAGAAACGAATGCGCCGATGACCTTCGTGGAGAGCCCGGTCTACGACGCGTGCGACGTCATGGGGCAGGGCCAATTCGATCTCGTCTACACCACCTGCGGTGTCATCAACTGGCTACCCGACATTGGCCGCTGGGCCGCTGTTGTGGCGGGACTCTTGAAGCCAGGCGGTCGCGTCTACCTCCGTGACACCCACCCAATTCTCTACGCCCTTGATGAGGATCGACTACCCGGCGAAGTTGTACTGAAATACCCCTACACGGAGCGGGGCCCGGCATTGGCGATGGATGAAGAAACGTCGTACGCCGGCGAGGGCACGATGGCCAACACTCGCACGTACGAGTGGAATCACTCGGTTGCCGAGATTCTCCAAGCGATGATTGAAGCTGGTCTCACCATCACCGAGGTGGCCGACGAGAACATTCTGGAATGGGAGTTCTACGAAGGGCAACCGCAGGTGGCCCCGGGACAATGGGGCCTTCCGCCGGAACTCGCGCTGCGTATCCCCCTGATGCTGCGGGTGCAGGCGACCAAGAACTGACCCGCCCCGTTACATTGGGGTGGTGGACAAGCGCACCGGGGACACCGTCGAACTGCTGCAGACCTGCATTCGCAATGCCTGCGTGAACGACGGTCGCGTCGAGTCGGGCGAAGAGATCCGGTCGAGCGACGTGATCGAGCAGTATCTCGGTGGCGCCGGTCTCGACCTGCAGCGGGTGGAACCGGCACCCGGACGTCGATCACTGGTGGCGCGGCTGGAAGGCACCGACCCAAGCGCTCCGACGCTGTGCTTGCTCGGTCATACCGACGTCGTGCCGGTGAACCCGGCCGGCTGGCAGCGTGATCCTTTCGGGGGCGAGTTGGTTGGCGGCGAGGTGTGGGGGAGAGGTGCGCTCGACATGCTCAACCTCACCTGCTCCATGGCCGTCGCCGTCCGCGAGCTGGCCGTCACCGGTAAGCGCCCCCGCGGCACCATCGTGTACGTCGCCGTGGCCGATGAGGAGGCCGGTGCCACTTACGGAGCCAAGCACCTCATCGAGCACGAGACCGATCTGGTGAAGGCCGACTACGTAATCACCGAGTCGGGCGGTCTGTCGCTTGACGGCAATCAGGGCCATCGGCTCACCATCACGGTGGGCGAGAAGGGCATCGGCTGGCGTCGCCTCGTCATCGGCGGAACACCGGGCCACGGCTCCATGCCCTACGGCAGCGACAACGCGCTCATGACTGCGGCGAAAGTGATTGAGCGTGTCGGCAGCTATCGGCCGATGGCAACCGTTAGTGACGCGTTCAAGTCCTACACCGCAGCGCTCGACCTTCCCGCCGAGACGATCGCCAAGCTGCACCGGCCCGATCAGATCGTGGAAGGACTTGGCGAGATACATGACCCGGGCACGGCCAAGTTCGTGCACGCCTGCTCGCACACAACGTTTTCGCCCAACGTCGTGAGTGGCGGTCAGAAGACGAATGTCATTCCCGACGAGGTCGCGGTCGAGGTCGACATCCGCACCCTGCCTGGCGTTACGCCCGACATGGTTGACGCCATGCTCCGTGAAGCCATCGGCCCCGACCTCGTCGGCCGCGTAAAGATCGAAACCATCCGCGATCTCGACGCATCCGCATCACCTACTAACACACCGTTATACGACGCCCTGCAAAAGGTCGCGAGGGGCTTTTACCCCGAAGCCAGCCTCGTGCCGCGCATGACGGCAGGCGGCACCGATGCGACGTTCTTCCGCGCCGCGGGTTCGGTCGCCTACGGCTTCGGCCTGTTCAGTCGCCAGGTCAGCCCGGGTGAGTTCGCCCAACGCTTCCACGGCAACAACGAACGCATCGATGTCGAATCCCTCCGACTCACCACTGAAGCCTGGCTCGCCCTCGCCGATCTTTGGTAGCTGGCCTCAATAGCTCTCGTCTCCGCGTCCCTCTTCGTCATCGTCGGGGATGACGAGGTCCCAACGGTCGAGGCAGTCTTCGCATCGGTAGGCAACGATGTCGCCCGGCTGCCAGCCCTCTTCGGGGGCGAAACTGAT
>JANMCE010000352.1:0-48064 GCA_031360915.1 Actinomycetes bacterium | reverse complement strand
CCCAGGCCATCGAGAACAACGTGTTGACCGTGCACTATCAGCCGATTATCGACACTGCGGGAATCACCAGCGCGGTGGAGGCACTCGTTCGCTGGAATGACGCCACCCGTGGCCCGATCGGTCCGGCCGACTTCATTGCGCTGGCCGAGGAGACCGGACAGATCGTCGAGCTCGGCGGTTACGTGATGAAGCAGGCGTGTTGCGACGCGGCGGGATGGGTAGCGCCGGTTGGTTCCGTTCTGCCCCCTGTCGCCGTCAACGTTTCGGCATCCCAACTTGTCGACGGCATCCTCACCGCGCAGGTAGATGCCGCTCTCCTGCTCAGCGGCCTCCCACCCGATCGGCTCTCGATCGAACTGACCGAAAGCGCTCTCGCCAACTCGCGTGACGCCATTCCCGTTTTGGTCGGTCTGCGCGAGCGGGGTATCACGATAAAGATCGACGACTTCGGAACGGGTTATTCCAGCTTCAGCTATCTCACCCGGTTCCCGGTCGACTGCGTGAAGATCGACAAGAGCTTCGTCGACCGTGTGGCGATTGGCGCCGATGACGCAGCGATCACCACATCCATCATCGCTATGGCCCACGCGCTCCGGCTGTCCGTCGTGGCCGAGGGTGTCGAGTCCCAAGAACAGGCTGACCTCCTGCGGGCCCAGGGGTGCGATGGACTCCAGGGTTATCTGTTCGCGCGGCCGATGCAGGCGGATGCCTTCCGAAGCTGGCTGTCGACGCAGCATCTTGTCGCCGTCGGCTAGCGCTACCGATGCCTATGGCCGGAATCGACCGGACCGGGTCCAGTTTCGTCGGGTAACCTGAACGCAACATGGTTCCGCAGTTCCTTCCCAAGATCACCGCGTTGCGCTCGTGAGTTCGTTTCACGTCGAGTTTGCCGTACCCGGGAACCATTTGATGGTGGCGCTGCTCGGCCATCGCGACGGCCACCTCCGAGCCGTCGAGCAGGCCTTTCCAGACACCAAGATTGTCGTGCGCGGCAACGAGATCGTGATTGACGGTGTCGACGCCGACAGCGTCGGCGAACTGTTCAACGAACTGGTGCTTTTACTGCAGCAGGGTCAGGGTCTCGACGGAGCCGCGCTCGGACGATCTATCAGCATGATCCGCGACGCCGAGCGCCCGAGCCTTGTGCTGGGTGACGAAGTGTTGCGCGGCGCCAAAGGCCGTACAGTGCGCCCGAAGACCAGCGGTCAGAAGAAGTACGTCGACGCCATTCGCACCAACGTCATCACGTTCGGACTCGGCCCGGCCGGTACGGGCAAGAGTTGGTTGGCGGTGGCTACTGCGGTGCAAGCGTTGCAAGCCAAGCAGGTTTCGCGCATCATCCTTACCCGCCCGGCAGTAGAGGCAGGCGAGCGGCTGGGGTTCCTGCCGGGTGACCTCATGGCCAAGGTCGATCCGTATCTGCGTCCGCTCTACGACGCGCTGCACGACATGCTTGAAGCCGAGGGCGTGGCCAAGCTGCAGGAGCAGGGCAAGATCGAAGTGGCGCCGCTGGCGTTCATGCGCGGTCGAACCTTGAACAACAGCTTTATCATTCTCGATGAGGCGCAGAACACCACGCCCGAACAGATGAAGATGTTTCTGACCCGCATCGGCTTCGGTTCCAAAGTGGTCGTCACCGGTGACGTCACCCAGGTCGATGTGGCGGGTGGTCGCAGCGGTCTAAATGGTCTCGAACGCACGCTCACCGGTGTGGAAAATCTGGCCTTCGTGCATTTGTCCGGCGCCGACGTGGTCCGTCACAAGATTGTGGCCGACATCGTGGCGGCGTACGAAAGAGTTGCCGAACATGCCTGACACCAACCGCCCGAGTCTGCCTGGCAATCGCAAGCTCGGTGGCGAGGGCGAGCCGGAGGTGTTCGTGGCCGATGAGCAGACGCTGCCGGTCGACCTTGCCCGGTGGTCGACATTGGCCCAGCAAGTACTTCACGCAGAGGGCATCCGCGGCAATACCGAGCTCAGTCTGCTGTTCGTCGATGAGACCACCATGGCCGAACTGAACCTTGAGTTCATGGGCGCCGACGGTCCGACCGATGTGCTGGCCTTTCCCATCGATGCAGACGGTGAACTGGCCTCCATGCCGGTACCAACCAGCCTCGGCCCTGACCGCTCACCTATTGACCTCGACGACATCCCGATGTTGCTTGGTGATGTGGTGGTCTGTCCGGCCATTGCGAACCACCAGGCGCCTACGCACGCCGGCACCGTTGACGACGAGATGGCGCTCCTCATCGTCCACGGCATCTTGCATGTGCTCGGTCACGATCATGCCGTGCTCGAAGAGAAGACTGTCATGCGGGCGCGCGAAGTGGCATTGTTGGAGCAGTTGCACTGGCACGGGCCAGCGCCGATCACCTTTCGACAGGAACATCCCGAGGAATGAACGTGTTCGCCAATGTTCGCTCCGGCGACGTCTGGCTGCTGGTAAGTATCGCCTTGCTGCTCGGCGTGGATGGGTTTTTGTCCGCCGCCGAATCGGCGCTCGGTCGAACCAGCTTGCCCAAGGCGGCAGCCCTAGCCAGCAACCGCCAGGCTGCCGGTAGAGCTCTGGTCCGTCTGGCCGAAGAGCCCCACCGCTACGTCAATCTCTTGCTCCTTCTCTCCACCATCGTGCGGGTTGGCGCCGTCTTTCTGGTTGCGGTGGTGTCGGTCCGCTCCCTTCCGCGTTGGGGTCAGGCGCTGGCGTACGTCGGTATGGTCGGGCTGGTTTTTGTGTTGGCGGAGGTCCTGCCGAAGACGTGGGCCACGGTCGATTCCGATCGTGTTGCTTTGGCTACTGCCCGTCCGGTTCTCGCGCTTTCCCGTCTCACGCCGCTCCAGCCCTTGGCCCGAGGTCTGATCGGCCTGGCCAACATCATTGTGCCGGGCAAGGGACTGCAGCGCGGCCCCTTCGTCTCCGAGCAGGAACTGCTCGGCATCGTCGGAGCGGCCGTAGATGACGACGTTATCGAGCACGAGGAACGCGAACTGATCGCATCGGTGCTCGAGTTCGGCGACACGGTTGCGCGCGAGGTGATGGTGCCACGGCCCGACATGGTTGTTGTAGAGCAGGACGTCACCATCAGCGCTTCGCTCGACCTCGCCATCGAACACGGCTACTCACGCCTGCCGGTCGTTGGCGAAACCACCGACGATGTGCTTGGTATCGCCTACGCCAAAGACATGATGCGAGCAGAACGTTCCGGTCGCGGCAGCGACCACGTGTCCACCCTGTCGCGCACCGCCCGATTCATACCCGAGACCAAGCCGCTCACCCGTCTCATGCGCGAGATGCAGGCCGAGAAGTTCCACATGGCGATCCTCATCGACGAGTACGGCGGCGTCGCCGGGCTCGTCACCCTGGAGGACTGCCTGGAAGAACTCGTCGGCGACATCATGGATGAGTACGACAACGAGACCGACGACGTGCAGGAACTTGAATCCGGTCACCTCCTGATGGACGGGGGCACCTCGATCGACGATGTGAACGAACAACTCGGTACCGACATTCCGAATGAGGACTGGGACACCGTCGGCGGGTTCGTGTTCTCTTCGCTCGGTCACGTGCCGGCTGAAGGCGAAGAGTTGCACTACGAAGGTCACGTTTTTCGCGCCATCCGCATGGATGGCCGTCGCGTCAGTCAGGTGCTGGTCACGCGTCCCGTGCTGGCCGATCACGAACAGATGGGTGCGTCATGAAATCCGGATTCGTCAGTGTCGTCGGTCGCCCGAACGTGGGGAAGTCGACCCTCGTCAATCAGATCTGTGGCCTGAAGGTCTCCATCGTTTCCGACAAACCGCAGACCACCCGCGTAAATGTGCGCGGCGTGATGAACCGGCCGGGTGCGCAACTGGTATTCGTCGATACGCCGGGCCTGCACAAGCCCGTCACGGCGCTGGGGGAGCGGCTGAACGCGTCGGCGTCAGAGGCATTGAGCGGCGTTGATGTTGTGTGCTTCGTGCTCGATGCCACCAAACCCTTCGGGAAGGGTGACAGGTGGGTGTCAACTCGCGTGCCCAAGGATGTTGTCATTGTCGTCAACAAGACCGACATCGCTTCGCCGGAGGCCGTGCTGGCCCAGCTCACCGCCGCCAGTTCGATAGACGCTTCGGCCTTCTTCCCGATCTCGGCCGCCACCGGCGAAGGAGTCGACGTGCTGCTCGACCACCTCGTCGGCCGCATGCAGGAAGGCCCGCAGTTCTTCCCCGACGACATGCTCACCGATCAGCCCGAAGCCGTTCGCGTCGCTGAACTCGTACGCGAGCAGCTCTTGGCGCTGACCGAACAGGAGCTGCCGTATTCCATCGCCACCCGAGTGTCGGAGTGGGAATGGCCTCGGGTCCGCTGCGAGATCCTGGTGGAGCGAGACAGCCAAAAGGGCATGGTGATCGGGAAGAAGGGTGCGCTGCTCAAAGCTGTTGGCATTGCAGTGCGTCAACAAATGCCCCCGGGAGCGTTTCTGGAGCTGTTCGTCAAGGTCGACAAGAACTGGCAGCACCGGCCCGACCGCGTGGAGCGACTGCTCGGTGTAGACGGCGACTAAATGTTAGGTTTGTCATCATTTCGTAACACAACCCGCGGGTGCTCAGCACTCAGCCCCGTCACGCTGTGCCTGTTCACAACCAGGGAGGGCATCAATGACGAGCTTTGCTTTGGAAATCCACGGCTCCGGTCCATCGGTTCGTCTCGAGCCGGTGGGAACAATCGATCTGGCCGGAGCGAAAGTGCTGCTGGAAGCCGTGAGCGCCATGCGGGCCATTGCCCACGCAGCCTTTGTTGAGATCCGCCTCGACCGGGTCGTGGGCCTCACCAAATCGGCGTGGAGGCTCTTGGCCGCCGGCGAACTACCAGCCGCCCAGCTGGCGGCGGTCCCGACCGCTTGAGTTACTTGACGACACGATCGGGGTAGTCGGCTTGTCCGACCACGGACATAAGCCCAGTATCGGCGGGCACTTCGATCACTTCTCCGTCGATCGCGAACTGCACCGCCGATATTCCGCGCAACCGCGTCAACGTCCAAGTGAGCTGCGCTATAAGCAGCACCTTCTCCACATCGGCCAGTTGGCGGTAGGCCGGGTTCAGGGTGACGGTCGTGACCTTGTTGACCTCAACCTTTTGCACCATGCTGGCCGACACGTTTGTCTTCAGCCCGGGCTCGGGTTTGGCCAGATCATTGGTGACCTCCAGGGGCAGTATCGGCACCGGTCGTGCCCGGCGCACCTGCTTCAACTTGCCGTCGCCGGTGATGAAGTAAAGGAAGGCATCCTCGGACGGCACCGTCGTCGGTGGCAAGGTGGTCGGCGGCAGCGTGGTTGTTGGCAGGGTGGTCACTGGCCGCGGAGGAGCGACCGTGGTCGTCGTGGTGGGTGTCTCGCGGAACGCGACATCCACCTCCTTGCTTGGGATCGGCTGGAAGCCTTTACCGGTACTGGTGGTTGTTGTCCCGCAACCGGCGAAGGCGAGCAATGCAATCATGATGACGAATCGGCGCATCTACTCCTCCTCTGCGGGAAGTTCGATGACGAATCGAGCACCGGCACCGTTGGGTCGGTCCTCCACCCACACTCGCCCGCCCTGCAGCTGAATGTGCTCGTGTACCAACGCCAACCCCAGTCCGGTTCCGGCACGGTGGCGAGCCGTTGCGCCGCGGGCGAATCTCTCAAAGATACGATCCCGTTCAGCCTCGGCCACGCCGGGGCCGGCATCTTCAACCCCAACGTGGATAACGGGACCATGGTTTCCGTTGGCCCCCGACAGGGTGATCTGTACGGGACCTCCGGCGTGATTCTCGGCATTGCCCAAGAGGTTTGCCAACGCCCGTTCAAGGCGTCGTCTATCCACCACCACCGGTTGTTGCTGCCATGTGGCCTCCGTGATGACCGGCACGTGGGCGTAGCCGTAGCGACTGGCGACTCGACTGACAAACTGATCGAGCAGGACCGGCTCGGTGTGAAGGTCGGCCGCGCCTGCATCGAGCCTGGAAATTTCAAGGAGATCAAGCACCATCTGGTGGAATCGCTTGGTCTGGCCGACCAGCAGTTCGAGCGCTTGGCGGGATCGGTCGGGCAGGTCGGCCTTTCGGGCGTCGAGCATTTCGATCGAGCCGATCAACGTCTGCAATGGGGTGCGCAATTCGTGGCTCACATCGGACGCAAAGCGGGCCTCACGTTGAATGCGTTCCTGGACTGCGTCAGCCATGTCGTTGAACGAGGTTGCAAGCCGCTGCAGTTCAGGGTCGGACTCGTCCTTCAGACGGGTGTCGAGGCTGCCCGATGCCAGCCGGCTCGCAGCATCAGAAACGCGGGCGAGCGGGCGCAGGACGCGTCGAGACGTCCACAAACCGATCGCTGCTGCGCCCAGCGTGGCAATGGTGGCGCCAGCTGCCAGCGAAGCGCCCAAGGTGCTCAGCGTGGCCTTCAACCCAGATCTGTCGAAGCCCTGCACGTAGGTGATGGTGAATCGGGCTTCGTCGGTGGCTTCGGAGGCAACGGGCGTCTTTATAGCGACAAGCAGGTACTCCCTCGTGCCGAGTTCCTTCGTGGTAAGCGTAACGGTCGCTTTGCCGATGGGGGTCGTGCCAGCATCAATGGGGTCGGCCACATCTTTTCGAGTTTCTTGCACTTGGCGGTACAGCCCCGCGTTTTCGTACACCAGGTCTCGGCTAAGGATCGCCACAAATCCATCCTCCGAGGTCAAGGTGGTCTGGCTCAGCGTGTTGGGATCCACGTTCGGAGGGCGCAACGCATCACGTGCGGTGCGGGCCCTTCCGGCCGCCACCTTGATGCGGCTGGAATCGAAGTCCTTCTGCAGGTTTCGTTGGGCGAGGTAGAACGAGATCAGGGCCAGGCCGACCGATACCAGCAAGCCAAGCAGCGAGAAGCCCACCGTTATACGGGCACGGAGGCCGAGGGCCCAGGGCCTTCGACGGGGAGGGGCGGTGCTCACCGTGACATCATCCCGCAGAATGGGGGAGAGTGTGAGTGTTTCCACGAGTTGGTGAGGCGCCAGGGGGAGGAGGCACCCCACCAAGCAGCGTGGACCCAAGCAGATTGTGGCTCGGTAATGTGACGACAAGACGCAAGAATTGTTCGTTTCGTGTAACAAAGGCGGGTAGATGTTTCAAGGAAAGAAGGACGACCGGTGAACCGGCTGCTGTTTATTGAAGATGACGACGATATTCGCCTTGTGCTGCGCCTTGCGTTGGAGGATGAGGGCTATGTTGTGACCGAAGCTCGGGACGGCAGAAGTGGCTTGGCGGCGTTCGAACGAGAAGAGCCCGACCTGGTGCTGCTTGACCTTCGGCTGCCCGACATTCAGGGCTTCGAGGTCTGTCGCACGCTGCGGGCCAAAAGCATTGTGCCCATCATGATCGTGACGGCCCAAACCGATACCTACGACCTCGTGGTCGGTCTTGAGGCCGGCGCCGATGACTACGTCACCAAGCCAGTCATCCCCAAGGAGTTGGCCGCCCGTATCCGGGCGTTGCTCCGTCGAGTCCAGCTCCACGGCACCACGATGCCCAAAGCCGTCGCTATGGGCGACCTCGAATTGCGCCGCGAGCAGGGCGTGGTACTCAAGCGCGGCGAGGAACTTCCGCTTACCAAGACCGAGTTCCTGCTCCTCTGCGAATTCGCCGACCACCCTGGCATCGTGCTGTCTCGCGACCAGCTGCTGGAGCGGGTATGGGGCTACGAGTACCTCGGCGACAGTCGCCTGGTCGACGCTCACATACGCCGCCTGCGCGTCAAGGTGGAAGACCAACCCGATGACCCGAAGCTGATTCAAACCGTGCGAGGCATCGGCTACAAACTCACGGTCTGATCGTTCCGGTATTTGCGGCCGTTACTGCGTCCCAGCAGCAGTAGCTGCCGCAAGTTCGCGCAGGAAGGCTTCGGCTTCAGCGCGGTGGCGGGTGCGTTTCATCGGAGGTAACGCCTTCACGACGTCCCACCGGTAGTTGGCCTTGTTGAGCCGTGGGTCGAAGATGGCGACGACACCTTGGTCGTGCACGCTGCGGATGAGGCGGCCGGCGGCTTGGGCCAGCATGGTGGTGGCTCGGGGAAGGTCGACCAGGCGGAACGCGTCTGCGCCGGCGGCCTCGCGCCGGGCGTCCAGCAGCGGGTCATCGGGTCGGGGGAATGGGAGTCGGTCAATGGTGACCAGACTGAGCGTTTCGCCGGGAATGTCGATGCCCTGGAACAGCCCGGCCGTCGCGAACAGGCAGATGGACGGGTCGGACTTGAACTCGGCAATCAGCGCTGGCTTGGGTAAATCCCGCTGACCGAGCAGCTTGAAAGGAAGGCGTGGCCGTAACGCGTCGAGTGCGGCGTCCATGGCCTTCCAGCTGGTGAACAGCGCCAACGTGCGCCCTCCGGCCGCGGTGATGAGCGCTTCGAGTTCATCGTGTACGGCCTTGCCGAACGCTGGCTGGCGAGGGTCGGGCAGGTGAGTGGCGCAGTAGAGCATGCCGTTGGTGGCGTAGTCGAAAGGGCTGTCGACTTCTAACTCGTCGGTCTGCTCAACGGGCAACCCGACACGGGTGACGAGACCAAGCGGAATCGTCGCGCTGGTCAAAATCGCGGTTCGTACCGTCCACACGCCTTCGTGCAGCACGGGGCCGACATCAATGGGAGCGAGGGCAAGCTGGGCGCGATCGGCAGGGCCTTCCACCCATGCCACCATCCCGGTTGCGTACGTGAGTGCGGTGTCGATGTCGTTGATGACGTCGAGCACGGCGCGTTGCGCTCGAAGCTTTCGTTGGGCCACGTCGCCGATGTCGCTGTCGATAGCCCGAAGCTCGCCCTGGGCTTTATCGACGCGTCCACGGATGGTCATCAGTCCGTCAACGATGCCGGGTGGCAACGGGCGGGGAAGTCGCTTGTCGACGAAGGGCAGCAGCGACTGGGTGAGCAACGTGGCCGCTCCAGCCAATTCGGAGACCAGGGCGTCGTCGGCCAGTACGAGCCGTACCAGTCGGGCGAGGTTGAGGAAGCGACCCGGGCCGAGTGACGCGCCGCTGGTATCGGTGATGGTGTCTTCGAGCTGGTGGGCTTCATCGAACACGACGACCTCGTGCTCGGGCAGCACCACGCCACCGGATGCAAGGTGGGTTCCGTACAGGTGGGTGTTGACGACAAGCACGTCGGCGACGGCGGCGCGTTTGCGGGCCATCTCAGCCAGGCAGGGGTCACCCATCGGGCACTTTTGCGCGCCGGGGCATTCCTCGGCCGTGGTGCTGACCAGCTGCCATGCTCGGGGGGACGGCGCCCAATCGAGCTCGGTTGGATCGCCCGATTGGGTCACGCCCGACCACTCGATCAGCTTGCGAACCTCAGCCTTGATCTGAGGGCTCACATCGTCCAGTTCAAGCTGTCCGTCGGCTCCGGACTGCGCCTCGCGAAGCCGTTGCAAACACAGGTAGTTGCTGCGGCCTTTGAGTACGGCCCAGTCGAACGGGTGCGTCATGTGCTTCTGCACGAAGGGCAGATCCTTGGTTGCCAGCTGGTCCTGTAGCGCCTTGGTGGCCGTGGCGATCACGACTCGTTTCCCGGATTCGATGATGGGCACCAGGTAGGCCAACGATTTGCCGGTACCCGTTCCGGCTTCCACCACGAGGTGTCGTCCGGACGTGATCGCGTCGGCAATGGCGACGGCCATTTTCTCCTGGCCTGGTCGTGCTTCGCCGCCACCGGCGAGTTCGGCGACAAGACGGCTGAGTTCGGAAACCGTCTGGTCGGCGAGGGATGGCACGACCAACCATCGTAGAACCCTGCGGCCCCAGCGACCCGGACCCGTTGCGGCGAGGAACCGCTGCGCAACCGGCGCGGGCGGTAACGTGAGGCTGATGGGCCTGTTGGATGGAATCGACCAGTCGCGTATCCCGGCCCATATTGGCTGTGTCATGGATGGAAATGGTCGTTGGGCGCAACAGCGAGGTCTCAAGCGCACCGAAGGCCACGCGGCAGGCGAAGAAGCGCTGTTCGACGCAGTGCAGGGCGCGCTTGAACTCGGCGTCTCCTGGTTGACCGTCTATGCCTTCTCCACCGAAAACTGGCGCCGTCCGGTGGACGAGGTGCGATTCCTTATGCGCTTCAATGAGGATATTCTCCTTCGCCGCCGGGACGAGTTGAACAAGCAGGGTGTTCGCATCCGCTTTGCCGGTCGTCGTGACTGGCGGGTTCCGCGCCGCCTTTTAAAGCGGCAGGACGAGGCGATTGAGCTTACGAAGGACAACCGAACCCTCACCTTGACCTTCGCGTTCAACTACGGCGGTCGGGCCGAGATTGTCGACGCCGTGAAGGCGATGGTGGCCGAGGGCATCACCGCCGATCAGGTAAATGAGAAAGCGATCCGCAAGCACCTTTATCACTCCGATATGCCCGACCCCGACGTCGTTGTACGCACATCAGGGGAGTTCCGCATCTCCAACTTCTTGCTGTGGGAACTGGCCTATTCCGAACTGATCTTCACCGAGGTGCTGTGGCCCGATTTCCGCAAGGAACATCTGGCCGATGCCGTGCGCGAATTTCAGCGACGCGATCGTCGGTTTGGCGGCGTCGACACGTGACCCTGTACCGCGACTCGGGCGTGGTGTTGCGTACCTACAAGTTGCGCGAGTCCGACCGCATCGTCGTGTTGATGACCGAACAGCACGGCAAGGTCCGTGCGGTGGCCCGCGGTGTGCGCAAAGGGTCGAGCAAGTTCGGCGGCCGGCTCGAGCCGTTGTCCCACATCGCTTTGCTTTTGAACGAAGGTCGCGAACTCGACTCGGTCAGCCAGGTGGAATCCATTGACGCCTTCCGCTCCGTGCGGGAGGACTACGACCGTATGTCCAGTGGGATCGCCATGCTCGAAGCGGTCGACCAGATTGCGCAGGAGCGCGAGCCCAACCCCAAGCTCTATCAGATGCTGGTAGGCGCCTTGCGTACCCTGTCTGCTCGACCAGCGCCGCTGCTGGTGCCGCCGCTGCTGGTGCCGTCGTTTTACTGGAAGGTACTCGCCGCGGCGGGGGTGCATCCGCAGCTCGATGTGTGCGTGTCGTGTGACGAGTCCGATGGCCTCGTGTCGTTCGATCTCTTCGAAGGTGGTGTGCAGTGTCGGGCGTGCCGTCGAGGTGTGCCGATCTCCCCCGGCGCGCTCGGGTTGATGCGCCGCATTCTCGGCGGCGACATGCTGAGCGCGCTCAACGAGCCCTACTCAGCGGCCGTGCATGAGGTGGAAATCCTGGCCACCAAGGCCTTCGAACATCATGTCGAACGTCGGCTTCGAGTGGTCCATACGCTCGGTGGTTCGTAGGAAAACCCCGGGCGAAACGCGAGTGGGCCGCTAAGGTTTGCGGCCTATGCCAGCAACCGAGCTCGACCAGATCGTCAATCTCTGCAAGCGACGAGGCTTCGTCTTCCCGTCGGCGGAGATCTACGGCGGTTTCCGCTCGACCTATGACTACGGCCCCCTCGGCGTGCTGCTGCTCCGCAATGTGAAAGAGGCCTGGTGGCGCTCGATGGTGCAGTTGCGCCACGACGTGGTCGGCATTGACGCGGCCATTCTCGGCCCGCCCCAGGTGTTCGAAGCATCGGGCCACCTGGCCAACTTCAGTGACCCACTCGTTGATTGCACCAACTGCAAGAACCGCTTCCGCCTCGACAAGCTCGACGACCCGAACACTTGCCCCAGCTGCGGCAAGACCGGAACCTTCACCGAGGCGCGCCAGTTCAACCTCATGTTCAAGACCCAAGCCGGCCCGGTGGAAGATTCTGCGGCTACCGCGTACCTGCGTCCCGAAACCGCGCAGGGCATGTTCACCAACTTCGCCAACGTGTTGCAGACCACCCGCAAGAAGCCGCCGTTCGGCATCGCCCAAATCGGCAAGAGCTTCCGCAACGAGATCACGCCGCAGAACTGGATCTTCCGTACCCGTGAGTTCGAGCAGATGGAGATGGAGTTCTTCGTACCGCCGGCCGAAAGCGCCAAGTGGTACGACTACTGGTGCAAGGAGCGGATGAACTGGTACCTCGAACTCGGCATCCCCGCTGACATGATCCGACTGCGCCCGCACGATGCCGACGAGCTGTCGCACTATTCGTCGGGCACCAGCGATGTCGAGTTCACCTTCCCGTGGGGTTGGGACGAATTGGAAGGCATCGCTCAGCGCACCGACTACGACCTCAAGCAGCACGCCCTCCATTCGGGCGAGAAGCTCGACTACTTCGACCAGACCACCAACGAGCGCTACCAGCCCTACGTCATCGAACCGGCCGCTGGCGCCACTCGCACGACGGCAGCGTTCCTGCTCGCGGCGTACGACGAGGTGGATGTGAAGGGCGAGATCCGCGTGGTGCTTCGCCTGCACCCGCGTCTGGCGCCGTACAAGATTGCAGTGCTGCCGCTCTCGAAGAAGGACACGCTCACACCCGTGGCCGAAGAGGTGCTCGGCCTGCTTCAGCCGCACTACATGTGCGACTACGACGAGACTCAATCCATCGGCAAGCGCTACGCCCGTCAGGACGAAGTAGGCACGCCCTTGTGTGTCACGGTCGATTTCGACACTCTCGAAGACCGGGCCGTAACCATCCGCGACCGCGACACCATGGAGCAGGTCCGCGTGCCCATCGATGGCCTGCTGGAAACCGTTCGCGCTCGCCTCGACTTCTGATTCGGCGATGGCCCTTCAGTCAAGAGATTCGGTCAAGAATGGCCGGATTGGCCACTGTGACGGTTGGCACGATGTATCATCCCGATTGAGCCAGAGGGTTCAAACAAGGGGGAGTGTTCGGTGAACCGTTCCGACACAATCGGCGTACACAAGGTTGCAGCGATCGGCGCGTCGTTGTTCATCATGCTTGCGGGGTGCAGCAGCTCGAAGGCCACCCCAAAGACCAACGTGCTACCCGCTACCGTCAGCAACACCACAACCGTGGCCGTTGCCACGACAGCCGCGGCGCCGGCCACCACCGCAGCGCCGGCGCCAACGACCACGGTTGCCATTGTGGTGCCAGATGGCTACCGCAAGGAACCCGACACCGGCCAACTTTCGCAGGGTGATACCGGGCCGCGAGTAGCGGCCCTCCAAAAGCGGCTCACTGCACTTGGCGGTGCCCCCGGTCCCGTTGATGGGGCGTTTGGCCAAACGACCGACAACGCAGTGAAGGTCTTTCAGAAGGCCAGTTCACTCAAGGCCGACGGCATAGTCGGCCCTCAAACGCAGGCGGCCCTCGATGCCGCGTGTGTGAAAGCCAAGTGCTGAGCCTCATCTGGGGCTCATCAGCCAGTCACGTTCTGTATCGGCCGCCTGATACGAAACGCCCCTTGCTCATGTGGTTGCAGGGTGTTGCGGCGTGTCGGCGCTTTCAGCGGGGTGGCGGCAGGGTTTGCAGCACTGAAGCGAAGTCGGGACGAACGCGCAGGCCGTCGAGGCCGGAATCGTTCAGGCGTGAACGCTCCTCGGGGTCGATGAGTGCTGTGCGCAGCCATGCCATGGCCTGATCCTGGTGGCCTAGAACGGCCAGCTCGGTGGCTATTTGGTGGGCCGTAAACGCGTCACGGTGTTGCTCGTAGATGCGAGCGCCGTACTGCACGGCGCGTTGGAGATAGCCGAGTCGGTGCAGCACATGGTGGTAGGTACGGGCGCCGTGCAAGTTGTCGACCGGCACCGGGTCGCTGACCAGGTCGATGAGGTAAAGCAGCACGTTATGTTGGGCGTTGTCGCTGAGCTGCCAGTAGCCCGTCGGTCGGGTGACGGAATCGAGGATGATCCGGCGGGCGTCACCCTCGTCATTCTTGGCCGCGGCGTTGGCGGCAAGAATCCACGGCGACGGGGTGGTCCCCGTGGGGAAGCTCGTGAGGTCGCCGGTCTGCCATGCTCGCTCTTCGCCAATCAACACAGCTTGCACGGGGTCACTCGCAACCGACCGGTTCGTCTGCTGCTTGCCGGCTTGCATGGCCCCCAGGTTCATGAGGGTCAGCATGATGCCGGGCAGGATGAAGAATGACCCGCCACCATTTTGGCTCTGCAGCAAGCCGTACAGCGCAATGCAGATGGACAGTCCGAGGCTCACTATTTGAAAGAGACGGTGGCCGTTCTTTGGGTTCAGTTTCTCGAAGCCGAGCGACACGATGTTTCCGCCGTCGAGCGGCAGAATCGGGATGAGGTTGGCCAGACCGAGAATGGGACCGAACCATAGAACAATCCCGCGATTGCCCAGCCGCATCGAGTCGAACGACGTGAGATTGGCGCCCATGACCAACAGCGTGGCGAACCCGGTGACGATCTCGGTCACTGGGCCTGCAGCGCTCACAATGGCCAGCCTGGCTTTGGTAATGGTGGCCGGTGGGCGAAACATGGCGTAGCCGACCAGGAAGTCGAGCGAGATGGCAACGTCGGTGCAGCCGAAGTGTCGTGCCGCGACGGCATGGCCCAGCTCGTGAACGAGCATGAAGCCGGTGTAGGCCGCAACCGAGAACAGGAATCGGCTCCAGCGGAACTGCCCGCCGGAACTCAACAGGAATACCGCGACGAAAAGGAACCCCGGTCGGATGCTGATCGGGAAGCCGAGAAGACGAAATCCGGCGCTGCGTGGAGGTGAGCCGAGTGCCATGGAAGGCCCAGCCTAGGGCGGTACTGGGTCTGAAGCGCCGTCGCGAACTAACATCGCTCCCCGTGTCCTACGTCTACGCCTTTGATCATAAGCATCGTCGCCCACCCATGGAGTACAAGGATCTCCTCGGTGGCAAGGGAGCCAACCTCGCTGAGATGACCAGCGTTTTGAAGCTCCCCGTACCCGGTGGCTTCACCATCTCAACCGATGCTTGCCGTGACTATATGAAGGGTGGTTGGCCGAAGAGCCTCGACGGCGAAATCGCCACACAGGTCGCCAAGCTGGAAAAGCAGATGGGTCGCAAGCTGGGCGACCCCACCGACCCGCTGTTGGTCTCGGTGCGTTCCGGCGCCAAATTCTCGATGCCCGGCATGATGGACACCGTCCTCAACCTCGGTCTGAACGACAAGAGCGTCAAAGGCCTCGCTGCCTTGCAGGAGCCCCACTTCGCCTACGACAGCTATCGCCGCTTCATTGCGATGTATGGCCGCATCGTGCTCGACGTCGACGGTGAGCATTTCGATCACCTGCTCGAAGCTGCTCGCGCCGAGTGCGGTGGCAAGACCGATGCCGACATCCCGACTGCTGCGCTGAAGCAGTTGTGCGCTCAGTACAAGGCCATCGTGAAGGACAAGACCGGCAAGCCCTTCCCGCAGGACCCGATGAAGCAGCTACGCGGTGCAGTCGAGGCCGTGTTCGCTTCATGGAACGGTGCCCGTGCCATTGCGTATCGCGTGCGTGAGCGCATCAGCCACGACCTCGGTACGGCTGTGAACGTGCAGGCCATGGTGTTCGGCAACCGTGACGACAACTCCGGCACTGGCGTCGGCTTTACCCGCAACGCCGCCACCGGTGAGAACAAGCCGTACGGCGACTTCCTGGTGAACGCCCAGGGCGAGGACGTCGTTGCCGGTATCCGCAACACGCAGGATCTCGATGAGATGAAGCGCGTGTTCCCGAAGTGCCACACCGAACTGCTCGACATTTTCGATCGGCTTGAGCGTCACTACACCGACATGTGCGACACCGAGTTCACCATCGAGCAAGGCAAGCTGTGGATGCTGCAGACCCGTGTCGGCAAGCGCACCGGTGCAGCCGCGCTCAAGATGGCCGTCGACATGACCAAGGGCAACGGCAAGCGTGGTGCCGCATGGAAGATCTCGAAGAACGAAGCGCTGCTGCGCATCGGTGAGGACTCGATCGATCAGGTGCTGCATCCGCAGTTCGAAGGCAAGGGCCAGGTGCTCGCTACCGGCCTCGCCGCATCACCGGGTGCTGCGGTCGGCAAGGTCTACTTCACGGCTGATGACGCGCTCGACGCGTCGGATCGCGGTGAGAAGGTGATTTTGGTTCGTAACGAAACCAGCCCCGAAGACGTGCACGGCATGATGGTGGCCGAAGGCATCCTGACCGCTCGCGGCGGTCTGGTCAGCCATGCCGCTGTCGTCGCTCGCGGCTGGGGAACGCCAGCCATTGTCGGTGCCGAAAAGGTGAAGATCGACGGTAAGCAGTTCAAGGTCGGTGACATCGTCGTGAAAGAAGGCGACGTTATTTCGCTCGACGGTTCTACCGGTGAAGTGGTCATTGGTGCCCTCGTCATGACGGCTGCTGAGCCGCCGGCCGAGTTTGAAATCTTGCTCGGCTGGGCCGACGCCATCCGTAAGGGCAAGATGGCCGTGCGTGCCAACGCCGACACCGGCGAGGACGCCACCAACGCCCGTAACTTTGGTGCCGAAGGCATTGGCTTGTGTCGCACCGAGCACATGTTCCTGGCCGAGGATCGTCTACCCATTGTGCGCAAGATGATCCTGGCCGACTCACCTGAGGAAGAAACCGCTGCGCTCGAAGCATTGCGTGTGGCGCAGAAGGCCGACTTCAAGGAGATCCTGCTGGCCATGGACGGGCTGCCGGTCACGGTGCGTCTGCTCGACCCGCCGCTCCATGAGTTCCTGCCGCATGTGTCTGAACTCAAAGTGAAGAAGGCCACCGAGGGTCTGAGTAAGGCCGAAGAGAAGCTCATGAAAGCCGCCGAGGATTGGGCAGAAGTGAACCCCATGCTCGGCACGCGCGGTGTGCGTCTTGGTGTGGTGAAGCCGGGCCTTTACGCCATGCAGGTCACCGCCCTCATGCAGGCTGCAGCCGAGCTGCGGGCCGAGGGGAAGAACCCGATCGTCGAAGTGATGATCCCGCTTACGGTCAACCGTGAAGAACTGGCGCTGGCTCGTGGATGGGCGCAGTCAGCCATTGATGAGTCGTTGAAGGGCATGGAGAACAAGCCCGTCGTGTCCATCGGCACCATGATCGAAACGCCTCGCGCTGCACTGCGGGCCGACGAGATTGCCGAAGAAGCTGACTTCTTCTCCTTCGGTACCAACGACCTCACCCAGATGACGTTCGGCTTCAGCCGTGACGACGTCGAAAGCCGCATGATGCCCGCCTATCTCGAGCAGGGTCTGCTCAAGCGGAACCCGTTCGACACCATCGACCAAACCGGTGTCGGCGAGCTGGTGCGCATTGCGGCCAAGCGCGGTCGGGCCACCAAAAAGGGCCTCAAGCTCGGCGTGTGTGGCGAACACGGTGGCGATCCCGAATCGATCGCCCTGTTCTACGACGCCGGACTCAATTACGTGTCCTGCTCACCGTTCCGTGTACCTGTCGCCCGCTTGGCGGCCGCTCAGGCCATCATCGGCAAGGCCACTAGCACCACGAAGTAACTCCTTAAAGCCGCCCGGTTTCACAACGGGCGGCTTAGGGTTGCTCCCATGCTTTCTGCCCTGCTCACGCCACTTCGTTGGCGCGCCCAGGAAGGTAAGCCCACCGTGGTGTTCGCCAAATCGTTAAAGGACGAGATCAACCTTCATGTCACCGGCGTGACGTGGCTGGCGGTCGGAGGGGTTGTCGCCGCATTGTTGCTCATCGACCTCCTCATCCTTAACCGAGATGCCCACGTCCCGACGTTCAAGCGGGCGTTGCTTCAGGTCATCATGTGGGTTTCGATCGGGCTTGCTTTTGGTCTGTGGGTCATCCACCGCTATGGCGGCACTGCGGGCAGCCTTTGGTACACGGGCTACCTTGTCGAGCTGTCGCTCAGCGTTGACAACGTGTTCGTTTGGGCGCTCATCCTCAGTTACTTCGCCGTGCCGCGGCAGTATCAACACCGGGTGCTGTTCTGGGGCATCTTCGGCGCCATCGCGCTGCGGGCCGTCTTCATCTTCGCCGGCGTTGCCCTGTTGAACGCGTTCGAGCCGCTGCTGATCGTATTCGGGTTGTTCCTCATCTTCACCGCATGGAAGCTGATGACGCAGGACGATGACGACGACATCGACCCGGACAGGAACCCGTTCCTGCGCTTCGTGCGTCGCGCCATTCCGAGCACCGACGATTTCCACGGCCAGAAGCTGTTCGTGCGCCTTAACGGCAAGCGTCTCGCCACAGCATTGTTCGCGGTCCTGGTGCTCGTGGAGACGACCGACGTGCTCTTCGCCGTCGATTCGGTTCCTGCTGCGCTGGGTGTGACCCGCGACCAGTTCCTGGTGCTCACGTCGAATGCGTTCGCCATCCTTGGGCTGCGGGCGTTGTATTTCCTGCTGGCCGACATGCATAACCGGTTTGAGTACCTGCAGAAGGGCTTGGCGATCATCCTGGCGTTCGTCGGGTTGAAGATGGTGACTGAGCAGTGGCTTCACCTTCCCACCTGGCTCAGCCTTGCCGTGATCGTTGCGCTGCTGGTCGGATCGGTTTTGTTGTCGATTCTTCATCCGAGCGAACGGGAAGAATCCGCGGCCCGATAGCCTGTCGATCATGGGGATTGTTGCCGAAGACATTGAGCGCGTGCGTGCCGCCGCCAATATCGTCGACATCATCCAAAGCTCGGTTGCGCTCAAGCGGGTCGGGCGCAACTGGGTCGGTTTGTGCCCATTTCACGCTGAGAAGTCGGGCAGCTTTAACGTCAGCGAGCAGACCGGGCGCTACAAGTGTTTCGGCTGCCAGGCCGGTGGCGACGTCATCTCCTTCGTGCAGCAACGCGAGCAGTTCGACTTCGTCGGCGCAGTCGAATATCTGGCCGGCAAGACGGGCATCACCCTGCGCTACGACACCGGCGGAGAGCAAAAGGAACGGGGCCATCGCAAACGTCTGATTGAGGTCATGGAGGCCGCCGCCAGTTGGTATCACGAGCGACTGCTGAAGGCACCCGACGCCCGGGCGGCCCGGGAGTATCTGAAGGCCCGAGGCATAAACGGCGAGATCGCCCGACAATTCCAGATCGGCTGGGCACCCGACGACTGGGATGTGCTCTCCAAACAGGTCGGCCAACCCGGGGATATGCTTCGTGAAGTCGGCCTCGCGTTCCTCAACCGTCGCGAGCGATTGCAGGACAGCTTCCGAGCCCGACTGCTCTTCCCGATCCGCAACGAGAACAACGAGATGGTGGCCTTCGGCGGCCGCATCCTGCCGGGCAGTACCGATCCGGCCAAGTACAAGAACTCCTCCGAGACAGCCATCTACGCCAAGTCGAAAACGCTATACGGCCTCTCGCTGGCCAAGGCCGAGATCGTCGCCGCCAACCAGGTCATCGTGTGTGAGGGCTACACCGACGTCATTGGTTTCCATCGCGCCGGAGTGCCCCGCGCTGTCGCCACCTGCGGCACCGCCCTCACTGAGGACCACGTGCGGCTGCTCAAGCGATTCGCCTCGCGGGTGGTGCTGGCGTTTGACGCCGACGCCGCGGGGCAGGGCGCAGCCGAGCGGTTCTACGAGTGGGAGCGCAAATACGACATTGCGGTAAGCGTTGTGCATCTTCCGTCGGGAATGGACCCGGGCGAGATGGCGCAAAAAGATCCGGCTGGGCTGAAACTGGCGGTTGAAAAGGCTGACACGTTTCTGGGGTTCCGCCTGCAGCGCGTGCTGAACGGCACGGTCCTCACGTCGCCCGAGATTCGGGCCAAGGTTGCCGAGCAAGCCATGGGTGTGTTGAACGAACACCCCGACGTGAACGTGCGCACGATCTACGCCGGTCAGGTCGCCGCCCACACCGGATTGCCGGTCAACCAACTCGTCGCCCTTGCCGCCCGCAAGAGCCCGATGCCGCGTCTGCAGGCGGTTCGGCAGGAATCGAATCGTGAGACCGCAGAGGTCGTGGCACTGGCATTGCTGGTGCAGCAATGGGAGGAGATGGCGCCGTGGCTTATTGAAGAGTTGTTTGCCGACGACACCTGTCTTTCCGCGTTTCGCACGCTGGCAGCGGCGGACGGTCAGATCAACCTTGCTCTTGAGATGGCCGATGCCGAGGCCCGCGAACTCATCGAGCACATTGCGGTGTTAGATGTAGAGGCCACACCTGATCTGGAAGCCCGCAATCTCATTGCGGCCGCATCGCGTCGGAAGCTCGACCGTTTGGTGCGATCGGGCGATATTCATGCCGCTTTGGAGGTCATTGAAGTGAAGCACCTCATGGAACGACTGGAAGACGGACAACTCGGACCCGCGGCGGCCGACGAGTTGCTATCCTGGCTCGCTAGCGCCGACGAAGACGGGAAGTCGTGATGCCTGACGTACACAGCACGAACCCGCCACTGGCGAATATCGACAACGAAGAGTGGGCCGAACTGGTCGCCAAAGGACGCGACGAAGGTGTCGTGGCGGCCGACGACGTGGCCCATGTGCTTCGGCACGTTGAATTGTCCGAAGATGTCATCCTGACCGTGGCCCAGAGCATTGAGGCTCTCGGTGTGGGTGTGGACGACACGGTTGATGAGATCATCGAACCCTCTCAAGTCGAGGTTTCCGAGGACGACGAATCAAAACCCAAGAAACGGCGTGCCCTTCGTCCGATGGCCTCCGACCGGCCACCCGAAGCAGGCTCGTCCGACGCCGTTCGCATGTATCTGAAGGAAATCGGCCGCGTGAGTCTGCTCAGTGGTGACGATGAGCGCGAGCTGGCCGTCCGCTATGAGAAGGGTGTGCTCGCTGCTGCAGAACTTGCCATGGCGGCCAAAGATGACCCCGAGCGCCACCGACTCAAGCGAGAACTTGGCGACGGTGAGGTTGCCAAGGCACAACTCATCCAGGCCAACCTGCGGCTCGTCGTGTCGATCGCCAAGCGGTACGTCGGACGCGGTATGCAGTTCCTCGACCTCATCCAAGAGGGCAACCTCGGCCTGATGCGCGCCGTCGAAAAGTTCGACTACACCAAGGGTTTCAAGTTCTCCACCTACGCCACGTGGTGGATCCGCCAGGCCATCACCCGCGCTATTGCCGACCAGGCCCGCACCATTCGCATCCCGGTCCACATGGTCGAGCACATGAACCGCGTGCTGCGGGTGCAGCGCCAACTGGCGCAGGAACTCGAGCGTGAGCCAACGATCGATGAGATCGCCGAGAAGGTCGCGCTCTCCCCTGATCGGGTGCGTGACATTCAGCGCATAGCGCAAGACCCACTCAGCCTTGACTCTCCATTGGGGGAGGAGGATGACTCCAACCTGGGTGACTTCATTCCCGACCTCGCCGCCGACGCCCCCGCCGACATCGCCACCCGCATGATGCTGGCCGCAGCCGTGGAGGAAGCTCTCGACGAGCTGTCCGAACGGGAGAAGGAGGTCGTCCGGATGCGCTTCGGCCTTATCGACGGCCAAGCCCGCACGTTGGAAGAGGTTGGGAAGGAATTCGGCGTCACCCGGGAGCGCATCCGCCAGATTGAGGCCAAAACGCTCGCCAAACTTCGACATCCCCAGCGCAGTCAGAAGCTCAAGGAATTCCTCGAAAACGAATAGCTTCGCCCGATACGGCTCCGGCCGATATACTCAACACTTGCCATTCCGAGGTAGCTCAGCTGGCAGAGCAGCTGACTGTTAATCAGCGGGTCACAGGTTCGAGCCCTGTTCTCGGAGCAAAGTGAACGGCCCGCCTTCGGGCGGGCCGTTCATGTTAAGGGCCAGTAGCTCAGTGGTTAGAGCGTGGGACTCATAATACCATGGTCGTGGGTTCGATACCCACCTGGCCCACCCACGAATACAAGGGTTTGATGGGATTTGAAGGCCGTCGAGAGGCACCCCAAAAACCAAAATCCAACATTCATCCAACATCCGTCCAACATTTGTGGTTGGCGTTTGGCTATGAGAGCGCTTCGGATGGGGCAGGGAATGCGAGAGCGGTCTCCCGGTGTGTGGGAGCTCATTGTGGAGAATGGGAACGATCCCGTGTCGGGTCGGCGCCGCCAAGTAAGCCGCGTGTTTCGAGGTACAGCACGTGATGCGAAGAAGGAGCGAGCCGCGTTGCTGGTGGAGGTGACCAAGGGCCACCACTCCGGGACGCGGGCAACGCTCGACGACTTGTTCGAAGCCTGGATCATTGAGCTTCGGCGTAAGGGGCGTTCGCCGCACACGGTCCACGGCTATGAGCGTGTCTTCGAGCGGAACATTCGACCGACGCTCGGCAAGGTCGAGGTTTCGAAGATCACAACGAAACGGCTCACCGATCTCTACGGTGCACATCAGGCGCGAGGGCTCGCGCCGCGCAGCGTCTACCAAATTCATGCGTGCTTATCGTCTATGTTCACGCAGGCCTGTCGATGGGGTTGGCGCGACTCAAATCCGGCGCAATGGGCCGAACCCCCGGCGTTGCCGAACGTAGCCCCCGTGGTCGCTACGCCCGCAGAGATTCGGGCCCTGATCGCCGAGGCCGAACGTTCGCGTCGCCCCGAGTACGCGCGTGCGATTCTCGTCGCGGCGACGACCGGCCTCCGCCGGGCCGAGTTGTGCGCGCTGCGACGTGCCCGAGACGTCGACTTCACGGCAAAGGTGATCACGGTATCGAAGAGTGTCGTCGCGCTACAGCGGTCACCGATCGAGGAGATCCCGACCAAGAATCGTCGCGTACGCAAGGTGGCGATCGATGATCGCACCGCGTCCATGCTGCAGGCACAGCTGACGATGATCGAGGATCGGGCCAGGGAGGCCGGTGTTCGTTTAGTCGCTGACCCGTACCTGTTCTCGGACGCGGCCGACGCGTCGACGCCATGGAAGCCCGACTCGGTGTCTCAGTACTTCGGACGGTTGTGCGTTCGAGCCGGCGTTGGGCACCTGACGCTGCACAGCCTGCGGAAGTTCATGGAAACGTACGGGCAGGAGATGGGCTACTCCGTGACCCAGGTTGCACTACGTGCAGGCCACGACCCATCGGTGGCCGCCCGCTATTACAGCGGCAAGGTTGCCGAGAGCGACCGCGCCCTGGCCGACGCGGTCGCATCGCTGCTCACGGCAGAGGCGTAAAGGACGCGGCCGCGCAATCGGTGTCAGCCACCATACGAGGCACGGGACAGAGAGGGCTAGCTGCTACGGGCTGGCATCGTCACACTCGGCGGGGCGCTGGGAAGGTGCGCTGCGACGTAGGTGTCGATGTCGATGTGACCGGAAATGTACTGTTCGTCGAGCGCAAGTTCGGCTTCGCTGACGGCTCCGCCTTCGAGCCGAATCGATGCGGTCGCCTGCCGGACAGCATCGACGCGGCGTGCAGCTTCGGCCGGGCCGATGACCGGGGTGTCACGAGCAGCGGGGTTCGACACGCGAGCAGTCTATCGGTCGCATGTTGTGAGACGACTCGCCGCTATCTCAATCGTTAACGGCTGACGAGTTTGGCGGCGTACTGATGGCTGACGCCGGCAATCTCGGCGATGTCGCGGACGGTGTAGCCGTCGCGTGCGGCGGTCTCGACGAGTTCGCGCAGAATGTCGGACGCATAGGCACGCGCGATCGTGGCGTTGTCTCTGGCCTTGACCACGTTGTTGACAAGTTCATCGAGCTCGGGTTCGAGGACTGGGTGGATTGCGACGTCGAATGAATCGGGGTCGACGTCGAGCACCATAGCGAGAGCTTCGCGGATCATGGGTTCGGCCTGATCGAGTCGCCTGGTTTGTGAACGGGCCCGCGGGACGTCGGCGGCTTCGAGCGCCCACCAACGCCCTGACCGTATTGCTCGGACTTCGTAGGTTGCTCTCATTCGGTCACTCCTTTGGCTGGCAGGTTCTCGGCGTCGGACACGATGGCTCGGGCGAGCCGTTCGTTGATTTCTCGATGGCGTGGTATCGGAAAGAGAACACCGCCGAGGCGAACCTTCGAGTGGTTTCCACCGTCGGTGAGGTCGAAGGTGAGTCCTTTCTCGATTGCGATTTCGTTGAGTCGGCGCAGCAAGTCGTTCCGCTTCACCATCTAAGTCTACTCCTGGCGACAGCGTCAAGTCATCTAATAGCGACAGAACCTTTCATCGTCGGCAGGGAGTTGATGGGGGAGTTGGTCGGGAGCGCGCCGAGCCAGATCGTCGCCGGGTTGGGTGTCGGGGCGTTCGTCGGGGAGCTGTTGGGGGAGTTGAGGTTGTCAGGTTTCGGGGGCGTCGCAGGTCGCACTGTTCGGTTGCCAGTCCCCTCGTGTGGGCGATGGCTCGGATTTCGTGATCTGGCAGGGCGTGGTTGTCCGTTGTCTGTTGGGGAGGGTTTTCGTCCCGATGGTGTGGGACGGCTCGCTGCGGGCCGGGTGCTTGCTGCGCTACGGGGCTTCGGGGCTCTGTAACAAGCGGTTGTTGACGTCGGAAAGGAGAGGGTGAGATGACGAATTTTGTAACGCCGAGCCGTTTGGTGAGTGGGTCAGGTGGTGTGCGTGTCGTTTCTGTCGTCCCTGATTTCCTCACGGTCGAGGAAGCCGCCGCGATCCTGCGGATCGGTCGAACCGCGGCGTACGCGCTCGCTCGTGAGTACCTCGCGACCGACGGTGCGAGCGGTCTGCCGGTCGTGCGGTTAGGCAAGTTGCTCCGCGTGCCGAGAACAAAGCTGGAAGCGTTGATCGGTGGTCCGATCACGTGGCCGCTGTGTACCGCTTCGTCTGCGCCATCGCCATCGCCATCGCCAGCTCCGTTGCCGATGCCGATGTCGCGTCAGCGGTCGGGCCGTGCTCGTAGGTCGGTTGTTCAGGCCCCGATGTTGCCGTTCGGCAGGTAGCTGTCGTGAACTCCTTCAGCGTCTCGAAAGATGAATTTGAGGCAGGGACAGACGGGTGCACACGACTCATCGGGGGATCGCGTGCGGTGTCGTGCGCGGTGTCGTGTGTGGTGGGCGTGTGGTGACGGTCCGTGTTACAACGTTGCGTGGTGCGGATGCGGGTTTGTATTACGTGGAGCATCTCCCGAACTATTACTTGGAGCCGGGTGAGCCGCCCGGTGTGTGGTTCGGCAACGGCGCCGCCACGCTCGGCCTCGGCGACGTGTTCGATCCCGCTGCGTTCGTCGCTGTGATGGCTGGTGCGCATCCGTACGATCCTGACCGTGCCCTCGGTGGCATGTACAACGAGAAGTCGGTGCGCGGGTTTGATGTGACGTGTTCGGCACCGAAGTCCGTGTCCGTATTGTTCGGACTCGGTGACGAGTACGTCCGCAACGAAGTCACCGGCGCGCACGACGCCGCCGTCACAGCACTGGCCGGCTGGATCGAAGCCCACGCCCACACCCGCTACCGAGTCGCCGGTGAGGTGTGCGTGCTTGACGCCGAGGGGATTGTCGCTGCACGGTTTCGGCAGCACACGTCGCGGGCGTTGGATCCGCAGGTGCATACCCATTTGGTGATCGCGAACCGGGTTCAGTCACCTGATGGCCGCTGGTTGGCGTTGGACGCCCGCCTGATCAAGAAGGATCAGCGCTCCCTCTCGGCGATCTATCACGCTGGGCTGCGGGCTGAGATGACGGCCCGGTTGGGTGTCCGCTGGAATGTACCGGTGAACGGCATCGCCGAAATCGCAGACGTGCCTGCCGAGGTGTTGGTCGAGTTCTCGTCTCGCACTGCGGATGTCCGGGCTCGGATCGAGGTGAAACTGGATCGGTTTGTTGACATGATGGGCCGCGAACCAACCGTTCGGGAACGCTGGAAACTTGACGGGAAGCAGCGGTCGATTCCCGCCCCGCGAAAGCCGAACAGGTCGACGCCACCGTGCTACACGACGCATGGGCCGGGCAGACGCGGGCGCTTGGCCATGACCCTGCCACCCTGGTCGCTGATGTGATCGGTCAGGCAATCGAACGCCAACAGGTGAACGAGCCTGAACGTGCGCTGATGATCGATGAGGCGATCACGGCGATGGGGGAGAGGCAGTCGTCGTGGCGACCGACCGAGCTGCATCGTGAACTCGGAGCGCTCGTCCCGACCGACACCGCCACCACCGCCACAGACATTGTCGAACTGCTCGACGACCTGACCGACCACATTGTTGCGACGCGGTGTGTGGAGCTGTCGAAACCGGTCCCGGAGTATGTGCGGGTGCGCAAGGATGGCCGCCCGATCACTGAGTCGGTACTGGATCGGGCCCTGTCGACTCAGGCGATCTTGACAAGTCAAGCCTCCGCCAGGCCGAGGCA
The DNA here is from genome assembly GCA_031360915.1 of Actinomycetes bacterium. Taxonomy (GTDB): domain Bacteria; phylum Actinomycetota; class Acidimicrobiia; order Acidimicrobiales; family Ilumatobacteraceae; genus JANMCE01. Next base: position 22,081 of record JANMCE010000352.1, on the reverse strand, counting down.
GTTGTGCGTCGAGAAATGAAGGCTGCCGGGCTATCTTCGCGATCAAGAGCAAGCCGTGAAATAGTTCGGTTTACAGTGGTCGAACAGCTCAAGTACTCCGGTAACAGGTCAACTCATCCGGTCCGTGCTGGGAAGTTCATTTCCCACGGTTGTACTTTGGGATATGTGATGCGCCGCCCGGGTGGGTGGGCTGCCGTGACCGCTGGCCACTGCTACGGGGGGCATGCGGAATACGGCCGGGTAAATTTTATGTCTGCCCAGGGGCAGGACACCGGCACAATGATTGTCCGATCTGCGGGTAATAATTGGTATAACTTTCCTGTGAACCCCTGGACTTATCGAGATGTGGGTGGTATGTGGATCGGTCTGCCGGACGACCCGGTTCCCACGTACGATGGCGTAGCTGCGGTAGATACCGGCGTGGAGACACGGTTTATTTACGGTGTCACGGAACTCGTCAACATGAGCGGGATTCGCCTTTGCCACACAGGCTACGGCATGTCACCATATGCTTACGAACAATGTGGAACAGTAACGAACCGCTATGTGCAGGCAACAATTGGCGGTGTAACCACAACTAACAATGTGTGCGTGAGCTTCGGAACATACGCAGGGGACAGTGGGGGTCCCGTGTACTGGAGCTACCCCGGATCGAGGTTCGTAGAGGCGAGCGGGATCATTTCGTACATGTGGGGAACTATCCAAGCAAGCTTTACACAACCATTTGCTAACAAGGGATGCTTCGTGCCCCAAAGGGACGTGGAATATGTCTCCGGCTGGACGACAAACTCAAACTAAAATCAGCGGTGGGGGCTTCCCCGTCAAATCGCTTGGACTTTTCGAGCAGGGTGGTCTTGTACGGTTCTCACATCGGATGGGTCTAGCTGCGTTCGCTGCGCTGGCCTTCCTTCAGTTGTCAGGTTGCGCTCGGACAGAACGGGTCTGTGCAGCGCGCGCGTTGTCGGACGAAGTCGAGGTTACCTTCTCCGTCCCGGCGCGAGTGACGAAAATATGTCTGGGCGAACAGTGCGCGACCGTCGTGTCTTCCTCATCACCGAATCGTTGGACCGCAACTTTCGGTCGTGCTGCCGGCCCGGCAGGGCTGACGCCGACCTACCTCCAAAACGCCAGCCGGGTTGCGGTCGACTACGAGGTTTCGGGGGTCCCGAGCCACTGGGAGCAGGACGTCAACGGACAGTTTGTCGAGCCCAATGGGCCTGGTTGCGGTACGAGTTTGCGCGTTTCGGTGTCGATCACCTGAGGGCAACTCCCCGTAGGCAGGTTTGCTTCAGGCCTCGTCGATGACGTGATTGCGCAGCGTGCCCAGGCCGGTGATTGACGGCTCTTCGGAAATGAGCGTGGTGTAGCTGTTGGGTGAGGGTCCCGGGCGCGGTACGAGGGCTCTGCGAGCCTGAAGGTTCTCTACGCCTGTCAGATCCGGAGCCCTCGTGGAATCAGACGCTACTCGCATGTGCGAGTTGCTCATTGGCTTGCCCGACGTGACCGTGCTCGGCGTCGACGATGAACCCGGCCCGCTGGTCGTGCATGTCGAGTCGGCCGGTCTTGTTCGTGCCTGTTTGGGTTGCCGCGAACCGGGACGGGTGCGGGCTCGTGCGAAGGTCACGCTTGTTGATTTGCCGTGCTTCGGTCGGCCGACACGGTTGGTGTGGCACTGTCACAACAGCTTGTGTGCGATGGTGTCGTGGACGTGGGAAGACACCCGGATCGCCGCGCCAAGGATGTTGTTGACGGATCGTGCCGGGCGGTTGGTGACTGAGCAGGTCGGCCGTCACGGCCGCACCGTGAACGAAGTCGCCACCGAACTCGCGTGTGATTGGCACACCGTGATGGACGCCGTCGTCGCGTATGGCGAACCGCTCGTTGATGACCTTGATCGTATCGGTGACCCGATCGCGGTGGGGCTCGATGAAACGCTGTTCAACAAGACCGGTCCGTCCCGCAAACAGGCGTGGACAACCGCGATAGTGGATGTCGCGAATCCTCGCCTGTTGGACTTGGTCGAAGGGCGTGATTCGGCTGCGCCGTGCGCATGGTTCGCGCGGCGTGGGGTCGAGTGGTGCGAGCAGATTCGGTGGGCCACACTCGATCTGTCAGGCCCGTATCGCAAGGTGTTCAACACCATGCTCCCCGACGCTATTCAGATCGCTGATCCGTTCCATGTTGTGAAGCTGGCGAACACGTTGATGGACGAAGTCCGCCGGCGGATACAGAACGAAACACTCGGCCATCGAGGCCGCAAAGCAGATCCGCTCTACCGAGCCCGCCGCAAGCTTTTGATGGGCGCTGAACGCCACGACGAGGCAAGCACAGCGAAACTCCTTGCGTTGCTCGCCACTGGCGACCCAACCGGTGATGTCACGACGGCACGCAAAGGAAGTTGTGAGGGGCATATACCGGCAACCCAATGTGGTCGATGCCGCCGACTGGATCGATGACATCATCGAGCACTTCGCCGATCGTGCCTGCCCGCCAGAAGTCCGGCGTCTCGGCCGAACGATCAGCGCGTGGCGCAACGAAATCCTCGCCTGGCATCGGGCCCACCTATCGAACGGTCCGACCGAAGCGATCAATAATCTCACCAAGAGGATCAAACGAATCGCGTTCGGGTTTCGCGAATTTCGACACTTCCGAATCCGAGCATTGCTCTACGCCGGCAAAACAGACTGGGACTTACTCGCCACCCTCACGCCACGCTGAAATCCGAAGAGCCGGATACCTGGCGGCGTTCGATCCCGTAGCGCCGACCCGTCGCGCCGACCCGTCGCACGATATCGCCGCTCTATAACCGGGCCAACGGCACTCCAGGACCCACCCGACTCCGGCCCCAGCCGGGTACACCGGATCACGCATGCCCGATACATACCCGAACGCACATCGTGGTGGTGGCTGCGGACGCGCCGGTGGCCACCAGCGGGCAGTTTCTACTGACCGCCGGCATCACTGGCTGCGCGAGCTAGCAATTCCGCTCCCAAGCAGCCGGGTCACGGTGGTAGTAACGATGTTCATGAGCAAGGACCGAAGACGGCAATGTGTGTTCTGCGGCCGACCGGGCGTGACGAGGGAGCACGTCATCCCACGCTGGGTCCTCGCCGAGCTGTCACCCGCTGGCATAGGGGCGCCATACCGGCATACGTCCGGAAGCGACATGGCCTCGACTCGTCGTTGGCTCTCGCCAGGAATCGACTTCACGGTTAAGCGAGTGTGCAAATCGTGCAACTCAGGGTGGATGAACAGCGATATCGAAGTGCCCGCTCGGCGCTGGATGAGTTCGCTGCTCATGGCCAGGACGAGCATCCTGGGCGCGGATGCTCGTCGCGACATTGCTGCCTGGACGTACAAGACAACAGCGATGGCGCTGTTCCGCACCGCCGGGCCGTCCTACTCCACCGCTGCACACCTGAGCTATCTGCATCAGACACATCAGGCACCGGAAGAGGCGGCTGTGTTTCTTGGACACTACGGTCAGCCCACCGAGATCCTGATCGACGGTTTCTCGCAGCGTTTCGATCTGGCACCAGCAACACAAGCTCAATCACACAATCCTCACGGGGCGCTGGCAGGCGAGATCTTGAAACTACGCATGGGCCCGTTGTTCGTCATGTGCCTCGTTGGTAGCGCTGGGCAGACGTTCGTCAAGGGTGCCGCGTTCCAGCAAGGATTCGATGACCGACTGATCTCGATCTGGCCACAGCGTTCGATTCGCGACCCGAGCTGGCCCCCGCCGAAGTCGGTGCTTTCGGACGGCGAATGGAAGTCGCTGACCCGGATTGTTACCAACCTCGCTAACGACTAGGGGTGGTACCGCTTCCGCGACCGAAGGGTCGCCGTCCTATGTGGAGGTCGGGCTTAGCTGGTGGGCCACGCGGTCGGGCAGCTTTGTAACGACCTTGCTGCGCACGACTCTGGCCTGGGTGCGGCGCATGGGATCACCGGTCGGTTCTCGTAGGCTGACCACGGATCGCGCGTAGCAACATTGTGGACAGCTCCGGTTCGGCCGGGACGGCGGCGGCTCTTTTCATCCAACATTTCATCCAACATATGTGGCGATAGTGCCCGTCACGAGGCATCACAAGGGTGGACGGCGACACGCACGAAACCCTACAAAACTGGACCAGACGACACACCACGGACGCTCGGTCGACGACTCATAATTCCTTGGTCGTGGGTTCGATACCCACCTGGCCCACTATCTGTGACCTGGTCCTATGGACCAAGGAGCACCAGACGGATACCAAAGAAAACCCGATCATCTCAGGAGGACCCGCAGATGTCCGGGGTCCTACACGAGCAGCGATACGAGTTTCGCGATACGATATGCTTGTCGTGGAGATCTACCAATCGGCTTTCAAACATGGGGTCACTGATCGCGATATCGAGCACGCGGTCGAGTATGCGATGGTCGCTGCTGAACAAGACGATGGCAAGGTGCTGTACTTGGGTGCTGACCTGGCCGGGAATGTCCTCGAAATCGTCTCGGTCCTGCGAGACGACGGCACCGAAGTTGCAATCCACGCGATGCGGATGCGCCGCATCTATGAGCCGTTACTCCACGAGTTAGGAGGCACCAATGACTGAGAAGAAGTCCTACGGACGAACCAAGGCTGGAGTCGAGCTCACCGACGATGTGCTTGACCGTATGGCCGGCGAGGCTGAAGCAGGCCTGGATCTCACCGTGCTTCGGCGTCGCCCGGGCCGACCCTCCATGGGGTCGGGTCCCGCCGACACGCTTCCGGTGCGGCTAGAACCCGAGCTTCGTAAGGCGGTCGACGAGCGCGCTGCTGTGGATCACACAACCGCTTCGGACGTCGTGCGAGAAGCGCTGCGGCACTACCTCAAGGCCGGCTGACGCCTGGTCTGTCGAGCGGTGTGTCGAGCGGCCCATGCAAGATTTCATCCAAGAAATTGGACGATTCCGACGTCATACGGGCCACCACTCAACGTCATGGTGAGTTCGGAATGAGTCCTGCTAGATGGCACTATTTGGTACAGCCTTGCAACCACTCAGCGTGACTAGGTCTTCCACGATCTCGGTTTCGCTGACGCCTTTAGCAGCTGCGGCGGCAGCGACGCGGGCGGCGGCTCGTTCGGAGAGTTCGATCACCATTGCCATGGCCAGAGTGTAGAACCGGATGAGCCGAGTTGGGTGCCGATTGGTTCGAAAGGTGCTGCACCCGGGGCGGTACTGGTGGCGTTAGCACGGAACGAGAGCGGTAGCGCCGTTGGGAAACGGTGACGGTCTGCAGGAGATAGATCGTGCCGATGCTGGATCATTCGGGGCGGTGTCGCAGCGGCGTTCGGTAGCCTGGTGAACAACATCTATATGCGAATGGGGGCGACTGATGGCCAGAGTGGATATTGCGGCGGACTTGAACAGTGAAGACGAGGCCGGGTTCGTCTGGACGTTTCTTGATGAGGCCGAGGACGATTCGCTCATCAGGCCTGGCGAAGTCGTCATCGCCGGAAACCCCGCTGACTGCGGCCGTCTGCGAGGTTGTCGATCTGGTCTCCAAGCCCACTGGCCCGGCAAGGCCATGCAGAGCAGCCTGCCCCCCTGCTTCCGGACATTTCGGAGCTGACCGTCGCTCGGCTCGACCGCAGTTTCGACGCCCCGATTCCGAACCCTGCGCGCCGGCGGGACGAGTAGGCTGGAGGAGTGATCTCGATGACGTATGACCTTGCGGTTGATTTCATGGACATGACGGCTGATCGTCGGGTGTGGACCCGACTGGTTGACGCACGCGTCGGACTTGTCCCGGTAGCAGGCCGTTATGTCACGGTTGGCAGTGAGGATGCCGACCCGGCGGTGGCCCGCATTCTGTCCGTGGATGCCGAGGGCCGGATTGAACTCGAAGTTCTTCGCGGCCCAGTCGAGGCTCATCGAGCCCTCCTGGCGTCGGCCTGACGGCCGAAGGCGCTAATTACGACTGGTGGCTATGCTGACCCAAGCTCCATTGCATTGATGATCTCTTGGTGGGTGGCCACCACGAAGTCACGGCTGACGGGGTTTGTGGGGATGATGTGCTGGCCGCGTGCCAACCCGTCGAACGCACACTTGGCCACGAACGTTGGCTCCTGGCTCATCGTGTCGAGAACCATACGGACGTGGTCGTCGAGCTTCGCGTAGAGGCGGACGCTCTCCGTCGCCGTCCATCCGGGGCAGAGAATAGCGACGTGCACACCGTAGGCGGCCAGGTCCCGGCGAGCAACGCTGCGATCCCCAGGAGCGCGTGCTTGGACCTGGTGTAGAGGCTCATTGGTGGAACATAAGGAGGTTCGTCGGTGGGCCGGACCCCCAGCGAATTGGCGAAGTCGTCACCGCCGGAACCCTGTTCACTGCGGCCGGGTACGAGGTGGTCGATCTGGTCTCCAAGGAATAGCCCCAGGAGGCTGGGCGGGCACTTCGGACGGTAGTGGCCGTTTCGGCGCGGTCGTTCGAGCGGTGGTTGCTGCTCAAACGGCCGTATCGGTGTGATGGCCCAGCCGACAATTCCGCTGGGGGTCGAAAGGTCCATGTGAAGCATACGATTCCTTGAATACACTTTGACGCGGCAAGTTGGACCGAGCGGGCAGGTCGTCTGGCGGTGGTCCGGGGGCTGATCGAGGGGCGAATCAAATGAGCGGGAATGATGCAGTGCGGGATGAGTTGTTCACGATGCTGTGCGAGAGTAACGCTAGGGATCGGGTGCTCGATCTGGTGCTCGCTGCGGTCGATGGTGGCGACACGTTTGATGAGGTGGTGGCGGGAGAGCCGATCGCGCGGCCCGGGACCACGGGCTCGGCCGGTGCGGTGGTGGGCAAGGCTGTTGAGGCCAGCGGGGTGTTCTTGTCGTCGATCACGGTCGAGGGTTTCCGGGGGATCGGACCGGCGTCGACGCTGGTCTTTCCGCCTGGGCCGGGGCTCACGATCATTAATGGTCGCAACGGTTCCGGGAAGTCGAGTTTCGCTGAGGCGCTCGAAGTGGTGCTCACCGGCACGGCGCATCGGTTCGCCCGGTCGGCGGTGTGGAAGGACGGCTGGCGCAACACGCAATCGACCACGCCGGCCTGCATCCGGTTGGGTGTTCATCTGCCGGGGTCGCGTGGCGAGACGGTTATTGAGCAGCGGTGGGCCACCGACGACCTGGGTCGGGGTGTCACGACGGTGCAGCGGCCGGGGGAGCAGCGGGTTCCTTACGCCGACCTTGGGTGGCAGGGTCCGCTCGGTTTGTTGCGACCGTTTCTCACCCATGCCGAACTTGAAGCGTTTCTCGACGCGACGCCAACGGTTCTTCACGACAAGGTCGGCGTTGCGCTCGGGCTCGAGGCCGTAGATGCTGCGGTCGTGCGCCTTTCGACGGCACGCAAGCGGCAAGGGGACGCTGCGAAAGCGAGCAAGGCCGCCAAGATCGCCCTGATCGCGGCGCTCGGCGCGGCGGACGATGAACGAGCGGAACGAGCGAGGATCTTGCTTAGCGTTCGTAAGGAGATCGACCTCGCCGCCCTCCATCTGTTGGCTGCGGGAGCCTCTGTCGTGGACCCGAACGTGGCCAAACTGCAGCAGCTCGCAGCCATGGCAACCGTCGATCTCACCCATGTGGCCGAACTCGCAGCTGGCATGAAAGCGGCGGCCGGCGCTTTGGGCGAGGTGGAGACACCGCAGAATCGGCAGGCCAGCGCCATTGCCGATCTGTTGCTGCGGGCGCTGAACGCGCATGATCATCGCAGTGACGACACGTGTCCGGTGTGCGGTACGCCCGCGGTGTTCGATGATGGCTGGCGGGCGCTCGCAGAGCTACGGCGGGAAGACCTTCGGGCGGCATCGGGTGCGCTCGAATCCGCCTCGAATGCCGTGCGAGCCGCTACCGCTGCCGCTCAGGTTTCCTGCCAACGATCCGCCGCTGTGATGATCGACATCGACGAGGTCGAGATCGGACCCTTGCGAGAAGCGTGGCTAGCCTGGGTGAGGATTCTCGGGTCGGGCGAGGTCGAGGCCGCCACTTTGCCTGAGGCCGCAGATCAGTATGAGGCCCAAGCGCACGTCGTGTCGACGGCACTTGGCAGGGTTGTCGCGGAAGCGGCGGCGGCGCTTGACCGGCGGTCGGTTGCGTGGCAGTCGGTGGCCGCTCCTTTGCTGCGATGGGTGGAGGAAGCGCAGGCGATACGCGACGACGCGGGCCTGACCGATGACCTGGAGGCGGCGGAGAGTTGGCTCAAGCATGCGATGGTGACGTTGCGGAATGGGCGCCTCGACCCGATCCGGAACAGGGCCCGCGAACTGTGGGAAATGTTGCGGCAGCAAAGCAACGTGTCGCTCTCGGACATCCGATTCGAAGGAACTGCAAATCGGCGCAAGGTGACCTTCGATGTGCTGGTCGATGACTCCGCCACCCAGGCGCTCGGCGTGATGAGTCAGGGCGAGTTGAATGCGCTGGCCCTCGCGGTGTTCCTTCCCCGAGCGACACACGCTGACAGCCCATTCCGTTTCGTGGTGATCGATGATCCGGTGCAGGCGATGGACCCAGCCAAAGTTGATGGCATGGCCCGAGTGTTCGCTGAGATCGCGAAGGATCGACAGGTGATTGTGTTCAGCCACGACGAACGGCTTGTCGCTTCGGTTGAGGCGCTCGGCATCTCGGCGACGGTGCTGGGTGTTGAGCGTGACCCCGGCTCGGTCGTGCGGGTGCAGCCGGTGTCGAGCGTGACCGCGCGTTTGATAGCGGACGCCCGTGCGTTGCGATACGACGAAGCCGCCCCCGATGCAATCAAGTGTCGCGTCGTACCGAACCTGTGCCGTCAGGCGGTCGAGGCGGCCTTCGCCCGGCGTTATCGATCTGACCAGATCGTCACCGGCGGGCAGCATGCCGAGGTCGAAGCCGCTCTCAACGCAGCGAGTGGCCTTCACGCGTTGGCGACGCTCGCGCTGCTCGGCGACCCCGACCGCAGCGCGGACCTTTACGGCCATTTGCGTGCACCCGGGAGATACCGGGTTGGGACGCTCGATGCGTTCAAGGCGATCAAGGACTCTGGCCATTTGGGTGCGACCGACGTAGCAAAACTGCCGGACCTGCTGAAAGCCGCCGAACAGCTCATCGAGCAGGTCGGTCGATGACAACCGGCGGGCCGCTGACCTCGGCTCGGGCCGTTGTGCAGGAACCCTCGATAGTGCCCGCCGGCGTGTGGGGCCGGGCGGCCGCGATTTTGGCCAGGCAAGGCCTGGAGTACGCGCTTCGGCGACGATGGGCGGCCGTCAACTGGCCAGCCATGGCCGACGCCAAAATGAACCACCAACTGATCGCGCTACCGACCTACTGCGAAGGTTTCGCCGACCTGGCCACCGAGATGCACCTGCGCCGTCGCATCGCCGAACCGGCGGCTTGCCCCCAGCGCGCCCTTGGCCGGCGCTGTGGTCGATGGCACAAGCAATGTCGTCGTTGGATTGGTCGTGGTCAGCAGGGCGGTCGTCACGGGTAGCGGAGCGGCCGTGGCTGTCACGATGGTCGTCGAGATCGCGATGGTAGGAGCGGCACCGGTTGTGGTGCCGCATGCCGTCGCCAATCCAACAAGAACGAGGGTCCAGCCCAGCCGCCACCGCACCAGGCGAACTTACCACCCGAGCAGATTCTCGGATACCGATTCCGGCGATGCCGATCGCCAGGCATGTCGGCGGCCTCAGCCGCATCTATCCCGCTCTAGTTCGCCGACCGATGGTGCTCTTCGTGGTCCTCAAGAACTAGTGATATCATTGTGCACATGGCAAACATTCTGATCCGAGATGTTCCTGATGAGCAGTTGGCAACGCTGCGCGCCCTCGCTGGCGACGCGGGGGTGTCGGTCGTGGAGTTCCTGCGCCAACTGCTCAGCGAGCGGCTGACAACCCAGCGCCGCTTCGGACTGCTTAAGGGCATCGTCGCCCTGCCCCCCGACGACTTCTTCGCCCCACTTTCCGACGAGGAGCTGGCCGACTGGTACGGCGAATGAAAGTCCTTCTTGATACGCACGTTCTCGCCTGGCTGCTCATCGATCCCGACCTGATACCGGCCTCCATGATGGCGGACATTGAATCCAGTTCGGAGCTATTCGTATCGGCGGCCAGCGCTTGGGAAATGGCCATCAAGTACGAGAAGGGTCGATGGCCCGAGGTCGTAGGCCTCCTCGGAACCTGGGACGAATCACTCGGTGACGCGGGCATCAAGGAGGTTCCGATCACGGCGCGCCACGGCAAGATGGCGGCGGCGTTCAACAGCGACCACCGCGACCCGTTTGACCGGGTGATCGTCGCTCAGGCCATTGCTCTCGATGCCAGGCTTGTAACCGTAGACGCCTCGATTCTTCGGGACTTCGCTGCGATTCTCAGCGCTCAATCTCCGCGCACCTGAGCCTCCTTACCAGCGGGGATTTCGATCACCGCGAGATCTCCAGCATGTTGCCGCGGACGACCACGCCAAGCACGACGGACCCATCACGGCAATGCAAGGTGAATCTTGGGCATCGCCGACGACGTACTGGGTGGTGACCATGTTGGCGCACCCGATCAGCGCAGATATGGGGCTGGCGATGCCTTGGGGTCGCCAGACGCGTGGGCGGGTCTGGCGACGACGTGGCAGGACGGCCATTGCGACACGGGCGACGCGCACGCGGGCGACGCTCCTGCCGGGCTACGGCTACCCGGCCTTGCCCATATTCTTGCCCCACCACTCAACGTCACGATAGTGTGGAGTAAGTCCTGTTAGATGGCACTATCCGGCACAGGCTGATAACCACTCAGGGTGACTCATAATCCCTTGGTCGTGGGTTCGATACCCACCTGGCCCACCCATGTTGACCTGTTCCGGCGTTACGACGCGTTCGTCCAGAGGGCGCTGAGGGGGACGGCCGTCATACGGTCTCCGAACGAGAGGGTCTGGGTGCCGGCATAGAGCACGATGCCTTGCTGGAACCGGTCGCCGGTTACTCGGCGCAGATGTTCAAGGTGCCGGAATGCGTCGCCGGGAGGCGACTCGGACGCTTTCACTTCGATCCCAACGACCCGGCCGTCGTTCGCTTCTAGGACGACATCGACTTCCTGACCGTCGCTATTGCGGTAGTGATAGAGGCGCGCTGGTGTCGCCGCCCAGGTCAGTTGGCGGGCGATCTCGCCGATAGCGAAGTTCTCCAGTAGCGGACCGGCGATCGCGTCCTGCCGCCGGACGCGGTCAAGCGTCATGCCGGCGAGGCTGGCACCGAGTCCGCTGTCAACGACGAGTACCTTCGGCATTTGCAGCGCCCGCTTGGTCATCGAGTTCGACCAAGCGGGGATTCGCTTGATGAGGAACACCTCCTCTAGGAGCGCTACGTAACGTTCGATCGTGGTCTTCGGTGTCGTCAGTTCGGACGCGATCGTTTCGATCTTCAACAATGTTGCCATTCGAGCGGCAAGGGCACCCAGCAGGCGGTGCAGTTCGGGGCGGCGCTGGATTTCACTGAGCTGCATGACATCTCGATCGATCAAGTCACTCACGTAGGACGCGAAGAATTTCTGGCGCCTCGCTGGCTCCCGGTTGACTGCCTCGGGGTAGCCGCCTCGGATGGCCCGGATCAGGTAGTCGTCCCGGTTCAACGGGTCAGCCACGAAGTCGGTGGTCGGTCAGGGCCTCGGCCACCATGCTTTCGGCATGGCGTCGGATCTCGGAAGTCTCGGCCTTTACCCTAGCGGATGTGGTCGATTCACCGCGTCAATGGTGGTCGATTCTACGCGTCAATTGTGGTCGATTCTCTGCGTTCTGGCGCGGTGATGCCCTTCAAGCGGACGGCAAAACCGAGGTCGACCAGAGCGACATCGCTGCCTCGAGAATCTCATAATGGCGAGCCACACCAACACCCATCCGCGCCGGATCGGTAGCCCACAAAGGCGTCGAAACCTCCACATCCGTCAGCAGAAAAGTGACCGTCCCAGACGGCATAGCTGTCACGGAGGGCAGGATGGCACGGTCTAAGTCTGCCAGCGCTGAGCTGGTCAAATCAGCCCGCCATTTCGCTAATCATGCTAATGGCGATCAAAAATAGGTAGATTGTTGGTTCATGAGGAGCTTTCAGTGGGCGGCCACACTCGATCCGGTGCCCGGACACGTCGTCAAGCTGTTAGCGCGCGTTGATCGGGCGGCTGGAGCGGAAGGCCAGTATCGAGATCAGTTACCGCACCTCATGACCGGGCTCGCCGAAAGCGCTCGGATCGAATCGATCACCGCGTCAAGCGCTATAGAGGGCGTTTTCGTCGACTCTGTCAGAATGCCCGGACTGGCGAGTGGCTCCACGACCCGATTTCGGAATCGATCAGAGGCCGAGTTCGCCGGGTACCGAACCGACACCAAATCCGACAACCGCGTCAGCGACTCCGGCTTCCTCGACCCCAAACGCGCCATGCGACAAACTACACCCATGTAACACTAACTGAACGGCATTGCCCCTAAGTGGTAACCGCTCGACAGCGGGACGACGAGCACATGGCCTGCGATCTCTGCAACCATCAGCCAGTGAGCCGGTGGAACGGCTGGATAGAACAGCGGACGGGGGTCCCGTCCATCGTCGAGCACGCGTTACGAAAGTCGGCGGCCACAGTGTGGGCGCTGGGTATGTCGCCTTCGGCAAGGTAGGCGGCCGTCAGGGGCGTTGCGAATGCGGATGTCGACGTGGCGGCTCCGCGACAAGGGGTCTCGAACCAGGATCGAACGACAGCCAGATCGATCGGCCGTCGTTTCTCAGGACATGTCATGATCGCGACGAGCGCCGCTGCTCCGCTTTGAATGAGCGGAGCGGGGCGATCGATCCAACATTGGGCGATCGATACGACTTCGTCGTCGGAACTCGCGAAGCCGAGCCAGGCAAGCGCGAGCGCCGAAAGAAGGTATTGTTCGGAAGTTCGGACTGCACGAACGTTCGACCCTCGTTGAGGCGGCCCTGCCACGCCGCAGAGTAGATGGCTGCGCAATGACCGAAGCCGCGTTCCGGTTCCGCCGACCACAACTGGGTCGACCCCTCGACGTCGTAAGTAGGAACGTGACCGTTCCGGCCGGCACCCGCGCAGCGGTCGCCCGACGACCTCGACATCGCGGCGATGTCGGCGGATCACTCAAGGTGCAGGGACGAGTGCTTCGTTGGCGACGAGATGAGTGACGGGGAGCCACCGGTACTGCTCCGCCATCCGGCGTGGCACATCGAACTTCCACCACCGTGAAATCCCTTTCGGGAGCGTTGAGAGCACGATCCCTGCAAACGCGTCGTCACCTTCTCGGCGCAACGTTGCGCCGACGGCGTAGACAGGATCGACATCGCCGATCTCTCCCGTTGCACCGATCCGCATCGTTGCTAGCCGGCCGAGCATCTCATCGAGGGTCGCCTGCGCCGCCACGCGCACGCCATGGTCGTCCCACGCGCCAAAGGGGTGATACTCGGGCACGAGCAGGTGGAAGGTGCAGTACGGATCCTGGTCACGGAGTTCATGGAGGTGATCGAGCAGTCGAGCACCACCGAGCGTCTTGTGGGCTACCACCAAGTATCGACGCACGTTCGTCTCCTTCCGTGGCCACCCAACGCAGGCAGCCAATGAGAAACCACAACTGTCAATGCTCATGATACTCCTGCGCACAACCCCGTGATCTGGCAGGGCGTTTACAACTCCGACAGCGGGTGCGCCGGGGATCGGGGTCGCTGGCCCTTGCCTCGGTGCGAGTTGCGAGCGAAGATCGCAGTCTGGAGGCTGCTATGGCGACCGAGGCCAACGACTATTTGTTCGACAACGAGGCGAAACAAGCCGGTCATCGGTTCGGTGCGCTCGCGTCGTTGTTCGATCCCGTCACGGTCCGGCACCTCGATGAAGTCGGTATTTCAGCAGGCCAGCGCTGCTGGGAAGTTGGCGCGGGCGGCGGCACCGTGGCGCGTTGGATGGCAGACAACCGCGGGCTTGCGATCGAATCGGACATCGACCGTTACCTACAACGGCTCGACGACGGCACACGACGCCTGACATCTCCCACCCTCGTCTCAGCCTGGGGACGACGGCCGCCCGCATGAGCGCTCCGGGTCGCATACGCCCGACGATTTCCGACCCCGGTCAGCGTAGTGCTGGCCGGGGTTTTGACGCCTTGCTTGCTGAGCCGAGCTATTTCGCGTAGTTGGATGCGCCCCACCAGTCGATCACCACAACGGGTTCGGTGCCCACCACCCAGGCGTCGTGTCCTTGCGGGAGGGCGGTCACGTCGCCGGGCCTCGCCTCGAGTTCGGTTCCGTCGGCCATGCGAATGCCAAGCACGCCACTCGCGTGGAATTGGAAATGCGGGGCCTCGCAGAGATCTGTTCCTGCGATGGGCTTCACATGCTCTGACCAGCGCCAGCCCGGCTCAAGCGTGAGACGCCCGATGTCCGAGCCGCCGATCTTGACCAGGTCGACCTTGCCAAAGGGGAAGGTGCGGGTCTCATCCGGGGTGTCGAACCGGGCCTTTTCAGCATCTGCCATGAGAATCTCCTTAGTGTGATGGGGGGGATTCGTTCATCCCCAACGCCAAGAATGAAGGAGAGACCTTGCGCGGTGATTGCGGTCGATCAGGCTGCAGCTGCAAACGTGCTGCAAACAAGGTTGGGCAAAGTGAAGGTCAATCCACGACCTAGGAGGCCGAACATGTCCGAGCAAACAACAAGTAACCCCGTCGATTCGTTTCTTCTTGCCGTCACGACTGCCGACGTCGCTTCATGCGCCGCTTGGGCCCCTGACGTGATGCTCGATGCGACAGTTCCCAATTGGCGCTTCACCCGTCACGGAGTGGCGGCAGTTCGCGACGAGTACAGCCGATGGTTTGGCCAGCCAGGCGTTCTCGGTGGACTCCGGCGGTTGCCCTTCGCTGGGGGCGAAGTGGTGGAATACACCGTCAGCTGGGAGGAGGATGGTGTTCCTCACGCAGGTCATCACGTGCATATCCTGAACATGGCGGACGGCTGCATCGTCACCGACACGGTCATGTGTGGCGGCCGCTGGCCCGCGTCACTCCTCGCCCAGATGGAGGAAGCAGCCCATGTCTGAGACCGATGTCGCACACCCTGTCGCCAGGTGTGTTGCCGACCTCCTCAGAAGCGGGGCCATACGTGGGCCGATGAGCCACACGGATTCAAAGTCCGGTGCCCAGTTCGAACGGGTCGAGATGGACGGACAGAACTACGTGTTGAAGCACCTGGACCTCCGAGATGATTGGACCATGCGAGCCGTCGGGGATCTCGGCTGCGGAACGTTGCAGCTCTGGACGGCCGGGCTGCTTGATCAGCTTCCGGCGTGCTTTCGTCAGCCGATCGTGGGTGTGGCATCGGATCCGTCTGTGTGGCCTCCGGGACAGGCCACGTCGATTCTGATGGAAGATGTCGGAGAGTTCCTCGTGCCACCCGGTGACGATCCCATCTCGCTCGCGCAGCACCTTTCCTTCATCGACCACATGGCCGCCCTTCACGCCCATTTCTGGGAAGCCGGCTCGATCATCGACATCATCCCGCCCGAGAACCGCCTTCTGGAACTTTCACCCTGGCTCGCTCTCGCCGAGGGCGAACTCGGCTCGAATCACGTCGTGCCCCGACTGGTCGGTGAAGGCTGGGAGCTCCTCGCCTCGGTTGCCCCTCGACTCTCTGAGATTGTCGCACCGCTGGCCTGGGATCCGTCACCGCTCGCGTGCGCTTTAGCGTCAACGCCGACCACCTTGGTGCATGGAAATTGGAAGCTCGGAAACCTCGGAACAGACGATGATGGCCGTACGGTATTGATCGACTGGGAGAATCCGGGTCGCGGGTCGGGTTGCGCCGAGCTGGCGTGGTACCTGGCTATCAACGCAGCTCGTCTTCCGTGCAGTCGTCAGGAAACGATCGATGCCTACCGAGTGGGTCTCGAGGCCCGAGGGATCGCGACGGACGGGTGGTGGGATGGTCAGATCGCGCTCGGATTGCTGGCCGGCATGGTGTGGTTCGGTTGGGAGAAGGCGTTCGGAGGTTGGACTGAAGAGTTGGCCTGGTGGACGGAACGGGCCGAGGATGCGGTCGGCCACCTGCCATGAGCGTCGCCGATGCGGCGTTTCGCCGCGAGGTCGGGGCCGCCTATGCGACAGCTGCTTCGTCGTGGGCAGCCGGTGCGGGGTTCGTGTACACCCGTTTGGCCGACGCGCTGGTTGCTCGACTACCAACAGTCGACAACGGCTTGGTTCTCGATCTGTGCGCCGGCACGGGAGCGGCGACGGCACCACTGGTTCGGCGGGGTTGCGCAATCATCGCGGTCGATCTGGTGCCAGACATGCTTCTCGTGGATGCGTCCGAGCGACCACCTGCAGTCGCGGCAGACGCGTTTGCGTTGCCCTTCCGCAATCGGTCATTGGCGGCGGTAGTGGTGGCGTGCGGCCTGAACCATGCCCCGGACCCCGTTGCCTTTCTGGCCGAGTCACGGCGTGTCACGCGCACAGGGGGCGCAGTGCTTGCGTCGACGTTCGCTGAAGGATGGAGCCATCCGGTCAAGATCGCGGTTGACCGTGCGCTTCAGCCGTTCGGGTTCCGAGCTCCCTCGTGGTACGACCGGTTCAAGCACGAGGTGGAACCGGCGACGGCGAACGCGGAGTCGCTGACGTCAATTGCGAAGGCGGCAGGGCTGCGCGCGTCGACTGTTGTCCATGACAATGTAGTTGTTAACGCAACCATCGGTCAGGCAGTGGGATGGCGCTTGTCCATGGCCTCGCATGCTGGCTTCATGGCCCGACTATCGATGACCGACCAGCGACTGGCTAGGGCCGCAGTGGTCAGAGAGGTGACCGATCGATGGCAACCGCTGGTGGTACCGCTGCTCATCTTGTCGGCGTCGGCCTGAAGGGTGGCGGACGCCTTACGGTAGGAGGAATGAGACCGCCCGGAGGAGGGCGGCATCCTCCGGATCCGCGGCGCGGGCCAGCGTCGCCACGCGGTTGCGGGCGAGCTCTACCCAGGCTGCTACGCCAAGATCTCGTCCGACCTCGGCGGTGAGCCACCACGAGTCGATGCCGACCGCGGCATCGAGAGCCTCAACATCTCGGCCGATCCGGTCGAGATCAACCATTGCACCCGAGCGAAAGTCACCTCGCGCCGCGACGAGTCGGGCCTCGGCCGCGTAGCGTTCGACCCCGAGTGCCTCAGCAGCCCGCGCCACGTCTGACGAGCCGGATGCCGCCTCGGCGGGGTGACCGGTCAGCAACGCCAACCTCGCGCGTTCGAGCCGAAGCCGGAGGTCGAGGCGCCATCCGAACGTCAGATTCGGGACGAAACACACGGCGGCCGCGTCGAGGTGATAGCTGGCATCGGATGCATCGTTGCGAAGCAGCGCAGATGCAGCGAGGTCCAGATGTGCCGCAATGAGGGTCTCGGGGAACGCAATAGTGCCCAACTCGTCAATGGCCTGCCTGTTGGCGTCATCGGCCCGTTCCCACTGACCCAGCGCACGCAGAATCCAGCCGCGAAAATTGCTGGCTCGACCAGCGAAGCGGGGCGCGTGCCTCCGGGAAAGTTCGACCTCGTAGCGGTCGAGCGCGTCAAGGGCGGCGTTCGGGCGGCCCTGAAGGGCGTACGCGTGAGCGGTGAACAGCAACGCGTGCAGCAGCTCGGTCGTTCGCTCACCGCCCGATTCCACTCGCGTGATGGCGCGAAGTAACTCAAGCGCATCGGCAGGGCGGCTCTGGTGGCTTCTCAGCACCCCGAGCCAGACTCGCGGTGCCGCTCGGGCCGAACCCTCGGCAGTGGAGGCCGCCTCGACAAGAAGGGGTTCGGCACCAGCCAAGTCGCCGACTGCATGTCGAACTCGTCCGGCGACGGTCAGACAAGAGGCCCGCGTAGCTGGATCGTCGGCGAGGGCCGCGCCGTCATCGGCATAGGAACGCGCTTCGTCGAAGCGGCGCGCGAAATACGCGGCCCAGGCTCCGGCTTCGAGGCCGGGGGCACCGGCACCGTGCGAGAGGGCGATCTGCACGTCGGCGAGAGCCTCGTCATAGAGACCGCGCATTGTGCGAGTACGGGAGCGCGCCAACCGTCGCCGAGGAGTGTCCGACCACCGGATTGCCTGGTCGAGGAGTTCCTCGGCTGCGGGCCGATCGAAACGAAGCGTCGCCAGCGCGGCGGCATCCTCGAGCGCGTCGGCCGCAAGTGCGGTGTCTCCTCCCAACCGGGCGTGGTTTGCCACACTGAGAGGATCGGCCAGCGGACGACAGCGAAGGACGTTGGCAGCTTCGCGATGCAAGAGAGCAGCCCGGGTCGCTGATGTCGCGGTGGCGAGCGCCTCGCGGACAAGGGCGTGGTGGAAGACGTAGCCGTCGACCGCATCGTCGAGAAGACCTCGTTGTCGGGCCAGTTCGAGGTGCGCCGAAAGGTCGAGAGGATTCGCATGAAGTACGACCGCCAGGAGTTCGAGATCGATCGTGGGGCCAAGCACAGCAGCGGCCTTGATGGTGGCCGTAGCGTCTCCGAGCGTTGCTGCAACTTCGGTGATGGCGTGCACCATTGAGGTCGGCAGCGGTTCGCCAGGGGCGACGGCCGCCAACTGCAGAAGGAACAGCGGGTTTCCGCACGCGCGATCGTGGAGTTCTGCTGCGCGTTCTGATCCGCACAGCGCCATGGTGTCGTGAAGTGAAAGGGGACCGAGATGCAGGGTGACATCGGGGTGGAGTAGCGGCCCGACGGCTACCCTTCGCGCGGCCACGACGAGCAGCCCTCGGCAACGTTTAGCCAGGAGCGTGAGCAACTCCGCTGTGGACAATCCCGCCCAATGAGCGTCGTCGATCGCCAGCACGACAGTGCCGGAGGCGCTCACTCGGTTGAGGACGACCTCGAAGGCCTGAAGCAGGCGAAGGTTGCTCGGTCCGGATTCAATCCACGTTTCCGAATGGGGCTGCAGCGACCTTCCGAGCAGCGGTCCCAACACGGCGTGCTCCCCGGCAAGCAGTGCAGCCGATTCGATGGGGGACAGGCTGGAAACGTACTCGCCGAGCGCATCGACGACGCTCTGCATCGGGAGACCGCCGAACAAGGGCTCGCAGACTCCGTACAGCCACGTGGCTCCCCGCTCGACGGCTTGTCTCCCGAAGGCCTGCAGAAGCGCTGATGTGCCGATACCTGATTCGCCCTCGATGACGACCAGGCGCCCATGCCCCAGCCGCGCCCTTGCCAACTCGTCCAGCATCCTCGCCAGTTCGGCCTCACGACCAACAAGGACGGGAGGATCCTCCATCTCGTCTGTGGTATTCGCAGCTGGTCGCCCATTCGCGAATGCCTCGTTCTGAAGTAACGCGAGGTAGACCGCCTCGGTCTCCCGCGACGGCTGCACCCCGAGTTCCTCGGCGAGGTGAGTTCGCACCTGAGCGTACGCGGCGAGTCCTGCACCATTGGAGCCACTGCCTCGATGCGCCAACATGAGCATTCGCAGCGCTTCCTCGTCATAGAGATCAGCCGCTATGGCAGCACTCGCGAACTCGATAGAGTCATCGAAGCGTCCGCACGCAAGGGCAGACGCGGCCGCGACGCGCCGGGTCCGTGCAACGGAACGATCTACCTCAGTTCGGTCCGCCTCTGCCCAGCTGGCATCCAGGTCTTCTGGCAACAGCCCCCCGCCGACCAACGCCAGCGCGCCCCGAGCTGCGTCGACGGCGTGACCATGCCGCTCATCACCGTTAGCATCCCTTGCCGTCAACGCAAGAACGTGGAACTGGTCGAGGTCAAGCCAGTCCAGATGCATCCGGTAGCCGCCTTCGCCGAACAGAATGCGATCGCGCCCGATGATGGTGCGCAGTCTGCTGACAAGCACCGACAACTGATCAGCCGGATGAGACGGCAACCTGTCAGGCCAGCACGCGTCGACGAGTCGATCGACAGAAACGACGTGGTCGTGGTGCAGCGCCAGCATCTTCAATACCGTGCGCGCTTTGCGACTAGCGAGCAGCCGGGCCGACACCCCTTCAACGGTTAGGCCTCCGAGCAGACGGACGCGCAGCACACGCGATGGGGGCGCATCCTGCGGGCCGATCGGCTCCGTCATGATGTACTCCTAGGTCACCCCGAGCACGGATGCAAGTCTGTGACGTCGGCTTTCATCTCTGTTTTGACGCCTCAGACTCCGATCGGGTTGCCGTGGGCGTCTATGACGAACCAAACGCCGCCTACCTTTTGACCGGTGGTATCGCCCGGATTCGCATCCTTGGCGTAGTAGTAAACCGGGTGGCCGTTGAACGTCACTTGGTTGTGCCGTCGGTGCGCACGATGGTGCCGCATCCGGCAAGCAGAGCAACGACGAAGGGAAGCGCGCCGGCGATCAACCGGCGTTGAAAACAGTGCATGATCCTTGTTCCTATTGCATGGTGGGTTCATAGTGAAGTACGGATGGGCAGTCGCCCAGGATTGCGTGATCGCCTGTGGATCGCGTTGCGATGGGCCTGATGCTCGACTGCACCAAGCCGTAGACGGCAAGGCCCGAACTACCTCAACTCGAAGCCCTCGTAGCCAGCGGCAGCGATCGATTGGCAGCGTTGCACGTAGCCTGGGTGGCCGGGTAACGGCATGAACACGCGCGGTTTGCCCGGTACGTTGGCACCGAGATACCACGAGTTGCACGAGGGGAACAACGTCATTTTGGCAATGGCGTTGACGTAGGCTACCCAGCGATCTTGGGCGTCCGCGCTCGCTTCAATGTGGGTCTGACCGTGGGTCAGCATGGCGCGCAGACACTCTGTAATCCACTCCACATGAAACTCAATGGAGGCAACCATGTTGCTCAGCACCGATGGGCTACCGGGGCCGGTGATGATGAAAAGGTTGGGTAACCCGTGCACGCCGAGGCCGAGGAACGTGCGAGGTCCAGCCTCCCACTCTTCGGCCAGAGATGTCTCGGGGCCTTGGATGTTCATCTTCAGCAGGCTGCCCGTCATGGCGTCAAAGCCGGTCGCGTACACGATGCAATCGAGTTGGTGCTCAACGCCTGCTCGGCGATCAACGGAATGGACTGCACTGCCGACGAGCCCGTGCCGATAACACCCACCCGCCGGCCAGTAAAGTCGACGCCCTCATGGGGCCACTGCCCGGTGTGATAGGTCGCTCCCCTGAAACTTTCCCGCCCGGGCAGGTCGGGCATATTGGCGCTCGACAGACAGCCAACCGCAGTGATCAAGTACCGGCAGGTGGTCTCGTTATCGTCGTCGGTTGACACCGTCCAAAGACAGGATGCGTCGACGAATCGGCCACCGGTCACTCGAGTGGAGAACCGGATGTCTCGTCGCAGGTCGAACCGCTCGGCGACATGTTGGAGATAGAAGAGAATCTCGGGTTGGCTGGCGAAGCGCTCCGACCACACCCATTCCTGTTGGAGTTCGTCGTCGAAGGAGTAGCTGTACTCGACGCTTTCGATATCGCAGCGCGCGCCGGGGTAGCGGTTCCAATACCAGGTGCCGCCGACGTCGTCACCCGCTTCGAAGACGCGTGCCGTCAAACCGAGCTGCCGTATCCGGTGCAGCATGAACAGCCCCGAGAAACCGGCACCCACAATCACAACATCAACCACAAGATCCCCTCCTCGGACCCAGTGTCGCATACGAGAGCCAGTGATCCGCAGAGCGTTTGGTGACGAAACCTGAACAATTGGGGTGCGCGATTCGTGTTGCGGTTCGACCGTCAACGATGCCTCAAGAGTCGGTTTCACTTTCGCCCAACCGGGTAAAGGTCGACCAATCACCCACCAACTGGAGGTCTCATGGACAGCAGTACAGGAACATCGCCAAGGCGACGACGTCGATTGCGCACCGGGGCGGCCGTCGGCTCCCTCGTCGCGTTGGTCGGCGGCGCATTCGCCGTCAACGGCGGACCACTCGGGTCGTCAGCATCGAGCCACCGCGAAGCCCCGCTGATTGCCGGGGACCCGCGCGCTGACAACACCGACCTCTACGCGTTCGTCAGCCCTGACGATCCGAGCTCGGTGACCATCATCTCGAACTGGATTCCGTTCGAAGAGCCCAATGGCGGACCGAACTTCTACGACTGGGCCGACAACTCGACCAACACCGACTACACGATCAAGATCGACAGC
>JANMCE010000405.1:0-8242 GCA_031360915.1 Actinomycetes bacterium | reverse complement strand
AGACGAAGTAACCAACGGCGTCGGCGATGACGTCGGTGGTGGAACCGCTGTCGACGCGTAGGCAGCCGTTGATGCCGACCTTCGTAAGCGTGAGATTGGGGATCGTTTCGCGGGCCGCGAAGTTCAGGTTTGATGTGCCCGGGTGTACTTGCGCACACGGGTACACGGTGAGGTAGCCCGCGGTATCCGGATTGGTGACGGTGAGATTCACCATGACCGAGGTGGCTTCGGAAGGGATAGAGCGCTGACCCCTGATCTTCAACTCGATGGTGTCTTCGTAGTTGATGCGGTTTCCGCCCAGACCCTGGCGCGTGTCCATGATTCGGGTCGGAGTGATCGGATGGAAGGCGCCGGGCGGGAACCACCCGGTGACATCGACAATCACATCCAGCGCCTTGTCGGATTTGAGGCACACCGATCCGTCGGACGACAGCTTCGACACGGCCAGGTTCGCAATGGTCTGACCCGCGCTGTAGTTCACGTTCGACGTGCCCGTGAAGCCACTGTCGCACGGGTAGACCGCAAGCCAACCGGCGGCTCTTCCGTTCGTGGCGACGATGTTGAGCGCAGCCGCTGTTGCGTCAAGACCAACACCTCCGCGTCCGGAGACCTGCACCTTGCGCTCCTCGCCGGCGGCGAGTTTCGTCGCGGGCAGGCGAGTGTCGAGCAGGCGGGCCGGCGTAGTGCCGGTGAACGCACCGTTCTCGGGGAACCAGGCCGTGACGTCGATGACAACGTCAACCTCGGTGTCGGCGAAAAGGCAGAGCTGGCCGTCCGTACCGAGTTTGGTGAGCACCAGCGCGGGGATGGTCTGACCGCGGGCGAAGTTCACGTTCGAGGTCTCATCCGGCAGCGCGCTGCCGCAGGGCACGACGGTGAGGTAGCCATCCTTGGCCGGGTTGGTGACGGTGACGTTGGCCGAGACGCTGGCAGCTTCAACCGGCACGGTCTTTAAACCGGCGATGGGAACCGGCCGAAGCTGTCGGGCGGCAAGGTGGGCGCCGTTGCGGGTGTCAAGCAGACGCACCGGTCGGATCGGATTGATGTTCGGATCCGTCACGGTAAAGCTGTTGCAGCCGACGAGTGATCGTGTGCCATCCTCTGCCAAGGTGTAGACGCACGCTCGGTGCGGGCCGGGCTCAACCGCCAGGTCGCTTTCGAACATTGCCGTTGACGGCGCCGGGGGAGTGGTGGGAGCGGTGTCGGCAGGGGTGGCTGCGAGTGGGGTGGCGAACTTGGCGGCCGTGGTGACGACGGACCGGTGATCGATCTGGATGACAACCGTTGGATCGGCTGTCCCGACGGGAGTGGCCTCACCCGAGATCACGATCGTCTTCGGTCGCGGCTGGGTTGGCGTGTTGAGTTTGCCCGGTGCCGTCTTGGCGTAGGCCGCGGCCTTGGTGCGGATCTCGGCGAGGTGGTTCCAGATGCGGCCGGGACATTCGGTTTGACCGACGTCACGATGCCCGACGATGCGCGGGGTGGTGAGTGGTACCGGATGCAACGGGTGACCTTCGGTCTCGTCGGCACCGATGGTCACCGACGACAAGGGGTCGTAACCGTCGAGTGAGAGCTTCCACCCGGCCACCTTGGCGATGGCGTCGATCACGGCTGCGGGCGGGTCGACATCAACGAAGTTGCCCAGCACGGCTATGCCGGTGGCCACCTGGTTGAAGCCGAGTGCGTGGGCTCCGACGGCTGCTTGGTCAAGACCTCCGCTGCGTCCTTCCCAGATACCACCGAACTGGTCGACCATCACGTTGTAGCCAAGGTCGTCATAGTGGCGGATGTCCATGTCGTAGGCCTGGAAGTTTCGCACCAGCGTCGCTGCTTCGGCCTTGGTGTAGTTGTTGCCGGGCAGCGCGGTGTGATGCACGACGACCATCTGTACTCCCTTCAGCGGGTTGCCCATACCGACATGAATGTTGGGAGGGCGGGCATTCCAATCGGCGCGCGGGTGAATGCCGAACGGGTAGATCGGTGAGGCCGGGTCGGTGGCCGCCTTGACAGGCAGCGCGCCGCGGACGACGTCACGCACGACGTGCACGGCAGTGTCGGTGGCGTCGAGCGGGAACTGCACCTCGTAGCCGGTGGCGTCGCTCACCCAGACCGGGTTCGAAATCATGCCGGCCGGTCCGGCTTGACCGCCCTCGGAAGAGGACGGGTCGGGTCCTTCGTCGCTCTGCTGCTCGGGCTCGACCCAGTCGCTCCAGGTGCCGTTGAAGACCGTTCGAACGTGGGCAACGCCGCCGCTCGCGCTCCGATACGAGACGCCCAAGACATGGAAGTCGGACAAATCGGTCTGGCGGGCAGACTTCCATTTCGACGATGGAGCGGTTTCGCTGCCGTTGGCACGTCGCCGCGATGTCGCATCGAGCATCACCACACTAAGTGGTGGATACAGGGTCTCGGCCTGAGCTATTGAATCACTAAAAGTGCCAGTAGCGGCCGATGCAGTGAGCGATCCCGAGAGCGACAAGCTAGCCCCGATAAGAGCAACACCCGCCAGAGAGCCGAAAAAGGTCGAGAAGTTCCGCACTGAGGGAGACTATGAGGGTTTCGTCAGGAATGGTCCGTGCGTCGTCCAACAATGGCTCGTTCGTTACTTCGCTGTAACCTAAATGCAATACTCTCCAGGCAGTGTCACTATGGGCGCTCATCTAGCATATCGAAATCTGAGGTCGGCGGCATATGGCAACACCCGTAGCAGACATAGCGCATCTTTTACGACGGGCCGGATTCGGTGGCACAGCCGCCGAGGTCAACTCGTACGCAGGGCAAAATCTCCCCCAGGTCGTCGACCAACTGTTGAACGACGCCGGGGCTCCGCAGCCCGGCAAACCAGCGGCGGTGGCGGACCCCAACAAGTCCGAGTGGGAGCAGTTCCACGCCTTGGGGAATTGGTGGTTCGACCACATGGCCAGCGCACCGGTGCCGCTGGTGGAAAAGGCCACCCTGTTCTGGCACGGTCATGTCACCGCCGCCTACAAAAAGGTCGGCGAGCCCGACTACCTGTGGCGGATGCACGCCACGCAACGGGCGAATGCGTTGGGCAACATCCGCACGATGATGCAGAAGTGCGCCATCGAACCAGCCATGCTGGTCTTTCTCGACAACGCCTTCAGCGTCGACAGCAGCCCCAATCAGAACTTCGCTCGCGAGTTACTCGAGCTGTTCCTTCTTGGCGTCGGCAACTACGGCGAAATCGAGGTTGAAAGTTGCGCCCGTGCCTGGTCGGGGCACAACCTCAACGAGGATACCCACCAGTACGAGTTTCGCGGTAACGATCACGACAGCGGCAACAAGACGTTCATGGGTGTGACCAAGAACTGGGACGGTCCGGCCATCATCGACTTCTTGTTTGATGACCCGACGCAACGAATGAAGGTAGCGACATTTCTGTCGGCCAAGCTGTGGTCGTTCTTCGCCCACCCCGGTCCGCCCGCCAACATCGTCAGCGATCTGGCCAATGTGATGATCGCCGCATCATTCGAAATGAAGCCCGTACTGCGCGCCCTCTTTCTCCGCCCGGAGTTCTACGAGTCGCAGGCCAAGCAAGGTCTGGTGCGTTCGCCCATCGAGTTCTTCGTGGGCATCATGCGAGCCAGCGGCTTGCGCTCGCCCGACGCTCAGCCGATGCAGTTCTCCGCCGGGTTTGGCCAGGAACCTTTCAATCCTCCGAACGTGTCGGGCTGGCGTCCGAACAAGTACTGGCTGTCGGCTGGCGCATCCGGGCAGAAGGCGTCGTGGGCCGGCAACCTCCACTACCGACTGTCAGACCAAAGCCGTGATGTCTTCCGTGATTTGGTCGCGCTCCCCGTGCCTCAGGCTGTTGACACTGCGTTCGCCCGCGTTGGCATTACCGAGGTGTCGCCCCGCAGCAAGGCAACGGTCGATAATTGGCTGACTGCGCAGCGGGCCGCGCCCTATGAGGAATGGTTCGAGACATTCGGTCTCACCACGCTCGTGATGCTCCTCCCCGAACTCCAGCTCGCCTAACTCTTCCCGCTCCGGCGAAAGGTCTTTCCCCATGCTCTCCTCCGATATCGAAACCGAACACGCGCTCAAGCTGTTGTCCCGCCGTCACTTCTTGCAGGCGATGGGAGCAACCGGCGCTGGCATTGCGCTAGGAACCTACGGACGCGACCTTGAGGCGTACGCAGCCGTGCCGCTGCCGCCGAGTGATGGCATTTTGGTGGTGCTGTTGTTGGGTGGCGGCAACGACGGCATGAACACCGTCGTGCCGATAGCAAACGGTGCGTATTACGACAAGCGCAAAGGCCTCGCTCTCGCGGCCAATCAGACGCTCGGCATCGGCCAGGGCTTCGGACTCCACCCCAAACTCACCTATCTGAAGACCTTGTATGACCAGGGCCATGTCGCGCTCGTCCAGGGAGTTGGTTACGCCAACCCCAGCCACAGTCACTTCGACTCGATGGCAACATTGATGCGCGGTCAGGCCAACGGCGGGTCGTTCAGCGGCTGGCTCGGCCGTTGGCTCGACGGCACTGCCGACACCAGCCCACTGCACATGGTGAACATCGGCGTGCATGTGCCGCTCCACCTCACCGGGCAGGTGCGATCCGCGTCCAGCATGGCCCCGTGGGGCATGGATCTGGGCAGTGAGAACGATGCCCCGCACAACCGGCTTTATGGTGCGATCCGCTCGCTGTCAGACGCATCGTCGGGCCTTGGTCCGTGGGGTGACACCATTACGCGGGTGGAGCGCGACGCGCTCGACATCGGCCGGGACGTTGTACCCGTCTTTGCCAGCAAGCTGCCCGACGGAGACATGGCCCGCGACATGACGTTGGCGGCCCGGCTCATCAATGCCAACCTCGGTGTTCGCGTCGTAAGCATCAGCCAGGACGGGTACGACACCCACTCCAATCAGTTGACCGAGCACGACAAACTCCTCGGCGAACTCGATGCCGGTCTGCGCGCGCTCTACGCGGGGCTGGAACCGCGTTTCGCCAATCGAACGACGGTACTCGTCATCTCCGAATTCGGCCGGGAACCGAGCGCCAACGACAGCGCCGGTACCGACCACGGCACCACGAACACCACCATGCTCATCGGCCCGCCGGTGGCCGGCGGCATGTACGGGCAGGCGCCCTCGTGGAGCGATCTTGACGACAACGATCGATTCAAATCGAGTCTGGACTTCCGTTCGATTTATGCGACGGTGCTCGACAAGGTACTGGGTGCCGATCATCAGCAGATCCTCGGTGCCAATTACGAAACACTGCCGCTTTTCTCGGGAGCATTGCTCGAGGGGGTGCCAGGGCCGCCGCCGATCCCTGTCGTGCCGGGTCGTCTGCTTCCGGTCACCCCCACTCGCAGGCTTGACACCCGCGAGGGCAATGGCGGACCTCAAGCGAAGTTCCAAGCCAACGTTGAGGAGACGGTGTACGTGGTTGGCGTTGGTGGCGTGCCGGCGCAGGACGTTACCGCGGTGGTAATGAACGTGACCGTGACCGATCCAACCAACGCCGGATTTATCACCGTGTGGCCGACGGGTGAAGCGAAACCGAACGCCTCGAGCCTGAACTTCGTGCCGAACCAGACCGTGCCGAATCTGGTGATGTCCAAGGTGGGTGCCAACGGACGGGTAAGCATGGCGGTGAGCGACGGTGCTGCCAACCTCATCGCCGACGTGGTTGGCTATTTCAGCAAGGCCGGAGGGAGTTCCCTTGTGCCGATGACGCCTATTCGTGTGCGTGACACCCGCAACGGGGAGGGCAAGGTCGGACCGGGCAAGTCGATCGATGTGCAGATGACCGGCAACTACGGGCTACCGGCCAGTGGTGTGAGTGCGGTGGTGTTGAACGTGACGGTGAACGAACCGACCAACGCTGGCTTCGTCACCGCGTATCCCACCGGCGAAGCAGTGCCCACCGCGTCAAGTCTGAACTTCTCAGCCGGCCTCACGGTACCGAATCTGGTCGTGGCCAAGCTCGGGCCGACCGGTACTGTCAGCTTCTTCAACAGTGACGGATCGAGCCACATCATCGTCGACCTGCTCGGTTGGTACGACGTGTCCGGAAGCGGCCCGGCCGCAAGTGCATCGTCGCCCCAGCGCCTGATGGACACACGCGATACCAAGACCAAGGTGGGCGCCGACAGCACCTACGAGTTGAAGGTGACCGGGGTTGCCGGCGTGCCCGACGACGCCAAGGCGGTGGTGCTGAATGTCACCGCTGTCGACCCTACTGAGACCGGCTTTCTCACCGTGTATCCCGCCGGCAAGCCGCTGCCGAACGCCAGCAACCTCAACTTTACGCCCGGCCGCACCGTGCCGAATCAGGTCATCGCGACCGTGGGCGATGGGGGCAAGATTGCCATCTACAACAAGCGTGGCACCACCCACATCATCTGTGATCTGGTGGGCTGGTACGTGTAGCTACCACAGACCGAACTGGCGGTCGCCGGCATCGCCGAGACCGGGCACGATGTAGGCGGAGTCGTTGAGGTGGCTGTCGATCGAGGCGGTGATGATGTTGACATCGATGCCCGACTGCTTCATACGTTCGATACCCTCAGGCGCGGCGAGTACGCAGACGACGGTCATGGGTTGGGGCGCGCCTCGTTCGATGAGTAGCCGGCAGCAAAACTCGAGTGAGCCACCGGTGGCCAGCATGGGGTCAAGAATGAAGATGTCTCGTCCGTCGAGACGTTCGGGCAGTTTGGCCAAGTACGGATGCGGGTCGAACGTCTCCTCATTACGGGCCAGACCGACAAAGCCGACCTCGGCCTGCGGTACCAGTCGCAATGCCGGGTTGACCAGACCAATGCCGGCGCGCAGGATCGGCACGAGCATCGGCACCTGAGTCAACGAGCGAGCCGGAGCCGGCCCGAGGGGGGTGGTGACGGTGGAGTCGGTGGTGGCCAGGCCGCGCATGGCCTCATAGACGAGCATTCCACCGAGCCCGTCCAGGGCCTGGCGGAACTCGGCATTGGTGGTGCGCACGTCGCGCAGGATGGCCAACCGCTCGGCGGCAAGGGGATGATCGATAACCGTCACATTCATGCCGCCAGTGTTTCAGATCACGAACGGCCGCCGCTCACGGCTGGCGGCGCGGCGGGGCGACCTTCGACTGAGCCGGTCGGCTGGCGTATCGGCCATCGGGATACGGGGGCGTGCTCGAGAGTGGCTCGGGTCAGATCGGTTGGAGGCCGGCGGCGAACGGGCGCAGCGGGCGGTCCGGTGAGCGTTGGAGCCAGTTCCATGCGGAGTAGTCGGCCCTGCCATCGATGCAGTGAAGCGAGTAGGCGTGGCGACTCGTGGCCGATCGGTTGGTGTCGCTCCAGTGGGGGAGCAGGCCGTTCAAGACAATCATGGTGCCGGCCCTTACCGGCAGCGGTATGAGTTCACTCGGCGACGGCAGGGGCGTGTCGTCGAGAGTGTCGAAGATCATGGTGCGACCGTCGTCCCCAGAGCGTCGAAAGGTTCGGCGAAGGCTGGTCTTGTGGCCGCCCGGCAGCGCCCATAGGCAGCCGTTGTCAAGGGTGGCATCTTCGATGGCAAACCAGAACCCGGTGACAGTGAGCGGGTCGGTGTAGAGGAACGTGGCGTCCTGATGACAGCCCACCTCGCCGCCGATACCAGGCTGTTTGAAGATGTACATGCTCTGCAGCGCCCTCGGATCGGTCATGCCGAGATCGTGGGTGACGCCAGCCAGATCGGCGGTGTAGCTGAACGACGCAAACAGGGGGTCGAGGTCATGCATGGCATGACCGATCTTGTTGATCGACAACTCCTTGGCCTGCTTTAATTCGCCCCGATCGTCAAAGGCTTCCTCCTCGAAGAAGCACCAGATACTGTCACCCGAGTCGAGAAACTCGTCGTTGCTCTCTCGGGTCTGTTCGTTGGTGCTGAAGGCCGTGCGCTTTCCGCTCGGCTTCCAATCGTGCACGAGCTCGACTGCTCGCGCCCGGAGATCGGCGCAGGCCTGCTGGCTGACAAAGTCCTCCACCACGAGAAAACCGTCCCGCTCGAAGTCTGCAATCTGCCCTGAGGTCAACGTCGCCATGGGTCGAGCGTATCGCCGTAAGGTGGACCATGACGACCTACGTAGCGTTGCTCAGAGGCATCAACGTCGGCGGCAACAACAAGGTGTCGATGGCCGACCTGCGCGCCGTGTGTCTCGGCCTCGGGTACGACAACGTCGAGACCTACATCCAGAGTGGCAACGTTGTGTTTGACGCATCGGGCTCGGAGGCCGAGATCGTGGCTGCCATG
>JANMCE010000295.1:0-7496 GCA_031360915.1 Actinomycetes bacterium | reverse complement strand
TGGCTCGACACCATCACCACCAGCCAAGCCGAAAAGACAGCCGTCCTCCTCGGGCTGGAAGCCGGAACGACAGGATGGAACCAAGTACTCCTCGACGAGGTTGAAACAGATCCGAAACGCCTCGCCCCTATCGCCGCCACCTCGGCGATCGTGATTGCCGAGGAAACAGTCCGGGCACTCGGAGTCCATCATTCGGTGGCACGCCGCTATTTGGACATGATCGAAACGTGGGGCTACCAGCCTTGCGAGATCGAGCATTCCGCACGCCTCAAAGCCAGCTGACCGCACCACCAGTTCTGTGAACGGCGCCTCACCATCGGGTGAGGCTCTTTCGCGTGCACCAACGACGTAGCCCGGCGGGAGGATGGACCTTGCCTCACTCGATCACAACCGACTTATTGTCTACCGACATAGACATCTTGGTGTCCAGTATGCTAGACATAAAGAAGTGAACGCACGGTCTGTTCTTCGAGTCATCCTTGCGAGCGGCGAATGTGAAGTCGTTCGGCAACGTGGCTCTCACAAGTTCATTCGCTGCACGTGCGAGTCGACAACATGCACAACGGTCGTTCCAGATCACGGCTCACGCGATCTTGGAAGCGGCCTTCTACGTTCGATCGAAAAAGACTTGGAACCCTGTCTCGGTGAAAGGTGGCTTACATGAACAAACGAACAACAAAAGCACAGCGGGCTTGCTACAACGCCCACTACATCGTTGACGACAACGGCGCATGGTTCGTCAAGGTCGCCGACATTCCCGGTGCGCACAGCCACGGCCGAACAATCACCGCCGCCCGAAAAAACATTCGTGAAGCAATCGCCCTGGTCCTTGACCTCGACGACGACGACAGCTTCGACCTTACCGAAACGTTCGATATCCCGAACCGCGAACAACTCGACGCCGTGCTCGCTCTCCGAAACCGCGCCCAGACAGTCGCTTCCGACGCCGACCAAGCCACCCGCGACTACATCTCACGCAGCACCCTGTCAGTACGCGACCTCTCCGAACTCGTCGGCCTCTCGTTCCAACGCGTGCACCAGATCCGGCAATCCGAACCAGCCTGACCAGCCTGACCAGCTAGGGCTACCAGCCGTCCGAGATCGAGCATTCCAAACACCTCAAGCCAGCTAAGCCCACCACGAGTTCTGCGAACGGAGCCTCACCTGACGGGTGAGGCTTTTTCGACGGGCACCAACAAGACGAACCCCCTCGAAGGGGCCGAACCGACCCAAAAAAGGGAAGAGCTAAAAGATCTCGCCACACATCTGCACCTGGGTGCTGGCCGCGTGCTCGCGTGGACGGGTGGTCGCTCTGTAAGGGGTGTGATGTCGCTCTGGAAACTTCGTGTCGGGGCCGAGGCCTACTACCTCGACCAAGTCGCCTCTGGGCTCGATGACTACTACTCCGGGCAGGGCGAAACCGTTGGCCGTTGGATCGGGAACGCCGCATCGGGCCTAGGCCTTGAGGGCGAAGTGACCGGCGAAGACCTCCGTGCCGTTCTCGCTGGGTTGAAGCCCGGCACCGGTCTCACCCCGAACGGTGAACAACTCCGCGCCCACCCGCGGCGTGTCCCCGGGTTTGATCTCACCTTCTCCGTCCCCAAATCGGTCTCGGTCGCGTACGCGCTTGGTGACCCGCTCGTCCAGGGTGCCGTAATCGAGGCTTCAGAGGTGGCGGTCGCGCAGGCAGTCGCGTGGCTTGAACGCGAAGCCTGCCACGTCCGCCGTGGCACCAACCGGCAACAAGCCAAGTTCGACCATCCGACCGACTGGGGAACCCGACGCCTACCCGGCGCAGGGTTCGTTGCTGCCCAGTTCCGGCATCGCACCAGCCGGGCCGGTGACCCGCAGTTGCACTGGCATGTCCTCGTCGCCAACACCACGGTCGGTCGGTCCCGACGGACGGTGGAGCGCCCTCGATGCGTCCGGTCTCTACCGCTCGCAGCGCGCCGCTGGTGTCATCTTCCAAGCTGCGCTGCGCCAGGAACTCAGCCGGCTGCTCGGTGTCGAGTGGGGACCGTCCGTGAGGATTCGAGCGAGATCGCCGGGATACCGCGCCGGATTTTGCGCCTGTTTTCGAAGCGGCGGAGCGAGATCGAAACCGAGCTGGAGCGCCTTGGTCAGTCCGGGCCACGCGCCGCGCAGCAAGCGACCCTCGCCACCCGACAGGCCAAACCTTGATCGACACCGAAAGCCTCCTTGAAACCTGGCAGCACGAAGCCACCACCGCCGGATGGGGACCAGAACAGCTCGATGAACTGTTGGGCCGCACGCCGCAACCTGACAAGCGGCCGGTTACGCCTGATGCGTTGGTGCGCTGGCTGGGTGACCGGCTCATTGAATCTGATGCGACGTTCAGACGACTACATACAGAGCCACCTCCCTGAAAAGCGAAGCAACATTTGCGTAACTTTTTTCGATGAGCCACTTGTGGACTCAAGAAGTTCCTTTCGTTTCTTTCGTTTGAATAGTAAGGTTGCAAGATGAGCATCTCCGAGATCCGAGTGCCACCCAAGCAAACCGATCCGCTCCACCTCGTCGAAAACGC
The DNA here is from genome assembly GCA_031360915.1 of Actinomycetes bacterium. GTDB lineage: Bacteria > Actinomycetota > Acidimicrobiia > Acidimicrobiales > Ilumatobacteraceae > JANMCE01. The sequence goes on along the minus strand of JANMCE010000295.1, from coordinate 4,948 downwards.
CATCGGCGACGGCCAGCAAATCTCTCTGACCACACCCGCGGGTACCGCAGTGTTGGCCTCGGAAGTCGCGGCTGCCATCGCTGACATTCTTCGTGCGTTCTCCACCGGCGCAGCCGTGCACGTCACAGCCGTACCCGACATGCTGAGTACCAGCCAGGCCGCAGAAATTCTTCGCGTCAGCCGACCCACCGTCGTTGCGCTCATCGACAACGGTCACCTCCCCGCCACTCGCCTGGGCAGCCACCGCCGCCTCAAACTCGCCGACGTACTCACCTACAAGACGCTCGCCAAAACAAGACAGTCCGCCGCGCTCGACGAGCTCGTAGCGCTGTCCGAAGACCTCGGCCTCTACGACAAATAGCGTGCCACCGCTTCGTCTCTTTCTCGACGCCAACGTCATCTACGACGCGCACCTCCGCGACTTCTTCCTACGACTCCATGAAGCCGAACTCGTCACCATCATCTGGAGTGAGTACGCCCTCGAGCCGCGCTCCGACAACCGCCCATCAGCCCGGTCGAGTTCATGAAACGAATTCGCGCGAATCTCCCGCAACTCGCCGACCTCTTGAGCATCGACGACGTCGCCTAAGACGAAGAGAGTATTGCTGGCCGAAGGGAAGTGTCAGACACTTCCTCGGGCCGGCATGCAAGTCCCCTACCGACTGAGAGCACGCGGCGTCGTGACAGTCGCAAACTCCGGCACGACCCCCACGAACACATGATCCCAAAAGGTTTGAAAGTAACTTTCGGCGGACAGGCTGAAACTCTTGGGAAACCGGTTGCTCCCGCGGTTGCTCCCGCGTATTTTAGTCATTAATGCTCTAAGGCCGCTTTTTGGCGTCTCTGAGCACTTTCTAAAAATGGAATGGAGCCCCCTAAGCTCCACTTTGTGATGTCGCGAGACATCGGCAAGGCCCGAACCCTTATTGGGGGTATTGCTGGGGGCGTCTGCGGGTCGGACGAGCGTGGTTCGAACGCGGCGTCGCCCTCGGCTCGGTAGCGGGCGACCAGCCGCGAGACCCACGCTTGGGAAACGTTGAAGTCGCGTGCGACCTGCGCCTGGGAACGGCCTTCGAGAATGACAGCAATGATGATCACATGGGCGCCCGCTTCGCTCATCCGTCCATTGCCGTCCGCGCACGCCTCAAGTCGGGCCGGTCCCCCAGATGGTGGGTTCCGTGGGCTTGTCAACCTGTTTGGCCCCAGCTTGGAAAAACCGTCAGAGTGCCATTTGAAGTTCCGTTGAGAACGGCTGAGGTTCGGGGAAGGAGGGGTGTCGTCGGAGGTGTATTCGGTGAATTACGATGAGATCGACCTGATCCTCGAGGCTCCGGACGGGCGGATCGTCGCGATCGAGGTCAAGGCCGGATCAACTCCCGACCTGTCCGATGCCAGACAGCTCATCTGGCTGCGCGACAAGATCGGCGATCAATTCGTCGGCGGTGTTGTGTTCCACACCGGAACTCGACCATTCAAACTTGCTGAAAAAGTACACGCTCTCCCAATCTCCACGATCTGGAGCGCACCACGCCCGTGAGGCACAAATCCGATCCTCACCGCACATACCGCTCAGCGCGCCTCGGCCGAGCCATCCCCGGTCATCTCGTCGGGTGCGGAGTGCGGAGGAGCTAGATCGTCGTCACGGCAATCATGGAGGCCTGCTAACACAGTGGCATCACCGGCTGAGGCCATCGGGCCGAACATCATCGTGAGCGTGCCGCGAGTGTTGCAAACCGGACAGGAAATGGCGGCGACGGCCAACATGTCGTCGGGATCGGAGGCACCCTCAAGTCGGCGCAAGCTGTGCATCTTCACGGACGACGCCGTCGATATCGTGCCGCACGAGTGGCACTCGACCAGTCCGTCATCTGTCACGCCAAAGGAACCGGCAAAGCCACCGGTCGAATACAGATCCAGTACCTCGGTCAGGGTGGTGTTGTCGTCCGGCGCCGATGGGCTATGTGAATGAGTCATGCTCTTGACTACCCACGGAACAACGTGATCAATCATCGTGGGACACGTCGGCGCGAGCTATGTCGTCCTGAGCACATATAACGTTCGACGTTCGGCGGCATGCATCCACCCTGACGAACGATCGGGCCCGTCCATCCACCGGTCGCGCAGCTGTCCGTTTAGGTAGAGCGACTGAATGGCGGGGTGCACATAACTCGCCCTGCACACGGCGCGTGTGTTACCCAAGACTTGGGCTGCATGGTCGATGCCGGTAAGCAAACCTGCCTTCGTGGGTTCCCCGACGCTTGATACCAGTGCCGTCGCTGCCTCCGTCGTACCAATCCACGTTCGGAACGTCTTCGCAGTAAAGTCCGCGCTCGTCGCGCGCCGAATGTAGTCGTTTACCATCTCGGACGCTATGGGCCGCGAGCAACCGTCGTCGTCGAGATACGAGAACAACACCTGTCCAGGCAGGTCTTGGCACTGGCCGACAAGACGAGCCAGCCGACGATCGTTGAGTTCTACCCGATGGCGTTGACCACTCTTTCCGGGAAATGTGAACACAACAGCTGCTCCCGAAACACTGGCATGACGGTCGCGCAACGTCGACAAGCCGAACGACCCGTTCGAGCGCCGGTATTGGTCATTGCCAATGCGTATAGCGGTGCGATCGAGAAGTTGGACGACGAGCGCAGTCTGTCGCTCCTCGCTCGGCAGTCGACCCGAGAGGTCGTGGTCGATCGTTCTTCGCAACTTGGGCAGGGCCGATCCGAACTCGGCGAGGTGACTGAACTTGAGGTTGTCGCGCTCCTTGCGGTAGTCGGGGTGGTACTTCGACTGCTTTCGCCCTCTGGCATCGCGTCCTGTCGCTTGGAGGTGACCGCGCGGGTCAGAGCAGATCCACACATCAGTCCAGGCGGGCGGGATGGCCAGTGCCCGAATTCGTTCCAAATCAGCGTGGGCGATCTTGCCGCTATGGCTGCTGTAGTGAAACCGCTTTGTGCCGCGGCGCGCTATACCCTCTGCTTGGTCGTTCGAGAAACGAAGACCCGCCCCTGTTGTCATTGTCCGGGTTCAGGACCCATGGGCTCACGCGGGCTCGTTGGGCTCAGGAGCATCTTCCGCGGGAAACAAGACAGCGCGGGCGGGAGAGTCCGGATCAATCTCGGGTGGCTCCTTCGATTCCTTTGGTCGATCCGAAGATCGCTGCTGGCCTTGCTTCGCCCTTCGCACCACTTCAGGGTCGACTGGTCCGGGGTTCTCGGTCGGATGAGCGTTTTCGTCGTTCATGACCACGCTGCTACCCCACTCCAAGCAATCTGAAACGGCTGAACGACCTTCGAACCGCTTCCTCGGCTCACTCGCTGTCGAGCACCAGTCGCCCCTGTCCTCGGTAGGTTCGAATGAAGGTGCAATACCTCATCGTTGGTAACCCAAGCCGTGCAGGTCTGACAATTCGGTTTACCGGGCGGATTGAACGGGTAGTTGTGAGCCCCGCGACTCTGAACGAGCCACGCCGGGGCCGACGATCATCAAGGAAGGGTAACCATGGTACTGAGCAAGCAGGAACAAGACCGGCTGCCAGCCACGCTGAAGCGCTCCTCGAAGAAGGCGCAGGCGACGTACATGCACACTTTGGAAGCAGCCGAGGAAAACCACGGTGACGCCGAAGCGGCGCATCGAATCGCGTTCGGATCACTCAAGCATTCCTTTGAGAAAGTCGGCGATCATTGGGAGCCTAAAGATGAACAAGGTCCGAGCGACGACCAGGACGCGAAGCGCGGTGCAAGCGCACTCCGCAGCACCGCCAAGACGGCAGGTGGAGTCAACGCTTTCGCGACGAAGGCACATCTCATTGAAATCGCACGACGGCTCAACGTTACGGGACGCTCGACTATGACGAAGGCCGAGCTCGTTGTTGCAGTAGACAAGGCAAACCGAACCGCCTCCGCAAATTCGAACCGGAAAGCCCGAACGCGAACGGCGACGTCGTCGCCTTAAGTACCAGTGGCCGCAATTCTGGTCGTCGGGTCGTTAATGCAGTCCCCGCTCTGCCTGCTCGCTCAGGAATCGGCCGTCAATTCATGCAATGATCGCTCAGCCTCCTCGACGCTGGCTTGCGCGGCGGCAAGGCGCTTCTCGGTCCGCTTGATCTCGGCCTCGGCAGCTCGCAGTATTTCAACTGCACCGTCGTACTCTCCTTCAGCACTCTCCAGTTCAGATTTCGCGGTCACCAACGCACTCGTCGCAGCCAGACGAGCCTGCTCCGACTTGATCGCTCGCGCCTTACGCAGTTCAACCTCGGCATCAACAACAGCGGCCGGCTTCGACTTCGTTGATACACGCGGTTTGGCAGCCGCTACCTGAACGTCGGATCGGACCTTCGGCTCCGGCATCCCAGCGAACGGGTCAGCATCCTCCACCGCCCTCATTCCGAGATGCCCAATGCGTAACTGCTCGAGGAGGTTGCTGTTCGCCATGGCCTCGTTCACTCTCATCGCCAAAGCCACCACGTCACTCTTCGGTCGCTGAGCACGTCGCAGAACACCCTCGGCTACTTGGCGAAGTTCCAAACCAACCGAGCGGCCCACACCAACCGCCTCCCGTAGAAGATCGCTCCTGCCACCCTCATCAAATGCAGCAGCCTGAGCATCCCGCAACGCACTGACAGCGGCAGCGACCTTGTCGATCAGTTCGGCCGAATCGGCGGCGACGCAGTTCAGTGCCCAATCGACCGGGCTTGGTCGACGCAACGCAGCGACATCCGCAGCCTCGTCCCGCCGCTTGTCGTGGCGGAGCACCTTGACGAGCGCGTCCCTCGCAGCAACGAACTCGTCCGGCGGAACTGTCGAAAGGTTGGCGATACTCACGACCACGATGTCACGCTAGCCAACGCCCAGAGGTAGTGAGAGTGTGAACACCGCTCCGCCGTCGGGATGGTTGGCGGCGGTTGCGGTCCCGCCGTGCTCGTGCGCAATGGCGGCGACGATCGACA
>JANMCE010000291.1:0-23257 GCA_031360915.1 Actinomycetes bacterium | reverse complement strand
AACTCTGGCGATGTTGTCTTCCCAACGATGACCGCGCCGGCCCGCTGTAGCGATGTCACCATCGCCGCGTCGTGGTCGGGCACCCAGTGCTCGTGCGTGTACGAGCCGAGCGTGGTGCGCCTCCCCTGCTGCGGCGTGGTGTCCTTTATCGCCACCGGAACCCCGTGGAGCAACCCGAGCTCATCGCCTCTAGCCACAGCTGCCTCGGCGCGGCGGGCTTCGTTCAGCGCATCGTCGGCATACGACTCGGTGAAGCAGTTCAACGCTCCCTGAACCTGGTCGATACGGGCCAACGCGTTGATCACGACCTCCACCGGTGACAACTCCTTGGCCGCAATCCGCCTCGCCATCTCGGCCGCGGACATGTAGGCAAGATCGAGATCAACCATGGGGCCGACCATATCGCCTCGGCGTCACTCCCCGACGAGACCGTCGATTGATTGGCGGAGAAGGTCGGCATGACCGTTGTGACGAGCGGTTTCCTCGATCATGTGCACCAGGATCCATCGCATGGAATACGGAATGCCTTGGCGGCGATCGTTGGCAGCCGAAAGCACGTCGAGCGAGTCGACATCGGCGAGGGTCGCTCGACTACGGGCTACAGCTGTCTGGTAGAGCACCAACAGGTCGTCGGGCGAGTCGTTCTTTGCTGAATACATCTCCCAGTCACGATCGTCATCAAACGGGGCGCTTGCCCACGGCTCGACTTCTACTCCCACGAAGCGCTCCTGAAACCAACTGTCCTCCACGAGGGCAAGGTGCTTGGTGAGGCTCGCCAGCGTGAGGTCCGACGGTGGGAGTGTCCGATTGAGCTGCTCGTGCGTGAGCCCGGCGATCTTCGACAGGAAGGTAGCCCGGTGATAGTCGAGAAACGCCACCAACGTTGTTCGCTCATCAGCCTGCAGGTCTGGATCGATGCGTTCCATGCGCGCAGACTACGCCGCGGGACCAGCCGTTAGCAGTTGGCTTACCTTCACCAGTTCGTACCCCTTGTCACGCAGACCTTTGATGATACCGGGGAGAGCGTCCTGCGTCTTGGGCGCGTTGGCTTTGGTGATGTGCATGACGACGATCGAGCCGGATTTGGCCGCATGCAATACCTGATCCGTGATGGCCTGAGCGTTCGTGCCGAACGCATCTCCTGATGCAACGTCACCGTGTATCACCGTGACGTTCGTCGGTGCGATGGCAGCCATCGCGGTGTCATCCACGCAAAGGCCGGGGAAGCGGAAGTACGGCACCTGATTGCCGCCGAACGGTTTCAAGGTGTCGAAGCTCTTGGTGACATCGTCGGCCATCTGCGACGGCGGCAACACGGCCAGCGTGTAGCACTTTGGCGTGAAGCCCTTGTGCTCGTACGAGTGGCTGCCCACCTCCCACAACGGCGATGACACCAGCCGCTTGGTGAGCTCGGGGTAACGCTGCACCCACTTCGCCGCAAGGAAGAACGTGGCCGAAACCTTTTCGCGTTCGAGGATGTCGACCACCTCGGTGTTGGCGTAGGTTGCGACGGTGCCCTTGTCGAGCTTGGCCAGCATGTCATCGGTCATGTTCGAGTCAAACGTGATCGCGATCTGCTTCTTCGTCGTCTCGACGCGGCTGATGACTTGGCCGAGCGGGTGGGGCACGGCGCTCGTGCCGCTGGGGGACACAATGGCCGCCGGATCGAACGCCACCGTCGTTGGTGCTGGCAACGTGGTCGCTGGCAGCGCCACCGTCGTCGTTGGCACGGTCGCGCCCGTCGACGCGACGATGGACGACGTCGTCGGTGTGAGCGCGGGGACAGACGTGATCACAGGCATGACCCGTTGCGGTGCGCTTGATGAACACGCCCCCAGCATCAACCCGACCGCAAGAACGGCACAGTAGCGCGCGGTCGACGACCAGTCGGCTCTGGTCGCACCCGTCGGGGACCGCAGCCGACCTGTACCGTTTGCGGCCCGTGGCGCGTCAGCGGCCGGTGTGCCCAAAGCCGCCACCTCGGCTTTCGCCTTCCAGTTCGGTCACGAGGACGATGCGGCACTCTTCCACCCGTAGGATGACGAGCTGCGCAATTCGGTCCCCCCGATGAATCTGGTATGCCTCCGTCGGGTCGGTATTGATCACCGGCACCTTTATCTCGCCCCGGTAACCCGCGTCGATGAGGCCCGGTGTGTTCAATACCGTCACGCCGTACTTGGCCGCCAGCCCACTGCGGGGCTGCACGAAACCGGCATAGCCAGCCGGAATAGCGAGAGCGAAGCCCGTCGGGACCACGGCGCGGCCACCGTTTGGAGCAAGCAACACATCCTCGCGGGCAAGCAGATCGAGTCCGGCGTCACCGGCGCGAGCATAGGAGGGCGGTGGCAAATCTGGATCCAACAGGACAATGGGAAGGTCAAGCACAGTCGTAAAGCGTAGAGGGGCGTAGCATCATCGCCATGTTGGCTTGGATGGACCTCGAGATGACTGGCCTTGACCCGAAGCGTGACGTGATTGTTGAGATTGCAACACTCATCACCGATGACGATCTGAACATCATCGCTGAGGGCCCCGACTTGGTCATCCATCAACCCGACGATGTGCTCGCCATCATGGACAAGTTCGTCTTCGATATGCATACGCGCTCAGGCCTCCTCCCGGCCATTCAGGCCTCTACTGTCACGCTTGAGCAGGCCGGGGCCGAGACGATGGCGTTCCTGACGCAGTGGATCCCCACTGAGCGCACCGTGCCATTGTGCGGCAACTCCATCGGCACCGACCGCCGCTTCCTCGACTCCTATCTTCCGGATATCGAGAATTACCTGCACTATCGATCGGTTGATGTGTCGAGCGTGAAGGAACTGGTGCGCCGCTGGTATCCGACGGTGCGGGCGCAGCGCCCCAACAAGCAGGGCAGCCACCGCGCTCTCGACGACATCCAAGAGTCCATCAACGAGCTCCGCTACTACCGCGAGCACATCTTCATTCCCAAGGTATCCGTCGCTGAAGCCGCTCCGGCTCCCGCGGAGTAAGACTCAGCCGGGATAGGCGCGTTCGGATTGCTGGACCGCAGGGAGACCGACCAAGTCGGTGAACGAGGAGAAGTCAACGAGACGATCTCGATGGTCGCGCAGGGTGCCGTGCTGGCGGAGAAGCGCAAACGAGTCTCGCAGGGCTTGGACCGCCGAGAACAGGCCTGACACCGGTGAGACGATCAGCGAGAATCCAATCTGACCGAGTTCAACGAGTGTGAGCAGCGGGGTCATGCCAGCCTCGACCATGTTGGCGACCAACGTGCAGCCGGGCAATGCGGAGGCGATCTGTTCCATCTCGGCGATCGATTGCGGGGCTTCGACAAACAGGGCATCGGCGCCGAAGTCGCGGGCCATGCGGGCGCGCTCGATCGCCTCGTCCAGCCCGATCATGGCGCGAGCGTCGGTGCGAGCGGTGACGAAAAGCGACGTCCGATGATCGATAGCCGCACGAAGTTTGGCGAGCCACTCCTCCCGGGGCACCACCTGCTTGCCCACCATGTGGCCACACTTCTTCGGGAAGACCTGATCTTCCAGAAACATGGCCGCCGCGCCTGCCTGTTCCCACAGCTGCACGGTGCGGATGGTGTTGATCGGGTTGCCGTAGCCGGTGTCGGCATCTACGACGAGAGCGAGGCCGGGCACTGCGCTATGAACTCGACGGGCCACGTCCACGACTTCAGTCTGGGTGAGCAGTCCCACATCGGGCATGCCCAGATACGACCCGGCCACAGCGTAGCCAGACAAGAACGCGACCTCGAAACCAGCCTCGGCTGCGACCAGGGCCGACAAGGGATCCCACACGCCCGGCATAAGCACCGGCTGCCCGGTTGCAAGCTGGGCACGGAGCAGGTCAGAGCCGTTCATGACCCAAGTCTGCCCGATAACGGCTGTGCCGAGTGTCGACGCCCGGAGTGTGTTCGCTTAGCGATGAGCGAGCAGCCCCATTCCACACACGATGAACGTCGGGCACGGGGCGAACGGTCCACCGCAGCCCACGCCGCTTCTTCTTTGTGCCAGCAAGTAGGGAATTGACAAGGGGCGTTAGAACGTCAGGGGCTGCGGCCTGGGAAACACTTTCGGCCCGTCAGACTTATCGCTGCATCAGGGTGCACCACGACGATCCGCTCCGAGGTGCTGCATTGCAGTGCAGCGATAAGCCTGATGGGGTCGCGCAAGTAACCCCGAGTTCGGCGACGAGCGAGTAGTCGTAGCGGCGTTCGTAGTAGCAGTCACCGGGCCACTCGCCCATCTGCGAATGGGCCGACGAGCCGCTGATTCTGAAGCAGTACGCATCGGCCATTCGGTGTACACCTCTTACACCGATGCTGCACGCTCGTGGCGTTGATACCGTGATCTTGGCCGGGGTCTCTACGAGCGGATGCATTCGCGCGTCAGCAACGGATGCAGCGCGATGTCGTTTCGTTGGAGGAACACCTCGACCTATGCGACCAGAGGCAGGTTCCGGGTAACGTCGTCTCTATGTCGGCGACAGTGCGAGAAGAGCAACAGGGGGCCGTCGAGGAGATCGCCGAGGTAGCGCCAGGCGTTCTGCGGCTGCAGTTGCCCATTCAGATGCCCGGACTTGGTCACGTCAACTGCTATCTACTGGAAGACGAACGGGGTTTCGCCGTTGTCGATCCGGGCCTGCCCGGCGATGCGTCGTGGGCGGCATTGACTGCCGGGTTCATGCGGGCGGGTGTGCCCCTCGCTCGGGTCCACACCGTCGTTGTGACGCACTCGCACCCTGATCACTTCGGCGGCGCCGGTCCACTTCGCGCCGAGACCGGCGCCGACATCGTCAGCCATCGGTTGTTCCGACTGATGTTCAGATTGAAGACCGGCGAGGAGCACGCCGATACCAATCCCGAGCAATTGGCCGAGGACGATCCCAGCGGCAATCCGCTTTCGAAGGCGGTTCCCTACGGCGGTGAAACACCATGGGGTTCTGCCCCATGGCAGCCAATGAGCGAAGCGGAAAGGGCCAAGTCTTTTGGTACGGGTCGGCGGATCGAACCAAGCCCGACGGTCCGCCTTGATGAGGCCGACCACATCATGCTGGCCGGCCGTCGCTGGGTTGCGATTCACACCCCTGGTCACACCATCGACCACCTTTGTCTCTTCGATCCCGAGGAGGGTGTGCTGCTGTCGGGTGACCATGTGCTGCCGACGATTACACCGCACATCTCAGGAATGGCCGAAGGGTCCGATCCGTTGGAGGACTACTTCGGTTCGCTTCGCAAAGTCGCTGCGCTGACTGGGGTGAAGCACGTATTGCCCGCACATGGTCATCCTTTCGTGGAACTGTCGAAGCGATGTGACGGCATCATCGAGCACCACCGAGAACGCCTCACTCGACTCGCCGATGCATCGGCCGAAATGGACCGTCCCGGCACGGTCAACGACTACATGAAGTTCCTCTTCCGCGAACGTTCGTGGGGTTCTATGGCAGAGAGCGAAACCTACGCCCACCTCGAACACCTCCGCATCGCCGGGCAAGCGTCATGCGAACGACACGACGGCCAGCTCGAATACATCGTGCAGCACCCGCTTCGTCCCATCGACGACTGAACGAGTAAACACAACGTCCTATGCCCGAAGGCCATACCGTCCATCGCAACGCTCGTGATCATCAGAAGTATTTCAAAGGGCAACTGGTTGAGGTGACGTCGCCGCAGGGGCGCTTCGCCGGAACTGACGATCTTCGAGGTGCCCGGCTGGAGAGCGCTGAGGCGGTCGGCAAGCACGAGTTCCTTCGGTTCGACAACGACCTGCTTATCCACGTACATCTCGGTCTGTTCGGTAAATTCCGCGTGCACAACACACCAGCCGTCGAGCCGCACGGCGCGGTGCGCATGCGGATTGTCGGCACCGACACGGTGCTTGATCTCAGCGGGCCAACGGCCTGCGACATCGGCACCGATGATCTGTACGACTCGATCGCTGCTCGCCTTGGCCCCGACCCGCTGCGCAAGGACGCGGACGTACCCAAGTTCCTCGCTCGAGTCGCGAAGTCCAAGAAGTCGATCGGGCAGTTGCTGATGGATCAGGCCGTCATCGCTGGAGTTGGGAACGTGTATCGAGCGGAAGCACTGTTCGTGAACAACATCTGGCCCGAGCGCGCCGGCAACGATCTGTCGGATGATGAGCGCAACGCCGTGTGGGCCACGACCGTGAAGATGTTGGAAGCCGGCGTGAAGGCCGGCCGCATCGTCACCATCGCCAAAGACGACCCCGACCTACCCAAGAACTCGCAAGCCCGTGACAAGCGCACTTACGTGTACAAGCGGGACAACTGCCTACGCTGCGGCGCCGAAATCCGCCGCTGGGACATGGCCGGCCGCTGGTGCTACGCCTGCCCCACCTGCCAAAACTGACGAAACGTATCTGCCCCCGTGAGAAGACCGTTCGGGCTATCGTGCGCCGATGGGACCGTTTGATCTTGGAGCGTATCGATCCGTTTCGGCTGTAGCGGTATCACCCGATGCCAACCGTGTTGCGTATGTCGTCGGTGCGATCGACATCCCGGCGAATCGTTACCGCAGTTGTCTTTGGTTGGCTCCGGCTGACGGTTCGTCCCCACCGCGGCAGCTCACGTCAGGCGACTCCGACAAGAGTCCGACGTGGTCCCCTGACGGTCGATTCCTGGCCTTTGCATCCGAGCGCGGTGCGACCGACACGAAGCACTCCCTGCACGTTTTACCTGTCGATGGACCGGGTGAGATCATCACCATCGGTACCTCATCGGAGGCGTTCACGGCCCTCTCCTGGGCACCCGATGGAACAACGCTCGCGTACATTCAGCGGGCACCCACCTCCGATGCGAAGATCACTGACGAGAAAGCTCGATCGCCGCGGAGGATCACACGATTCTTCACCCGTCTCGACGGTGAGGGGTGGACGTACGATCGGCCAAACCACCTTTGGGTCGTGCCGGTTGACGGCTCACTTGCGGCCGCCGATCTGACACCAGGAGAGTATGAGTTCTCCACGTTCACTTGGCTCCACGATAGCCAGAGCCTCGTGTGCGCCGGGGCTGCGCACGTTGATTGGGATCGTGATCTTGAAACGCACCTGCACACGGTGGCGCTCGACGGGACTCGCCGCCAGATCACCTCCGGGCCGATCATGAGTGATGCACCCTCCGTCTCACCCGATGGCAGACACGTTGCGTTCGTTGGACGTGATAACCCGTTGAGTGAGCCGCACAACTGGCGCCTCGGAGTCCTCGACCTTGGTACCGGCGAGCGTCGCTGGATCGAGACCGGCTTGGACCGCACGTGGAATCCGTACCCAAGTCCTGGAGCGCCGAAGTGGCTTGACGACAACTCGCTCCTTGGAGTCGTTGAGGATCGCGGCAACGCCCATCTCTACCGCGTGCCAACCAACGGCGCACCGATCGAGCTCGTGGTCGGTGGTGACCAAATCATCACGGCGTTCGACTCTGCATCCGGAACGATCGCGATGGCGGTGAGCCTTTCCGATCGACCGTCCGAGCTCGTCGTGCAACGCGGTCTCACCGGCACTGCGACCACGGTGTCGGATGCGACGAGATCGTTCTGTGCTGTAGCCAAGCCCGTGACACCGGAGCGCTTCACGGCGGGAGATCACGCCATCGATGTTTGGGTGTTCCTGCCGCCCAGCTACGACCCCGGTCGAGTTGCCGGCTATCCGCTGCTGCTCAACATCCACGGCGGCCCGTTTACTCAGTACGGCAACCGGTTCCTCGATGAAGCGCAGGTTCAAGCCAGCGCTGGCTACGTAGTGGTGTTGTCGAACCCACGCGGTGGCTCGGGCCGCGATACCGCGTGGGCTCGCGCAATTGCCGGACCAAAGTCCGCCGATCAACCTGGCACGGGCTGGGGTTCGGTTGACGCCGACGACATCTTGACGGTGCTCGATTCGGTGCTGGCTCGCCACCCGGCAGTCGACCCGGCACGCGTCGGTGTGATCGGCGGCAGCTACGGCGGCTATCTCACTTCATGGCTCATCGCTCACTCCGACCGCTTCGCCGCAGCCTGTTCAGAGCGCTCGGTCAACAATCTGCTGTCTGAGGAATGGACCAGCGATATCGGTACCGCTTTCCGCACCGAGATCGGCGTCAGCCACATCGACGACCCCGAAGAATACCTGCGCGTCTCGCCGATTCGCTTTGTGCGCAACATCCACACGCCGCTGTTGATCATGCACTCCGAGGATGACCTGCGCTGCCCCATCTCGCAGGCCGAGGAGCTTTTCGTCGCGCTTCGGATGCTCCACCGCGATGTCGAATTCGTGCGTTTCCCGGGGGAAGGCCACGAGCTCAGTCGGTCCGGTTCGCCGATCCACCGTCGACAACGCTTCGAGATTCTGCTCGAATTCTTCGGTCGCCACCTCGGAGTCCCGACTGGCCCAGTCGTCGTCTGATCGGGCCCGGCTTTCGGCCGCGGCGGGCCCCGCTTTCGGCATTGGGCGTCGTCTGGCAGCCTCCCAGGCCGAAAGCTCACTGGCCCACCCGGTTCCCGCAGTTCTCACCAACCTTGACTTCAGCCGAACAAGCCCTCGGACTGCACTTCGGGTAACGGCTGGAGGTCGGAGACGAAGGTCGCTACGTCGGCGTGAAAGCGACGAGCGAGGCCGGGGCCTTCGATGTTGTTGGGGGTGTGGAAGAAGACGCGTCAGATCAAGCCTGGCCTGACGAACCGGACCGGGCTCGAAGAACGCGGGGTGACGCATCTCCACTGACCAGTGCCAATGGCTTGAGAGTGTGGTCGCGAGCGGCGATTGCTCCACCCACTTCGCGACAGTGCGTTCGGTTGGCAACGCATAGAAGGTGGTGTTGCCCTCAACGGCTGCCAGCACGTTGGCGTACGCAGCCAACTCCGTGCCTACCTTCGTCGATGATGGTATCCATCGCCCAACCCACGGCCGGAACGCCCACATTGGGCACCCCACTCGCAGAACCGACACGCCTTCACCGTATCCGGCCTCACTCGGTCCTCCCGGGCCGGCTTTCGGCATTGGGCGTCGTCCGCGGACATCCCAGGCTGAAAGCTCGGTGCCCGGTTCAGAGAACCGTATTGGGGTCGCAGTTAGCGCCGCAGATGATCACACCGACCCGCTCGCCGACAGCGGGAACGTAGGCGCCAGAGAGTAGGGCGGCGAACGACGCAGCACCGCCGGGTTCAACGACGAGGCGGAGACCTTGCCAGAGCGCTCGCTGCGCGGCACGGATGGCATCGTCGGTGACGGTCACGGCCTGCACCCCGAGCGCCGCGCAGATGGCGAACGGCACGGCCCCGACCTGGCGAGCACCGAGCGAGTCGATGGCCATGCCCTCGACCGCAACCGGCACCGGCTTTCCAGCGGCCAACGCAGCCGCCATGCACTGCGAGGTTTCGGGCTCAACGCTGACCACACGCACTCCCCCGTTGCCGAACCAAGCGGCCGTTCCGCTTGTCAGGCCGCCGCCACCGGTTGACGTGAGTATGGTGTCGAGGCCGCCTGATTGCTGTTCAAATTCCATCGCACACGTCCCCGCCCCTGCCGCCGTGGCGAGGTGGTCGAAGGGGTGCACCATGAGTGCCCCGGTTACCGTGGCGCGCTCGGTTGCCGCGGCCTGCGCGTCGTCGTAGATGGCTCCGCCGATAACGACCTCGGCACCGAGGGACCGAATGCGTTCGGCCTTCAATGCTGGACTGGACGCGGGCACGAATATCTCGGCGCGGTGCCCGAGCGACCGAGCTGCGTACGCAAGCGCGGCGCCGTGGTTGCCGCCCGATGCCGTGATGACTCCCGCAGCCGGAACGGTTGATCCGAGGAGACGATGCATGGCACCGCGCGCCTTGAACGAGCCAGTGTGTTGCAACAACTCAAGCTTCAAGACGACAGGGACCGTGAGGCCCGGCACGTCGCCGGGTGCGAGCGACAGAACCGGCGTCCGTCGGACCCGATCGCCGATGAGGGTAGCAGCGGCGCGCACATCGTCGGGACTGACCGGTGACTGTTTCATAGCGACATTCCTCTCGATGGCTTCACGCAAGTCTCCAGACTTTTGCCGATGCAAATGTCGTTGCATCCTCAACGAACCAGAGCGAGAACGCGTCATCATCACCATCGATGACGAGCGAAGCGTGATTGTGTGGCTCGATACCCTGGCGGTACTCCAGCTCGGCCCGCATCGGGTGACGGATCTCTCGCCGCACGCTCAGTTCTTCCTCCACCGCATTCCAATACGCCGCGTTATTCATATGCCCCATTACGTCGAAGTCGACGAAGCGCGCGAGGTACAGCGTGCCCGTCGCAGTTGGTGGATTTTCGTGCTGCAAGCGAGCCTTCACTGTGCGGCCATCGGCGGCCTCCCCGTAGGCAGCGGCAAAGTCGGGCTTCAACAGGGCGGGCCTCAACGTGCTCCTATCGAGATGAACCCAGAGCGCGGCGACTTCGATACGAGCGCCGTTCTCACCCGAGATCGACGTGCGACGTTGTGCCCAACGACTACCGATAGCACCGCAGAACGTGGTCAAGGTCAGCATCTCGCCGAAGAATGCCGCCTGATGCACCTCTATTGCGAGGCGCCTCACTACCCAACTTTGGCCGTTGGCGAGCACCTCGTTGGCGTCATCATTCGCAATGTCCTGCAGCATGCGGGCCAGCGCATCAAACCGCAACCGACCGCCGGGGCTGGCGTCTCCGAGACGAACCAATCGCTGGTGCGTGAAAGTGCGACCCAACGTCGGCACCGGCACCATCACCTCATCATCAGCCACGTTCGCCGACGGTAGTTCCTCACAATAGGCCAATGCCCAGAGAACGATAGAAGAGGACACCAAGTACAGCTATCCTTACTTCACGGAGGTGATGTAAGGAGTGAAAAACGTTGCGACCGTAACCAGCAAGGGCCAGATCACGGTGCCCCTCGACGTCCGTACCCATCTGGGGCTTCGGAAGGGCGATCGGGTGGAGTTTCTTACCGAGAACGGCGTCACGGTAATGCGCCCGAGCCGAGGCGAAGAGAATCCGTTCGCCGCATTCACCGGCATACTCGGCACGTTCCCGGGCGGCATCGACGACATCAACACCTGGGTTCGAGACCTCCGTGATGACGAAGAGCGAGCCGAGTGAGAACTGCGGTTGACATCAACGTCTTTTCAGCATTGTGGTCGACCGAGCCCGCCGCTTCGGCCATGGCTTCCTTGCTTGGGGATTCCCGCAAGCTGGGGGGCCTCGTCATCTGCGCCCCGGTTTACGCCGAGTTGCTTGCCCATCCGAAAGTGAATCAGGACTTCGTCGATGCGTTTCTCCTCGATACGAGAGTAACCGTCGAGTTCGCCCTTGATGAGTCGGTGTGGCGGGGAGCCGCGCGGGCGTTCAGCGCCCATGCAGCTCGACGACGCTCACGTCACGGCGACCAGCCAAGGCACCTTCTGGTGGACTTCATCATTGGCGCGCACGCCACCGAGAAATCCGATCGGCTCCTCACGCTGGACGCCAGTCGCTACCGAACCGACTTCCCCCAACTCGTCCTACTTCCCGAAGCGGAGCGTTAATCATTTGACGCCTCGGGCGGATTCTGATTTCCTGTAGGTCGCTTATGACGCACGTACCCGCCTTCTGCATTTCGGCCATTTCGGTCAATGCTGCGCGCCCGTGCGTATCCGTCGGTCGTTGGTACGGCTATGGATCCTTCTCTATGACCGCAGCAGCAGCAACTTCAACCAAGGCCATGAAGAAGCACACCACCGCATCACCCCGACGGATTGTGAGCTTGGCGTAGTACACGCCAGAGCGACGCAAAGGCCGCCGGGGCACATGCCCTGAGCGGCCTTCTTTGTTTTTCCCTTGTTTCAACCTCAACTACGACCGATAGGAGAAGACGGTGCTGGTTCTGAACAACATCGAGATGATTGAAGTCGATCCCACCAAGGCCCGTTGCGATGATGGCGCCGGAACCCTGGCACCACTGTTTTTCTCCGAAGACGTCTATGACATCGCACGAGCTAAGGCCATCTGCGCCAAGTGCACGCAGCGAGAAGTCTGTTTGCAGACGGCGCTGTCGGTGCGAGAACCCTGGGGGGTGTGGGGTGGAGAGTTGATCTCCAACGGCCATATTGTCGCCAACAAACGAAAAAGAGGAAGACCGCCAAAGTTTGCAAGAAATGACCTCCCAACGGAAGAAGTTCCCCTTCCGCCTGGTTACACCTTGCAGTCCGCGTGAGTGTGTCGGTGCTCTCCCCCCGGAGCACCGACCTCACGTCGGCAACTGGGCGTCCGGGTGACAGCCGCAACATCGTCGTGATGTTGGCCGTGCGAGCCCGGGCCGCTAGCCCAATCGCCCCCCACCGCCGCTAGCCTTGTCCCATGTCCCGTCGTCTGCCGATCGTGTTGCTGTCGGTAGCGGCGATCATGGGAGCCGGGCTGGTGGCGTACAAAGTGACCCACAAGAACGACACCGCCGTGCTCGACAACCCGGGGCAGCCAACAGCGGGCAAGCTGCCGGTGGCACCGAAGCTGGACGGGAAACCCTTGCCGAATCTCACGCTCCAGGATTTCAGCGGTGCAACCAAGCAGCTCGCCGAACTCAAGGGTAAGCCTGCCGTGATCAACGTGTGGCAGGAGCAGTGCGTCCCCTGCAAAGACGAGATGCCTGCCTTCGAGAAGGTGCACCAAGCCATGGGCAACCGCGTTCGGTTCGTGGGGCTCAATCCGCAGGAAGACGTCGAGGTCGCCCGCAACTTCGCCACCAAGGCTGGCATCACGTACGACCTTTGGCGTGATGAGTCGGGAGAGATATACAGCTCTCTAAAACTCACCTCGTTACCCACCACACTGTTGGTGAACGCGCAAGGAAACATCGTGTGGTCGAAGTCCGGGCCTCTGACCGGTGAACAACTGACCGCCAAGATCAACGAGATGTTTCCCGCATGAGCTCCGGCAACTACGCACTCGCTATGACGACCGGCATGGTCGTCACGCTCAACCCCTGCGGCTTCGCCATGCTTCCTGCGTACCTTGGATCGTTCCTCGGTCGAAAGACTTCCGAGGACGAACAACGCAGCACGGTGGCTAGCGTTTCTCGTGCTCTCAAGGTTTCCGTAGCAGTTTCGCTCGGATTTATGGTGATCTTTCTCATCCTTGGCACGCTGGTAAAGCTCGGGGCCAAATGGGTGACATCAGCATCCGGCTGGCTCACGCTGGTGATCGGCGCCCTTCTCGTTGCCGTGGGGGTTGCGATGCTGTTCGGTCGTCGGTTGCCGGTCTTCACCCCCAAGCTTGAAAAGGGTGGAAAGGACGGGTCGTTTCAATCGATGTTCGTGTTCGGGGTGAGCTATGCCGTGGCATCGCTCGGATGCGCACTCGGGCCTTTCATTGGATACACGCTCGGCTCAGCGAAGCGATCCGGAGCGGCGTCAGCTGCGATCAGTTTCCTGTTCTACGGTCTTGGCTTCGCCTTGATCATCACGGCATTGACGGTGTCGCTGGCCTTGGCCCAAGGCTGGTTCCTCAAGAGTTTGCGCCGAGTCATGCAGTACATCGATCGGCTCTCGGCGGTGTTCATGCTGCTGGCCGGTCTGTATCTGGTCTGGTACGGCCTTGCTGAGATCCGTGGGAAAGGCGGAACGTCGAGCGTCACGACGTGGTCGGGCCAGGTGCAGACCTGGGTGCAGGATCAGGGCGCCTACCGCCTGGCCGCCGTTCTTGGTGTGTTGGTGATCGGGGCATTGGCGGCCGTTGCGTTTCGGAAGCGCACCCAGACGACATGAGTCGCTTTACCGACCTGCTGGCTCATCCCGACACAGTCGAGGAATGCGAGTTGCGCAGCACGTTCGGGTTCATGGCGTATCACGGCGGCAAGCTCGAGGCGATGACCGACGTCATCGCCCGCACCGCGGCCGAGCGAGCGGGAGCGAGCTACTACGGGCTTTTGTTTCCTGACGACATGAAGCATCTGACCTCGACTCATTTCGACCCCGACCACTCTGCGACCATGGCCGCGTTTCTTCATCACGTCGATGTCGTGGTCACCATCCACGGCTATGGCCGGGTGAACTTTTGGACCACGTTGCTGCTTGGCGGCGGCCATCGTGAGCTGGCCGATCACGTCGGTGCACACCTCGCCGGAGCACTCCCCGACTATGTCGTGATGACCGATCTTGAACAGATCCCAGCGCAACTCCGCGGTCTGCACCCACGCAACCCGGTCAACCTCACCCGGCTCGGAGGTGTTCAGATCGAGTTACCACCCCGGGTGCGAGGCGCTGGCCCCATGTGGTCATCATGGGAAGGCCCGGACCCTGTTCCTCACACGGCGGCGCTCATCGACGGACTGATTGCATCCGCAACGACATGGCCTCGTCAGGCTTCGTCGTAGATCTCGTGCCCGCCGGTTAGGACGCGAGACGTTCGATGGTCCAGGTTTCGCCGCTTCGGCGGTACCAGAGGCGGTCGTGGAGGCGGGCGGGGCGGCCTTGCCAGAATTCGATCTCGTCGGGCACCAAGCGGTAACCACCCCAGGTGTCGGGACGGGGCATGCTTTCCACATCGGCATACCGTTCGGTCGTGGCAGCCACCATGGCTTCGAGCTCACCTCGACCCGCGATAACGCGCGATTGGGGCGACGATGCTGACGCGATCTGAGACTCTTTCGGTCTGCTCTTCCAATAGGCGTCGGATGCCTCGGGCGCCAGTAACTCGATGACGCCTCGCACCCGTACTTGGCGGTGCAGGTCGAGCCAGCCAAACGTCATCGAGGCTTTCGGATTGTCGGCCAATTGTTTGGCTTTGGCCGAGCCGTAGTTGGTGAAGAACTGGAAGCCGTACTCATCCACGCCGCGCACCAGGACGTAGCGAGCGTCGGGCTGGTCATCGGCGCCGCAGGTGGAGACGACCACGGCATTCGGTTCAGTCAGCTGCGCGGCGACTGCGTCGTCGTACCAGCGCACCCACTGCTCAATGGGGTCGCGGTCAACGTCGGAAATTTCGAGGCCGGCCGTCTCGTACTCCTTGCGGCGCTGGGCGATGTCATCACGCACGTCGCACCACCGCCCACTCGCCCCAACCGGCCTCAGCCGTGATGGCTATCCAGCGGCGTGGCATCGCGGCCAGAAGATCTTCGATCGGCAAGTGAATAGGTGTGTCCTCGGCCAGCGAGTTCATCCACACGATCGCTCCTTTCGGGGCAAGCACCCGGTCGAGTTCGGCAGGAAAGAGGAAAGCATTGACCAACACAATGACATCCACCGAAGCCGGAGCGAAGGGCAACGCGGCGCCATCGGCCAGCACCAGGTCGGCTTTCAGGTCGTGGAAGTGGTTCAGCATCTCGCCGGCGATGTCGAGAGCGATGACCTGTTCAAACCGCTTGACCAACACACTGGTTCCGGCACCAGTGCCTGCGCCGATCTCCAAGCACCGCGTCCCGAAGGTACCGCCGCGAGTGAAGGCGTCAACGAGTGGGGCCATCTCGCCGACCCCGGAACGTTCATCCCAGACGGGTGCCATCTCGTCGAAGAACCTGGCGACACTGGTTGCGACGTCGGCATTCCAGTAGTCGGGTTCGAACGCGGCCCGCCTCGTGATGATACGCATCGGGTGGTTGGGACCGCCGACCGCCGGGCGATCGGGCGGCGACGCGATCACCCGACGCAGCCTGGTGATCATGGAGCGGGGATGACCTTGTGTCCACGCATGTACGGCAAGAGCGCGTCGGGGATCTTGATCGAGCCATCCGCCTGCCGGCCGTGTTCCCACAGCGCTGCCAACACGCGGGGTACGGCGAGGGCCGAACCGTTGAGGGTGTGGGTGATCTCGGTTCCCTTCACGCCAGTGGGGCGGTAACGGAGGTTGCCACGGCGCCCCTGATAATCGCTGAACCAGCTGATGGACGACACTTCCAGCCAGCGATCACAACCGGGCGCGTAGACCTCAATGTCGAAGCTGCGATGGTGGCTCTGCCCCATGTCGCCGGTGCAGATTTCGATGATGCGGTAGGGCAACCCGAGAGCGGCGATGGTGCCCTCTGCGCAGCCGACCATCTCATGGAGCAGCCCCGGTGCCTGGGCTGCAGTTGCATATGCAAGTATTTCGACCTTGTCGAACTCGTGACTGCGCAGCAACCCGCGGGTGTCCTTACCGGCGGAGCCGGCTTCACGACGAAAACAGGTGCTGTGAGCCATGTAGCGCCGCGGCAGCGTGGATTCATCCAGCAATTCGTCGCGGTTAATGGAGGTGAGCGGCACCTCGGCCGTGGGGATGCACCACAGGTCGTCGCGCTCGATGGCGAAGGCGTCGTCGGCGAACTTCGGCAACTGACCGGTAGCCGTCAGCGTTGCCGTCGTGACCAGTGAGGGCGGGCGGATCTCCTCGAACGAGCCCGCGTTGCGATCAAGTGCGAGTTGGCAAAGCGCTCGGCTCATGGTGGCGCCGAGGCCGCGCAGCATGGTGAACATAGAGCCGGAGATCTTGGCAGCCCGCTCATTGTCGAGGATGCCCAACGCAGCACCGATCTCCCAGTGGGGAACTTGCTGATAGTCCGCATAGTTTGATCGTGTGACCGAACCGATCGGACCCTTTACCGTCGGGTTGTCTTCCTCGCCGGTGCCGTCGGGTGCAAGATCGCTGGGGATGTTCGGGATAGACAACAGCAGCTCACGCACCGAAGCCTCAATGGTGTCGGCTTGGGCCGCTAGCTCGGTTTCACGCTGGCCCAGGGCGCGGCTCTCGGCCTGCAGGGCTTCGGCCTCCGCGGTTTTGCCGTCGCGTCGTAGGCCGCCCACCTGCTTGGATATCTCGTTAATCTGCTGGCGGGTGCCGTCGCGTTCATTGCCGCACGCCCGCAGGCGCTCGTCAAGCACCAGCACTTGATCGAGGTCGGCAAGCAGAGACGGATTACCGCGGCGGGCCATGGCGGCCTTGATCACATCGGGTTCGGTTCGCAAGCGGCGGAGATCGATCATGGTTCGACAACGCTAGCCGCGACTGGCTTACCCGAAGGTCGTCGTTATGACCCGTCCTTCACGATCCGTAGCCTCTTCGGTCAGCTCATCGACGACAAACGTCCGCTGCACCCACCGGTCGGTGCCGTCGTAACGAGCCGCAAAGGGGCTGCGGCCGTGGACCGCAACGTGGTTGTCTACGATCAGGAGATCGCCGGCCTCCAGCACCACGCCGATGTGTGCTTGCTGCACTGCGTTGCGAAGAGCCTCGATGGCGGCCTGGGCGACCGGGTCGATACCGGTCATGAGATCGGCGTCGAAGGTGAACGTGGGGCGCTCGGCCGTACCGGTCAGGATCGGGGTGGCCGAACCGAACTCGCCGATAGCTTCGAGACTAGTCAGGAACGACGCATCCGGCCGGGTGCGGAACCGAGGCTGGCGAAGCACCGCGACCGTGTCGCTATCGAGCAGATCGAGCGCAGCCGAAACAGAGCAGAGCAGCGTGGCCGCGACGGGGTCGCCGCGCAGGCAAAGCAGCAGCAGGTAGCGCGGCTTGTACGGGTGGAAGGCTGTCTCGGTGTGAAACGCAAGCGTGACGTTCGACGACGTTGATACCTGCTTGGCGGCCGATGCCTGCACCGGCACGATGTTCTGCACGATCTGGCCGCCGTGTTCTGGCGCGTAGCCAACCGGCTCGCCGAGGGCCTTGGCGATGGTGAGCAACGTGAACTCACTGGTGCGGTCCTTGGTGGTGGGAGCACCAGGCGTAGGGGGTGTCGCCGGAACGGCCCCGACGGGCAGGCCGCGCACGACGAGCGCACCGGACACGTCACCCTCGGTCACGAAGGTACGGAGCTTTTCTTTCAGCAAAGATGGCAGGGCTGCGACCGCAGTCGCGGCAGCAGTGACGAACGTCTCGTCGAGCGCCTGGGTCATGGGAACGGGGAGTGAAAATGGTCCCACCTCAAGCGTGGCGGGCGCGTAGTTGGTGAGGATCATGATTAAGGTTTACCAGTGAACCTTTTATGGTTCAACTGCTAACCTTTTGCTCCAGGAGCGACGCTATGTCGCGGCGGGTTTGTTCGATATGTCGAGCCATCGCTGCCGCGGCCGTGCCGCCCTCGTGCCGGTCGCAGGCGTCGGCAATCTCTTGATGGTCCCGGGCACTGGCGTCACTGCGCCCGTCAAACCACAGTTCATCCACCGGGGAGAAGAGATCCCCCCGAGCCTGATCGACGGCCGCGGCCAGACGGTCGCTTCGTGACGCCCTGGCGAGGGCGTCGTGGAAGGCCAGGTCGGCGGTCCTGTAGGCGCGCGGTGTGGTGGCTCGTTTCAATGCCCGAATTGCTTTGTTCATGGCGGTCAGGTCGGTCTTGGTGCAACGCGACGCAGCCAGACGGGCAACCTCGCATTCGACCGCGATGCGGTAGTCGACAATGTCGTTGAGCTCACTGAGATCGCGCCGCATTTGATCCATCCACTGGTTGTAGGGCACGACTAACTCGGTGACGAACCGACCGCCGGTTGCACCCCTTCGAGCGACGATATAACCGTCTTCCTCCAGAAGGGAGAGCGCCTCACGCACGCGCAGCCGCCCGACGCCGAGCTGTTCGGCCAGCATCCGCTCGGGTGGCAGCTGATCGCCCGGGCCAAGCTCACCGCGGTGAATGCGTGCCCGCACCCCATCGGCGATAGCGCGAGCGGCAGGACCGGAAGGAACAATCGACGGCACGCCCTCCAGTGTGCCATCTGTCAGCGGCCGTAGAGGTCGGGCAGGCCGACTCGCAATCCTTGGCCGGAGTTCGTTGGACGGGTCCGACTGACTAGAACCAGTTCGCACCTACTTACGTCGTAGCCGGTTTGGCCGAGCAGGTCGCGTGCCCGAGCGAGACGCTCGACGGGGGCACCGTCGAAGCCCTGCCGCGACCACTTCACTTCACCAAGGAGATGAATTTCTTCCCGTCCGGGCTGGCCTTCGCCAACGACTGCCAGATCAACTTCGATCGCTTTGCGAGTCGACGGATCGGAAACTCGAGTGTGACCGACACGGGTCACATAGCCTGTCGAGGGCGAGACATCGCTTTTCGCCCATTGGTGTGTGACCTGTTCTAAGTGGGGCCCGTAGATATTCGCATCCATTCGATGAACTGCTCGCTTCCAAACCCCAGACCAGTCGCCCTCGTCAAGCATGACGCGGCCCGGATCGACCACGAGACGAAGAAAGCGGATGATCGGATCGGCCAACCGATACTCGGGGCGACGCTGGCTAAGGACATCTTGGTGTTTGAGGACAAACCCGGCTCGAAGCAGGGTCGACATGGGATGCGACAGACTTTCCCGCGACCGGCCAAGTCGGGCTGCCAACTCGGTCTGGGTTGAAACACCAGAGGCGATCGCTCGGAGAATGGCTCCGTACAAGGCCCGATCGGTAATCGTACGTTCCTCTTGGAGGAGGTAGTCGTCCTCCCGATAGAGCGCGTGATTCGGGTTGAGCACGTTCGTGCCCAGCCATCGGCCGAGATCATTCACCGAACGTGGATTGCCGGTGGTCAATGCGCGATATCCCGGAGCACCGCCGAAGATTGCGTTGAGGCGCAGGGCCAGGTCGAGTTCATCCATTCCCCAGAGATTGGCCGCCGCCCGATGCTCCATCGGACGCAGCAGCAGGTCGAGCGTCGCACGGCCTCGCAGTGGCTGCTGGCCACTCAACAGCTCACTCATCACCGATAGCGACGAACCACACAGGATTACTCTCAGCTGATCGCGATCGCCGTTGTTCGCCTCATCGGCCAAGCGCTGCAACAGGCTTGGCAGCTCAGGGCTATGCCGGAGGAGATAGGGAAGTTCATCGATAACGACAACTCCTGACCGACGGCCGAGTGCATCGGCCCAATTTGCGTAGCGGATGGGTTCAGCCCGTCGTCCGGTGCGCTCAGCGTCCATAGCGGCAACGGCCTCACCGAATTCGGTGAGAGCATCAGGTCGTTCACTTTCGGTTGCCTGGAAGTACAAACCGCCAACGGCCTTTACAAGCCGACGCAGCAGAAAGCTCTTCCCGGTGCGCCGGCGCCCGTAGATAAGGCCAACGCCGCCGGGCGGGTCGGAAGCTTGCGAGAAATCGGCCAGTGCCGACCACTCGGTGTCACGACCGACAACGTCTTCAGGTTTTGAAATCTCCACAACTCTCCTCACGTGCGCGTAATGTCAATCTTCGGAAACTCTACCTTACGAAGGTAGAGTTCCCTCGAACTGCACGGACGCATGGGGTTTCGCCTTCTCGTCGACGGCCTCCACGATGAGCTGCACGCTGCTGGCTGGCACGACGTCCGGCCGGCCTTTGGCTTTGTGCTGCTCGCCTGCCGTGACCAACCAACCTCGGCCAAAGAGATTGCTGCGCTCATGGGCACCACCAAGCAGGCCGCATCAAAACTCATCGAGTCCATGGAGGAGATCGGCTACGTCACTCGATCCGCAAGCGCAATGGATGGGCGGGGTAAGGCCGTGGAATTGTCCGCTCGCGGTCGCGAGCTGCTCGGCGTTGTCGAGCAGAGTTACCGAACGTTAGAAACCCAGTGGGCAACGGTCATAGGCCGAAGTCGGTGGAGCGCATGCGAACCGATCTGCTGCGCGTACTCCTCGACGCCACAACAACACCCTCCTCCGGTGCGCCCACCCTGGCAGCTCTCCGTCAGACGACGCCGACGCTCGCGTAGAAGCTCCCACGGTCGGGCTGGGTAGCGTAGCCGGTTGTGGCTGCTGTTGAGGTACAAGACCTGACTATGCGATACGGCAATGTGACGGCGGTAGAAGGCGTTTCGTTCACCGCTGAGGCCGGGCAGGTGACGGCGGTGCTCGGCCCGAACGGGGCAGGCAAGACGTCAACCATCGAGGCGCTGGAGGGGTACCGCCGGCCGACCACTGGCATCGTGCGAGTCGCAGGGCTCGACCCGATCGCGCAGCACAACGAACTCGTGAACCACATCGGCGTGATGCTTCAGGATGGCGGTGTGTACCCGTCGATGCGAGCCGGTGAGGCGGCGGAGTTGTTCTGCGCTTACCACGGCAACGTCAACGAACCGACCGAACTCATCGCTCGGGTCGGGTTGGGCGACCGCACGACACGCACCTGGAAGCAGATGTCGGGCGGCGAACAGCAACGGCTGAAGCTGGCCCTAGCCCTTGCCGGAAAACCCGATGTCGTCTTTCTCGACGAGCCGACCGCCGGGGTGGACGCCGAGGGACGCATCATCATCCGCGACGTCATCCGAACGCTGGTGGCCAAAGGCGTGGCGGTGGTACTCACCACGCACGAATTGGGCGAGGCTGAGCGGTTGGCCGATCACATCGTGATCCTCGATCGCGGTCGATTGGTGGCGACCGGTACGCTGGCCGAGCTACGAGGTCAAGGTGAGCGCGAGGAGATCCGCTTCGCGGCTGCGGCCGGGCTCGACGTTGCCTCGCTCGGCACCCATCTCGGTGCCAGCGTTAGTGAACCGACGCCCGGCGAATATTTGGTCAACGCGGCACCCAGCCCTGACAATGTGGCCCGCCTCACCGGTTGGCTGGCTGATCGGAACCTGCCGCTGGCCGACCTACGTGCCGGACGACAAAGCCTGGAAGACGTCTTCCTCCGCCTCACCGGAAACGGTGACGCATGAACGCCTTCGCCGCTCAGGTGAAAGCCGAGACCCGGCTCCTTTTCCGCAACGGGGAGCAGTTACTGCTGACCCTTGGCATCCCCGTCGTGCTACTGGTGTTCTTCTCAAGTGTCAGCATCGTCGACCTTGGCGCGGGCAAGCGAGTGCAGACGGTTGTCCCCGGCATTCTCGCCCTCGCCGTGATGTCTACGGCCATGGTTGGGCTGGGCATCGCCACTGGCTTCGAGCGCAAGTACGGCGTGCTCAAGCTGTTGGGAGCAACACCCCTTGGTCGGCCACGATTGCTGGCCGCCAAGGCCGCAACCATCGCTATCGTGGAAGTGGTGCAATTCGTTGTACTTGCAACTATTGGCTACGCGATGGGTTGGCGGCCAAGCCTGTCGGTCGTTCTGGTAGTCGTGGCCGTGGTGCTCGGAACTGCGTGTTTCGCCGGCACTGGGTTCACGATGGCCGGGCGACTGAAGGGTGAGGTCAACCTCGCGGCTGTGAACGGGCTGTATCTGTTGCTGTTGTTGTTCGGCGGGATGGTGGTGCCGCTGGGCAAACTGCCGGGGCCATTGCGAGCGATCGGTCGTATCCTGCCATCTGGGGCGCTCAGTGAGGCAATGCGCCAATCCGTCGGTGAGGTGGCCCGGACGTCACGACCGTGGATCATCCTGGTCGTGTGGGCGGCCCTTGCCTGCACCGCTGCGGTCCGCCTCTTCCGCTGGGAATAGCGTCAGCGGACCACTTCGGTTAGTTCGGCGAGGACGACGAGGCGTTGCTCGGTGGAGCCGATCGGATGGCAGGCGATCAGGTTCATGTTGGCGGTGCCGTTGTCGACCAGGTTAAGGACGTCCTGCGGTGCCACCACTCGGCTACCTGTCACCCGGTAGGTCCAACTGATGCCGTCATTGCTGACCGTGACCGCATCCCCCGCACGAAGCTCGTCGAGTCGCAGGAAGGGTCCGCCGTGGGACGATCGATGCCCCAGGATGTTCATGGTGCCCAACTCTCCGGGCATCGACGACAGTGACCAGTGCATAGGGCTGATGTCGAGGGTGTCGTCGCTGAGGCCATCGCCGAGTGGGGCATCGACACCGATGGCCGCGATGACCAATCGGCCGCTGACCGCGGGCAACACGTTGTTGGTGGGCTTCGACACAACAGGCGCAGGTGCCCCCGTGAACCAACCGCTCACGTCGGCAAGAAGATGCATCGGTTGCGAGGTGTACAGACTCACCCCGCGATACGAGACCGGCGTGATCACATGGTTGGCGATGGTCTGACGGCGGTAGCTGGCGTTGAGGGTGGATGCCGTTGGCTTGGCGGAGCCAGCAGCCCACACCGACACGAAACCCGGGCCCTCGGCGTCAACCAGTGTTGTCGTCATGACCACGGCAGAAGCCCGTGTCGCGAGGCCGCCGGTGTACAGAACGGGTACCTCGATTGTCCAATCCTTGCGGGGCTTGAGTCGGTCCTCAACCGGATTCAGCACACCGGGGGCGCGGGTGTCGAGCAGGCGAGTCGGCGTGACCGGCACGAAAAGGCCGTCACCCGAGACGGGTGCTTCATCGCCGGTGAAGTAACCGTCGACATCAACGATCACTTCACCACCCGACTGGCTGAAGACGTTGACGGCGCCGTCACGGATCGGCACGATCACCTGATTGGCCACCGTGTCGCCCGAGCTTGCGACGTTCAGATTCGACGTGTT